>NZ_JAYGIH010000077.1:0-143719 GCF_034932455.1 Leptolyngbya sp. CCNP1308 | reverse complement strand
CTTTGGCACGGGCTATTCGTCCCTAGGCTACCTGCACCAATTTTCGGTCAACGACCTCAAAATCGATCGATCATTCACCAGCCAAATTCAAGTCTTGACCTCTAAATACAAGGTCGTCGATACCATTGTTACCCTCGGCGAGCAGTTGGGCCTGACGGTCACCGCCGAGGGCATCGAAACTCAACCCCAACTGGAGCGACTGCAACAGCTCAACTGCGAACTGGGGCAGGGCTATCTGTTTTCTAAACCCCTCCCAGCGGTTGACCTTGAGGCCCGCTTTCTCAGCAGCAAAGATACCCCCCTTATGCTGCTGACGTAGAAATTTCAACTGTTGCGCGGCCAGATCGCCCTGAGATCTCCCCCTAGCTTGAAAGTTCACTCGGGACAGTTGCCAATCTGATTGGGAATACTAGGGTTAAACATCAATAGATCGCAGGATTCAGGGATGGGCATCTGACGGCCTGACAGCGGTGGGTAAAAGGCTTGAAACCTCGTCAAGCGCAGGAGAAGGGGTGAGCTGACATAAGCCTCTCTATACATTAAAAAGTTCGCTGAGGGACGGTTGCCACGAGACAGCGTTAGTGGGGACTTTAATCGCCTGTGGTCTCTGAATAGAAAACATCCAGTGGAGCTAGATCTGACGTGGATGACTTAACAGGTTTAGTGCAGCAGCTACAGGCAGAAAACGCCCGTTTGCAGCAGCAGGTGGCGACCCTGCGGCAGGTCAATCAAAGCCTGCAGGCTGAGCTAGAGCGATCGCAACCCCCTGCCAATCTCCAGCAGATAGAGACTGCCCTCAGCGACAGCGAAGCGACTAACCAGGCGATTCTTCGGGCAATTCCTGATCTGCTGATGCGAATAGGGCGCGACGGCACCTGCTTTAGCTTTTTGCCCCCTAGCTCCGACGACTCGAGCGTTTTTCTACCCGTTGAGCACCATCTGGCGGAGATATTGCCCCCCGACCTGCTGGCAGACCAGCTGCGGCGGATTGAGCAGGCCTTGACCACGGGCGAGCTCCAGGTGTGGGAGCAGCAGCTGGTCAAGCGGGGGCAGCTGTGTCACGAAGAGGTGCGCCTGGTACCGTGCAGTGACGATGAGTGCCTGGTAATCGTACGCGATATCACCCAGCGCCAGCAGATGGCGCTAGAGCTCGGGGCCAAAATTGAGGAACTGGATCGGTTTTTCTCGATGTCCTTAGACCTGCTGTGCATTGCCGACACCGACGGCTATTTTCGCCGCCTCAACAGCGCCTGGGAAAAGACTCTGGGCTATAGGCTGGCTGACCTAGAAAACACTCCCTTCATTAGCTATGTGCATCTCGATGACGTTACCGCCACTATCGAAGTTGTTTCAGCCCTGACCAACCACCAAGAAGTTGTCTCATTCACCAACCGCTATCGCTGCCTAGACGGCAGCTATCGCTGGCTAGAGTGGCGAGCGGTGCCGATGGATGGGCTCGTCTACGCCGTCGCTCGAGATATAACCGACAGCCGGGAGATGACCCTACAGCTACAGACGACCAAGGAACAGCTAGAGCTGGTGCTGGAGGCCTCCTCAGAGGGGTTCTCAGACTGGAACCTGACCACCGATGAGATCTATTTCTCGCCCCAGTGGAAAGCCATGCTGGGCTACGCCGACCACGAACTGGAAAACTCCATTGAGATGTGGAACTCGACGGTTTTTGAGGAAGACAGACTGGCCGGGTGGCAGCTGGTAGACAACTACAACAGCGGCAAAGTTGACGCTCTGAGCACCGTCTATCGCCACCGCCACAAAAACGGGTCTACGGTGCATATTTTCACCCGCGTGATTCATCTCAAAGATGCCGAGGGCCAGGTGGTGCGCATGGTCGGTAGCCACCTCGATATCACCGCTACGGTGGGCATGCAGCAGGCGCTGCAAACCTCAGAGATGCAGCTGAGCGGTGTCTTAAACAGCTCTATAGACGGCATTATGGCCTTTCGGGCTGTGCGCAACGACAGCGACGCCATTGTCGATTTTGAGTGGCTGCTCAGCAACCCCTCGGCCTGCGCCGTGGTAGGGCACACCGCCGAGTATCTGGTGGGTAAACGGCTGCTAGATGAGCTACCCGGAAACAAGACCGATGGGCTGTTTGACCTCTATGTGCAGGTGGTCGAAACTGGAGAATCTGTGCAGCGCCAGTTTCACTACAGCCACGACGGCATCGACACCTGGTTTGAGGCTATTGCCGTCAAGCTAGGCGATGGCTTTGCGGTCACCTTTCGCGATATTACAGCGCTCAAACAGTCCAGACAGGTGCTTCAAGACGTCAATCAGCAGCTCGAAAGCCGCGTCGATGAACTCAAGCAGCGCAATGATGAAATGCAGCGCTTAGGAGAGATGAGCGACTTTTTACAGGCCTGTTTGACGGTGAAGGAGGCCTACCAGGCCCTAGGCACGCTGGTAGCACCGCTGTTTGTCGGCAGCAGCGGCGCTATTTTTATACTCAACCCGTCGCGCGATCGCATGGAAATTGTCACCACCTGGGGGCCTGAGCTAAACTCACAGCCATTGTTTAGCTCCTTTAGCCCCTCAGACTGCTGGGCCCTGCGCCGGGGGCGATCGCACCAGGTCGGCCCCCACAGCCTGGGGCTACGCTGCCACCATGCCGAGACGGCGGCGATCGCCAGCACCACCCTTTGCCTGCCCCTATTGGCCCAGGGCGAAACCCTGGGGCTGTTTTACCTCAGTGCCAGTGAGATCAAACAGCCCACCCAGCAGCTGGCCCGCGCCGTAGCCGAGCAGGTGGCCCTGGCCTTGGCCAACCTACAGCTGCGCGAAACCCTGCAATATCAGAGCATTCGCGACCCACTCACCGGGTTGTACAACCGCCGCTACCTCGAAGAGGCTCTGACTCAGGCAATTGAGCGCGCCCAGCGCCACCGTCACCCGATTGGGGTGATTATGCTCGATATCGATCACTTTAAGCGGTTTAACGATGTCCATGGCCACGATGCGGGCGATCGCGTGCTAGAAGCCGTGGGCCAGCTGCTGCGCGACAGCGTGCGGGGGTCTGACATTGCCTGCCGCTACGGCGGGGAAGAGATGACCCTAGTGCTGCCTGAGGCACCCCCAGATATCATTCTGGCGCGGGCCGAAGCCATTCGCTACGCCATCGGCCAGCTGCGGGTGAGCTACAACAGCATGACCCTAGAACACCTGTCGGTCTCGCTGGGGGTGGCGAGCTTTCCTGCCCACGGGGCCACGGGCCTTGACGTAGTTAAAGCCGCTGATGTGGCTCTCTACCAGGCTAAGAGCAGGGGACGCAACCAGGTGGTGGTCTACAGTGCTTGCAATGAACGTAGCTAAGGACAAGTCTGGGAAAGAAAATACCCCCAGGTAGAAGTGCAGCCCTGCGCCCTTGAGAAGCATCAAAATTCTCGGGTATTTTCTTTCCTAGAATTATCCTAAGAGCCTAGATCTTAGCTCTTAATCTTTCTCAACCTAGGGACGGCACACTGATTATTCAATGGAACGGCTAGTCATCGCGCCCCGTCTGCAATCATCCGCCCATCAGCACCTGGGCGAGACCGATGTAGAGCGGTATTCCCGAACCAATCGCCATCGGCGTGCCGATGCCTAATGTGATTTGCAGTCGTCAGGCCGTCTCCACTTGCACACAGTTCATCACCGACTTCGTCGTCGTCAATGTCCTGTAGGCAAGCAATACGGCTACCCAAAAGCCGGGGTCATGCCCCGGCTTTTGGGTCTGCATTGTCTCAATTCAACAGCCGTCTGGCCCACAGAAGCTGTGCCCGTACAGTACCTCCGCGTCACAGATATAGGCGATGCCCGCATAGTCGTTGAAAAACTCGGCGGCGACTCGATCCGAAATCTTCAGGGCCATATCTTGATTTTCGGTGAGCACCTCGAACTTTATATTTGCGGTCGTGTCGGAAACGCTGGGTTGTCCCGATGAGCGCATGTTACGACTACCTTTACCGCCGGTTTCTAGCACCGTATAGCCGGTTGCTCCGGCTTCGTCGATGATCTCACCGATCTTTTTCAGCAGCAATTTCTCTGTGATGATGACGAGCTTTTTGGCTGGCTTGGACATATTGATGACCTCCTTCTCCTTATAAATGTGTTCATTCAACCCGTTGGTCACCGGGCCAGGGGGGCACCGGCAGACCGAAGCGGTGGGAAATTAGCTGCCCATCAGCGCCTGGGCCAGCCCGACGAAGATCGGTATGCACAGTGCGATCGCAACTGGCGTGCCAATAGCTGTAGACGCGCCGATGTAGGCGGAGGGATTGGCCGACGGAATACCCGCCCGCAGGGTGGGCGGCCCTGAAATGTCTGAACTGGAGGCGGCAATAACGGCCAGGAGCGCGACACCGCCGGGGCTGAATCCCGTTGCGTAGTGGGCAATCATGCCCAGGCCGAAGGCGATAAACCCGTGCAAAAACGGTGCCAAAAAGGCATAGAGGGCGTACCACTGAGCCACCTTGCGCAGCTCGTTGAGCCGGGCCCAGGCCTCCATACCCATGATCAGCATCAGAATCGAAAGCAGACCGCGGAAGAGGGGATCGTAGAAGCTCTCGTAGACACTTTCTGGCCGGGTTAAAATCCCTAGGGCCAGCCCCAGCAGCAGGGCCGACAGGGCCGATCCCTGGATGCTTTCCTTCACGATGGGCCAGATCTTGACTCGACTGCTGGGGGCACCGCCGCCCGCCCCGCTGGCATAGCCGCCTGGGCCACCGCCCATCTCGTCGGCATAGCCGCCCGCAGTGCTGCGCTGGTCAATGGGGTACCCGCCGCTGGGAACGGCGGCAACGGACTGATCGATGGGGGCCCCACCGGCGGAAACCGTCTGCCGACCGAGATACTTCTCGTTTTTGAGATACTTCTCGCGCTTCTGCCGACTGGTATAGATGCTGGCCATGACGATCGCCGTCACCAGCGCCGGGATATCCATAAAGGGATAGAGAGCCCCGGCCCAGGCCTCGTATTCGATGCCTTGCCCTTCCAGCACCGTGATGCCAGCGACCATGGTAGAACCACTCACGGCCCCAAACAAGCCCGCGGTCGCAACGGCATCCACCACTCTGATGCCTGGCAGCTTGGCAAACGTGTAGCGCCCGATCAGCACAATCAAGATCCCCGTTGCCACGGCAAACAGCGCGGGCAGCAGCATCTCTGACAGATTGCCATTGCGGATCGCAATGCCGCCGGTCATGCCGACTTTGATCAGCAGCATGAAGACGATGAACTTGTAGATCGCATCGGGAATTTGCAGTTCGCTACCGAGGGCGGCAATGACAATGCCGCCAATTAGAAACCCAAGGGTGGGGGACTGCAACTGCGCCCCAAAATTGGTTAAGAACTCAGACAAGAAATCCACGGAAACCTCCTTTCGTCTCCTCTGACGAGGAGTGGCTATGGTGATAGGTGAGCTTTAAGACGTTGAGGAAAGTAGGGGTGCAGCGCTTCACCCCCACAGCACAGGTGTTTTGCAAATACCTGCCGACAGGGTGTTTAGAGCGGGCCACTCTCCGCAGAGAGCTACAAGGTGCCGCTGTTCTGCAGTACCTTGCATAGATTTTCATCTATCAAGGCCCAAATCTCTATGTGCTTGAGTCTATCCTGAAAGGCAGGGATTTTTTTGGCTGCTCAGCATGGATTTGCAACGCAATGTCAAATCCAACCTATAAGTTTTGCTTTTACCTAACAACCCTTGACATATTCTTGCTTAATGCAAATTGCGACTGCAGAGTTTTCTCAATGGGTGATGGCATGGGCCAGCGCCGCCGCCACAACCCATAGCTGAACGAGCTTTGCTGCGTCAGGCAAGACCCAACGCAGCCGTCATAGGACTCTGCCAATCTGCTTGGCCCTGGCCGGCTAATCAATCCACATTTCGGGGGGAGGGGTTGCTGGCCCAGGGGTCGGGGAGGGGCTGGAGCTGGCGAGATTAACCCACCCCACCGCCAGGAGGAGACCAACCCCACAGCCCCACAAAAAAGTCCAGGCGTGAGACGAATCGAGCACGCAGAGCAGGCGGCGATCGCCGCTGTATACCTGCACTAGCCAGCCTTCGCTGGTGTTGTCAAATCTGGTTCGCAGTTTAGCTGAGTCAAACTTGTTCATGGTGTTTGCTCCATGCTGATCAGTTGTGTGTGGCGGTGGCGAGCCAAAGCCCGCCCGTGACGAAAACACCTATCAGAAATTCACCTGTGAATGGAGAGGGTCGCAAGGAGAGCAACTGGATCGCTCAGACCTGACATTGAGATCAAACAAAAGACATAGATCTATGCTTTTGCTTTGAGTAATATCCTTAAGTCTATACTTAGATTTGCGCGTCGAAGGGTGGTCACAGCACCAAAAAGATGAGTGTTTTTTATCAAATGCTTCTGCTAATTTGAGCCAATCTTTCGTCACACAGGGCAGTAGATTCGCCGATCGTTGTCCCCAGCCAAGAGATAAGGTATGGCACCAGCGATCGCTTTCTTTCTCCCAACAGCGCCTATATTGACACCAAGCCCGGCTTTGGCATTGTCTGGGAGGTCAACCCCGTCGAGCTATAACGTCGCGGCAAAATTCACCGGGTTCTGGTCGCGGCGGTGGCGAGTCGGCAGCGACTCGGGCCGGGTATCTCCAGCAAGGGCAGCGGTTGCCTCTAGGGCTTCGCGCAGGCGCTTAGCGGCATAGATCGACATATCGCGGGGGACGTTGATGCGATCGCGCAGGTACCGCAGCCCCAGCTCAGACCCAGACGGAGGCTTGCAGGGCTCCCCCGTCATCAAATAAGTCAGCGCACAGCGCAGGGCCAGATCAATCTCATCCCTCGCGGCCGGGTTCACCTTAATAATGTTGTCTCGGTGCTTCACCGTGCGAGTCAGGGCTTCAACACGGGAGGTTGCTGGCTCTGGGTAGGCCACATCGGGCAGGCCAAACCAGGGGCCGAGCTCTACCTGGGCTTGGTTGCGTCGAGTCTGAGGCAAGTCATTCTCATAGCAACCCCCCATCTGCGGCGGCAGGTCGTGCACATGGGTGTGAAAGTCGCTCTGGGTGCCGCGATAGGTTGAGCGGCTCTCTAACCCATCAAACCAGTCTTTGAGGCGAGGGTTTTCCTCGCGCAGCGAGTAGCCCTTGTAATAGTAAAGGCTGGCATTCATGCGCTCCACGTAGGGCACAAACACCACATCGGCGGTGCTAAATTCTGACAAAAAGAAGGGGCTGGGAGTACTGGCCAGGGCCTGCTCTACCCGTTGCACCACCCCAACAAACTGTTCCCCCGCCCGCTGGTCTGCTGCCGCCGATCGCGCTGGCTGGCACAGCCACATACACCAAGCCCGAAACAGCAGGCGCTCTAGCTGACGCAGGGGCACTACCTGTGGATCTTTCATGCCCCACACCAGAGGGCCGAAGGCATTCTCCAGCGCCAGCAGAATGTCGTCGCTTTCGGTAATCATCCGCCCGTCCAACTCCAGGGCAGGCAACATGCCCGAGGGCACTTTGCGTTTATACCAGGCTTCCTTCTCGCCGTAGCAAAACATGGTGACCTTTTCGATCCGGTAGGGCACCTGCTTTTCTTCCAGCCACAGCCACACCTTCTGGCAGTAAGGGCACCAGGCGTGATTGTCGCGGTAGAGGGTAACCCGCACCGCCGACTCGGGCTGGCCAAACAGGCGCAGTCGAGACTGGGCATTCGTGGGGCCATTGGCGTAGTCAACAGAAAAATCGGCCAGTTCTTCCAGGGCCGACCAGCTTAGGGGGGCAGAGGTCATACAGGGCAGCGCGCTAACAGTTCACCCTCTGATTGTGACAGGTATTCACCCACTCACCCTCACACCCACTCACCTTCACGGTGGGAATCCAAGCACGCAGCAGACTGTCCCTAGGCCTTATTGTTCTCGATCGCCCAGCGGGCCAGCTCGGTGCGGTTGTTGAGGCCGGTCTTGCCCAGCATGTTGCTGACGTGGCTCTCAATGGTGCGCTGGCTGACCTGAAGCTCGTTGGCGATCTCGCGGTTGGCCATCCCCCGGGCGACAAACTGCACCACCCGCAGCTCGGTAGGCGTCAGCTCCACGTCAAAGGGAACCTGAATGGCTGGGCTACCGCCGCCCTTGATCTGCTGTTTGATCAGCCGGGAGGCCTGTTTGAGGGAAGACTCTACCTGGGCTACCAGTTCCTCAGGCTCGAAGGGCTTGACCATGTACACGTCGGCCCCAGTGTTGAGCCCCTTGACGCGATCCTGGCTTTGGCCTTTGGCAGAGAGAAACAAAATTGGAATCCACTCGGTAGATGGATTCTCGCGCACGTGGCGGACAAAGGCGTGACCGTCCATCTCGGGCATCATCACGTCGCAGATGATCATGTCTGGTGTGGTGTTTTCCAGCATATCGAGAGCCTCTCGACCATTGCCCGCCGTCTTCACCTCGTAGCCCCGGAACTCAAGATAGTCCTTGACCAACAAAATTAAGTTGGGGTCGTCGTCGATTAGTAGAAGCTGCTTCTGATCGCCTGGGGTTGAATCCTTCATGCTCTAACAGTCACTGCGATTAGCTCATCATCAAAATTAAGTATGCCCTTCGGAGTCAAGTATGCCCCCAAAGGCCCGGTGCACTCACACCGAATAACGCAACACCGCGATCTCTGAGACTCACCCTCGAACCGTGGTTAAAGAGCTAGCACTTACTGCTGATGATACTTCAACAAACTGATATCAGCGTGCGTTGGCCTGGGGCCGGTTCTAGAACCATCGCCCTTCAACGGCCACTGATGCACCTCGGGGCTGCGATCGCCTGCCCAGCATCGGCCCCACAGCAAGCGGTCGCCCCAACGTGAGGACGACCGCTTACTATCGGTCACAGACTGAGGGTAGGCGGTAAAACGCTGGTATTTCGCCGCAGTACTGTATCCCTCAGGGCATGACGCAGAGCCTATTGCTCAAGCGACTACATCGGCAGCAACACCGAGTCAATCGCGTGAATAACGCCATTGCTGGCTTCGATGTCGGCCATTACCACGTTCGCTTCGTTGATGGTGACAGCCTCTTCGCCCACCATCACCGTCACAGGCGCGCCGGTCAGAGTATCCACTTCCCCGGAGGTCAAATCAGTGGAGCGAACTTCGCCATCTACCACGTGGTAGGTCAGCAACTGCGCCAGCTGATCGCGGTTTTCGGGCAGCAGCAGCTCATCTAGAGTCCCTTCAGGCAGGGCTTCAAAGGCTGCATCGGTAGGAGCAAAGACCGTGATAGACAGATCGCTGTTGCTCAGAGCCTCGGTTAGGCCAGCCGCTTCAATCGCAGCGGTCAGAATTTCAAAATCTTCGTCACCAGCGGCGATTTCAGCAATAGATTGCTCGGTGCTGGCGGTAGGCTGCTCAGCATCGGTGGGTTCTTCCATAGCGCTGGGCTGTTCAGCGTCAGTGGATTCTTCCATAACGCTGGGCTGCTCAGCGTCAGTGGGTTCCTCCATCTCCATGGCGGCAGGCTGCTCGGCCTGGGGCTTGTGGGTATCAGAGATCGCCTGCTGAGGAAATGCAGTGATAGCAGCAGGAGCGGCACCAAAGAGCACAAGACCCAGGGCAATGCGAAGAGTGTTCGGAGTCATGGAAAGTTACGTCCTAACAAGTGTTACAAATCTGATTGAGTAGCGTTACAGAGCTTAATCAGACTCGATGAGTTGTAACACGATCCTAAGAGGCCTCTATCCTCCCTTCGACAGAGTTATTTCGTTCCCCAAAAATCCAAAAAAAGCTTATTCCCCCTGGTGCAGACTCAACGAATGTCTTGACAGATCGCTCAGGAAAACGGCATCAGAATTGCTGATCAATACGCCGAAAACCATGTCTATTGGAGCATTCCGGCAGGTAAAACAGAACTACAACTCTATGATTTTCCCTCTTTCAGAAATCGAGCCGATGGGAAAAGTCCTTTTTTCCCAAAATTTTTACATCGCTGGCAGCGAGGGCTAGCTGGCCATCTTTAACCAGTGCTAGGCCGACACCGGATCCCAATCAGACGAGTCTTTGGAGTTTAACAACATGTGGGCGCGACTAAGTGTGCAGAGGTAGCATCCTGCTTTCCGCCTATTCTGACTCAGGCAACCGCTGCTCGGTTGAACCCACGTATTGGGGCGATCGCCCTGGCGTCTTGGGCGCGGTTAACGGCCCTGTAGGGCACCTGTATCGCTTTGGGAATGGATTAGGTACTCTGGAGGGCCATTTACTCCTGACGCTGATCACTGCTATAGGCGCGCCCCGGTACAGCCTCCATCGCCGCCATGACGGCTCTTTGCGCGGCTAAAATGTCGCGCTCTTCGCCACCCAAGTAAAGGCGGCCAAAGCTACCCACCGAGCTAATTTGCAGAATGTTGATCATGGCCGCTTTTTCGGCCTCGTTGGCGGCTAAAGACGCGTAGGCCGCCGGCTCTACCTCAAACACGTAGAGGGTTTGGCCCGCCACAATCATGTTGCCACGGCGGGTGCGGTTAATTAACTGAACGTGGTGGGGGTCGAGGTTGCGAATCACCTGGCTGGAAATGACGCGGGGCTTAAGTCGCTCGCGGTAAGTGAGCCCCAGGGCATCGAGCATGGCTCCGCCTGCGGCATGCACTTCCCCCTGGTTACTAGCGTGAAGTTCAAGCAGGCCGTAGAGACGTTCGACGATCAGGGTGCCAGGGCGCACCACGGCAGACTTAAGACCGATGTCGAGAATGCGGTTGATTTCAATGCCGGGGGAAATCTCTATCCACAGAGAAGCGTCGCCGGGCAACGGCAAAAACCCCAGCGAGACGGTGCCCATGTAGGCCGCATGCTGGGGTTGGAGATTATCAATGTAAACGTAGCTACGAAGATCGACGCCCAAGGCCTGGTATTCCACTTTCCTTCCTTGGTAGTATACCGGGCTAGGGCGATAAGTCGGTGCTTCACCGCGGCAGCTGCCGATTCAGAGGCAGCCTAAAACTTAGAGCCAAAACCCACAGAGGTTGTGCCCATGGCATCGTAGACCGTCAGCCCCAGGGGTAGGTTTAACTCTCCCGATTCGTCTATCAGGTCGTTGAGGATAGGTAAATTTAATGACTCAGCCAAGTCAGTAGTACCACTGCTGTCTTGGCGACCTACCTGCTGGTCTAGTTCGTTGGCTACACTGTCGAGGCTGTCTTGGCTATGCTGTTCAACAGCCAGGGCATCGGCCATGGTCAAGGGCGTTGTTTGCAGATCTTGGGGGGAGGCCAGAGCTTGCCCTGGTAAAGCGCAAAGCCCTAGAACCGCTGCTGCTGTAAGCCAGTGTGAATAGTACATAGGTCTTGTGTGTGAGGGGTTTTGAAGGCTGACGACCAGAAACTCAAACCCTTGCCCTGACAAAAAGGCGACGAGCTGTTTTAGGTATAGCCCGCCCGATTAGAATGTCAAAGCAAACTTATTCTGAGTTCATGAAGCTGCAATGTTATTAAGCAGCTGAAACAAACTTCTCAGAATATACCGAGGGTGGGCATCGGCCCACGGGGGTAGCTTGCCCACCCTGGGCAAAAAATCACCACTATCTCAATCGAATGAAATAGTTCAAACGTCAGAGACAGGGCTTAAATCCTCAGATTTATAGCCATAGTCATTTAGTTTGGGACTTCCAGAAAACGTTCAAACGTTTGAATGTTCAAACGCTCAGAGCAGAAATGCCTTGACCAAACTGGCTACAGCAGTAGATTTAGAGATCCACTGACTGGCCTGTTTCAGCGGCGATCGCGATCGCTTCCATAACCCTGACTAGGTCGGTGGCCATCTGCCCCGCCGATACCGACGAGGGTGCATCGTTGGCAACGCAGTCTAGAAAGTGGATGCACATCTGCTTGAGCGGCTCTTGGGGGGCGATCGTCACCACCTCGGCCTCAGGCCCGCTGGGTACAAAGGGAGCCGCTTGGGCCTGGAAGTGCCCAGCATAGAGAGTCAGAGGATGCGCCTGGGGGCTTTCGTCGAAGACCAGAGTGCCGCGATCGCCCACCAGCGCCAGCCGCCGCTGCCGATCGGAGTTGGCCCAGCTGACGTGAACCATCACCTCTAGAGGATTGCTACCAGGGGGGTTGGGATACAGTAACCTCAGCCAGCCGGCATCGCGCAGCCCGGTAGGGGCCTGGGCCGATGGGGTTTGCAGCCACACTGTCCCCCAGGCAGCGACGGTTGTAGGGAGTCGCCCCAGCCAGCGATTCAAAATCGAAATGTCATGGATAGCGAGATCCCAAAACACGTCGGCATCGGGGCGCACCGGCCCCAGGTTAGTGCGGGCGGCATACCCATAGCGCAGGGGGCCAAGCTGCGGGCACAGTTCGCGACCCCGCTGCACCGCTGGATGAAACAGGTAGGTGTGATCGACCATGAGCTGTCGCTGCTGGGCGGCGGCTAGCTGACAGAGGACAGCGCTACTGGTGCTGTCTAAGGTGAGAGGTTTTTCGCTCAGCACGTGTAGACCCGCTTTGAGGGCCGCCTGAATCATGGGGTAGTGGGTACTGGCCGGAGTGGCGATCACCACGGCCTCCAGGCCCGGATGGATCATGGCCCGATGCCAGTCGTCGTAGCAGGCTACGGTGTCGCCGAGGGTAAAGCGATCGCGCAAGTCCTCCAGCTGCTGCCGGTCAGGGTCAACCATCGCCACTACCCGCGCTGCGGGCAGGGCCAAAAAATTGCGCAACAGGTGGCTGCCCCAGCGGCCCAGACCAAAGATAGCCAGGTTAATGGGACGGAGCAGATGACTCATGGGTGAGGGTTTGGCAAAGGCGATCGTAGGCGGCGGCGGCGGCGGCCTGCTCCGCCTGTTTTTTGGTGGAGCCGTGGCCGCTTCCCCAACAGGTTTCCCGAAACCACACAGTGGATGCATAGCGCTGGGGGTCGCCATCCACCGGCTGCTGTTCTACGGTGCGGTACTGAGGTAAGGTTTTGCTGTGGGCCTGGGTTAGCTCTTGCAGAGCCACCTTGTAGTTTTGCCGGGCCGGATCTTGGCGCACGATGGCCGCCAGGCGCAGCAGGGCATCGTCGAGCCAGGCGCGTACCATTCCCAGGGTATGGGTTTCCAAATAGAGTACGGCCACCACCGCCTCTAAGGCATCGGCCAGGTGGGTGGGGCCAACGGTCATCCCAGGAGCCACGGTCAGGTAGGGCGCGAGGTCTAGCGCCTGGGCTAGTTGGGCGAGGGTGCGATCGCTAATCAGCACTGAACGCACAGCAGATAATTCTCCGACCGAGGCCTCGGGAAAATGCTCTTGCAGGCACTCCGTCGCCGCCAGCCGCAGCACTGCATCCCCCAGCAGCTCTAGCTGTTCGTAGTTATGGGTCGCGTCGACCGACCTGTGGGTAAGCGCCTGATCTAGGCGCACCCAGTTGATCGCAACAGCGGCGGGTAGGGATGAATTTTGCACCCATTGCTCGAGCTGGCGCTGCCGAAACGGGGGGAGATCGGTCACAGTCAACGAACTATCAACATCAGTAGAAGCAAAATTGGGGAAGGAGGTAGACATAAGCCGGGTTCTGTTCCCCTGTTGCCAGGGGGGCGGTTATCTATCTGGGACGTTTGTTGCCAAACGCCTCTTGCGGTACGTAACAGCGGGGCCGGAAAAAGACCAACCTTGCCCCTTGACCTTGCACCCGACCGGGGTTTACCGAGCCAGCACCTCTCGATGCTGCTGGTGCGCTCTTACCGCACCCTTGCACCCTTACCTGTGCCCCTGGACAATTCCTTGAGCCATCGGCGGTATGTTTCTGTGGCACTCTCCTCACGGTTGCCCGCACTGGGCGTTACCCAGCAGGTCTGGTCTTTCGGGAGCCCGGACTTTCCTCAGATTGGCGAACGCCAATCCGCAACCGCCTGCGCTACCTCCCTCTTGTTATTAGTTTAAGCCCCAGGGTAGGAGAACGCTGCGCTAAAACAGCAGCGGGGATGCCCCTTTTTGACTACTACGCTGACCTAGCCTTCTCAAGGATCGATCAGGCTGTTTCCCTGAACAGCGCTGTGTAATGCCAAAAAATAAAGCCCCGGCTGAGCTAGCTCAGCCGGGGCTTTAGGGCGATCGCCCTAAAGCTCTACCTAGAGGGCTTCGGTTTGATCGTCAATCAACAGGTCGTCATCTAGGTTAGCCGCACCAGCACCGTCACCGTTGCCTGTGCCCCTCGCTCCGCCCTCGTCTAACGACATGCCCCCGATCATCTCATCGTCGTTGAGCATGCTGAGGTTGCCATCTAGGTCATAGCTGCGGGCGGTAAAATCATCCAGCACCACATCCTGAAGCACCATATCATCGTCCAAAATGGCCGATTCGTAGGCTGGGTCGAGTTCTGGAGGAGGCGACTCTTCGTAGGCATTGTAGCCCGTCCCCGCCGGAATCAAACGCCCAATAATGACGTTCTCCTTCAGACCGCGCAGCCAGTCCGACTTGCCCTCAATGGCAGCTTCGGTCAGCACCCGAGTGGTTTCCTGGAAGCTAGCCGCCGAGATGAAGCTGTCGGTGTTCAGCGAAGCCTTGGTAATACCCAGCAGTACCGGCGTATATTCCGCCGGAGCACCGCCCGTAATCGCCATCGCTTCGTTGACCTGCTCCACCTGGTAGATTTCTACCAGCTCACCCGGCAGCATAGTGGTGTCGCCACCATCGTCAATGCGACACTTCGACGACATCTGCCGTACGATCACTTCAGTGTGCTTGTCGGAGATATCGATACCCTGGGACTGGTACACCGACTGCACCTCGTTAACCAAGAACGACTGCACCTCCTGCAAGGCTCCCAGTGCCGCATCGTGGATGCCCATGCCCAGGCTGAGGTTGTACTTAAAGAACACCTCCAGAATCTGGTGGGGGTTGGCGGGGCCGTCGGTGAGGTGCTCAGCGGTGCTCACCCGCTGGCTATCCGAAACAATCACATTTTGGCCGGGGCTAATGGGATACTCGGTGACCACCCCATCGTCCTCGATGATTTTGACCTCTACGGTTTCGTCATCGCTGTACACCACTTGGGCATTGCCGGGGCGCTCCGATAGCACACAGGCTTCTTTGGGTTTGCGAGCCTCTAACAGTTCCTCAATCCGGGGCAGACCCTGGATGATGTCGCCGGTTTTAGCCCGCTCAAACACCAATAGCACCAGGTTGTCACCCCGCTGCACCAGGTCACCGTCTTCAATGTGCAGTACGGCACCGGTAGATACTCGGTAGGGACGAGCCAGCCGCAGAGAAATTTGGCCACCGTCGATGGCGGTTACTTGGCCCGATTCCTCATGGGTTAGGTCAGGGGCCAGTTCGGTGTTGGCCACTACCAGATCGCCCACTTTCACCGTCGGTTCTTTGCCCTGGAGATCGACCTTCATGCGATCGGCCTCGCGCACTACCAGCACTCGGCGAACGGCCTCTTGCCCTTCGCGAATACCGCGCACCTCGCCCGCCTCTTTACAGCGAATCTCGGTGCGGGCCACGACTGCGCCGGGCTCAATCTGCTGACCGTCTTCCACCAGCAGCCGGGTGACGGTGCTGCCCTGGGTTTGGTCAGCCACCACGTCACGGCGAATCACCTGGGTTTCGAGCACCACCATTTGCAGACGCATCAGGTCAGTATCCTGGTCGTCGGGTACTAGCTCAATGTCGGCCACCACGTGGGGCGACTCGTCTTCGATGTCGAGCACTAGCTGAGTGCGCAGCAGCTCAACTCCAACCACCGACTTCACCCGTTCCCCATCTTTGAAGGGAATGCGCTGGATGGCACGCAGTTTGATCGAACCAGTGGCATCGGCAGCGCTGTCCTGGCTTGGCACGGCGGGCTCGTTGGGCACCACATACTCTTCCACCGGGCGCAGCAGCAGAGCGGGGCCATCGGGGGTTTCAACATACTCGACGTAGCGCAGGGCGTCGGCCACTAGGCCCGGCATCACCTCTTCGCCAGCGTTGACTAAAGCACCGTCGCGATCCATCACGTCTTCAGGGGCATCCACCATGTGAATGTCGCCGGGCTTGATCAAGATCTCCCGCAGAATATCGTTCTTTTGAGTGACTTCGACCACGCCGCTGTTTTGGCAGAAGATATCTTTAACGACCTCAGTGCCTGCCTCCAGGTACTGGCCGTCTTCCACCATCAGCAGAGAGATGTCTTTGTTGACCTCGTGGGCCTCCTCAGGAATCCACAGCAGGGTACCGCCCTGAACGACTTCATAGCCCTGCTTACCCTTACCCTTTTTAGCCACATCGACCCCAGCAAACTTGACGATGCCGCCGGTTTGAGTGTGGAAGCGATCGTCTTCGAGTTCGGCAATCACCTGGCCGCTGGTAACTTTAGCCCCCGGGGTGGCAATCAGGGAGAACCGTTGGCCGTGGGCGGTTTCAATGAAGTAATGTTCGCGCCCCTGCCCCTGTTCCTTACGCACCTGGGCCTGGTCGAGCATCACCGAGGCGGTGATGATTTCGACTTCACGGGTGCCTTTTTCGTCGTCGGCCTCGGGCAGACGCACTAGGCCGCCCCGCTCGGTGGTGAGCTTGGTTTCGGCTAGGGTGTCGTCGGCGTTGACGTAATCGCCGTTGCGTACCACAGGCTCCGCACTGGGGGGCAGGTTGTAGACGTCACCGGCTAGCACCCACAGCAGACCACCCCGCTGGGCGAGGCGAGTCGTGTTGCCCTGTCGGTCGGTTTTTTCTTCTTGAACCAGGCCAGCAAACTTCACTTCCCCAGCGAGGTCAGAGGTGACGTCTTTGGTGGCTTTTTCAGTCACCTTGCGGGTGCGTCCAGCGGAGGGCAACTCGGCCAGGAGCTGCTCTTTTTTCACGGTTTCGCCATCGTTGACGAAAAGAATGGTGCCTTGGGGCAGGGATTCGGATTTGTTTTTACCGCTGCCCTCAATCACTACGTCGGCATTCGACTCGATCATCAACGCATCTTCGCCGTAGCGGGTGCGGAAAACACGGGTCTTCAGGTTTTTAGGCAACTTTACGGTGCCGTCCTTGCTGGCCCGAATGCGGGGGGCCACTTCGCCGGTAAAGGTACCGCCCGTGTGGAAGGTGCGCATGGTCATCTGGGTGCCCGGTTCACCGATGGACTGGGCAGCAATGATGCCCACCGCTTCGCCTAGGTCAACCATCTCGGAGTGGGCCAAGCTCCAGCCGTAGCAGAGGCGGCAGACGGAGCGGGTGGCTTCGCAGGTGAGGGGCGATCGCACCACTACGCCTTCAACCCCCGCCTCCGCCAACAGTTCTGCCGTTTCGGGAGAAACCGGGTGGTCTTTCTCTAGCAAGACCTCGCCGGTTTTGGGATGCACTACATCTTCAGCGACAACACGGCCCAGCAAGCGATTTTCCAGGGGAATCAGTACCCGCTCACCATCGGTCATGCTGCGCAGGGGAATCCCCCGTTGGGTGCCACAATCGTGCTCCCGGATGATCACATCCTGGGACACGTCCACCAGGCGGCGGGTGAGGTAGCCCGAGTCTGCCGTGCGCAGTGCGGTATCCACCAGACCTTTTCGGGCTCCGTAGGAGGAGATTACATACTCGGTAACGGTCAGCCCCTCGCGGAAGTTGGTCTTAATAGGCAGGTCAATAATTTCCCCCTGAGGATTCGCCATCAGACCTCGCATACCGACCAGCTGGCGCACCTGAGAGATGTTCCCCCGCGCCCCGGAGAAGGCCATCATGTACACCGAGTTGAGGGGGTTGTTTTCCTTGAAGTTCTTTACCACCTGGTCTTTCAGCTCTTCGCTGGTGTCGTTCCAGGTGTCGATTACCTTAGTGAGACGCTCTACCTCGGTGATTTCGCCCCGAGTGTAGCGCTCTTCGGTAATGCGAATGTCTTCTTCGGCAGCGGCCAGCATGCCCTTCTTTTGCTCGGGCACCTGGAGGTCTTCCACGCTGATGGAGACCCCGGCTCGGGTGGCGTACTTAAAGCCCAAGTCTTTGATGCGGTCGGCCATCTGGGACGTGCGGGCGGTGCCGTAGTGGGTAAACGACCAGGAGATCAGCTTCTTGAGCTGTTTCTTGTCGATAATCCGGTTTCGAAAGGTCAGAGAGGTTTGAGGTGCCCCTTGCTCAGCCATAGTTTCGCCCTTGTATAGTGATGTTCGTGCTGTGTCGGTATTTTGCTGTGGCCCCTAGCCTGCGATCGCGTCGAGCACCGCCTTGTTATAGATGATGCGGCCCGCCGTGGTCTTGATGTACTGGGAGATCAACTGGCCTTCGCTATCCAATCGCACCCGGCGATCGGGGTAAATTTCGGTAATCGTGCCATCCTCAGACTCCATCCGCTCCGGAGACGTGCTCTTGGGCTGATCAGACTCCACCTCTCCATCAAACCGCAGCCAAACCTTAGCGTGGAGATCCACCAATCCCTGCTCGAAGGCCATAATGGCGTCTTCCATGCTGCCGAAATAGTGGCCCTCACCTTTGACAGCATCGGGGTTCTCCGCCGTCAGGTAGTAGCAGCCCAACACCATGTCCTGGGACGGGGTAATAATCGGCTGACCAGTAGCGGGCGACAGCACGTTATTCGAAGCCAGCATCAGCAGCCGGGCCTCCGACTGCGCCTCAAGGGACAACGGCACATGCACCGCCATCTGGTCACCGTCAAAGTCAGCGTTAAAGGCCGGGCACACCAGCGGGTGCAGCTGAATCGCTCGCCCCTCCACCAGAATGGGTTCAAAGGCCTGAATCCCCAGACGGTGTAGGGTAGGAGCCCGGTTTAGCATCACCGGATGGCTCTCAATCACTTCCTCCAGAACGTCCCACACGCTGGGGTCATTGTGCTGAATCAGCTTCTTGGCCGCCTTGATATTGTTGACCAGCCCCTGGCGAATCAGCCGGTGAATCACAAAGGGCTGAAACAGCTCGATCGCCATCTCCCGAGGTAGACCGCACTGGTGAATTTGCAGCTTTGGCCCTACCACAATGACCGAACGGCCAGAGTAGTCAACCCGCTTACCCAACAGGTTTTGCCGGAAACGGCCCTGCTTACCCTCAATAATGTCGGAGAGCGATTTCAGCGGGCGGTTGTTGGCCCCCACCACGGTGCGACCCCGGCGACCATTGTCGATCAGCGCATCCACCGCCTCTTGCAGCATCCGCTTTTCGTTGCGGACGATGATCTCAGGAGCCAAAATCTCCTGAAGGCGAGCCAGCCGGTTGTTGCGGTTGATCACCCGACGGTACAAGTCGTTCAGGTCAGAGGTCGCAAAACGACCGCCATCGAGCTGCACCATAGGCCGCAGGTCGGGCGGAATCACCGGAATCACATCCAGCACCATCCACTCGGTCTTAGAACCAGTGGCAATGAAGTTGTCGATCACCCGCAGGCGCTTGATCAACTTGGCGCGCTTTTGCCCCTTCGAGTTGGCAATATCCTCCCGCAGTTTTTCTGCGGTAGCTTCCAACTCTAGATCCTCCAGAAGCCGCTGGAGGGCTTCAGCCCCAATACCAACCTCTACTCCAGCCAGCTCCGTCTCTTCGTCGTAGAGCTGGTCTTCAATTTCGATCCACTGATCTTCTGTCAGCAGCTGCTTGTAGCTGAGATTCTCAGCATTGCCTGCATCGAGCACCACGTAGGCGTTGAAGTAGACAATCTGCTCCACATCCCGCAGCGGCATATCCAGCAAAATGGCGATGTAGCTAGGGATGCCTTTCAGGTACCACACGTGGGCCACCGGAGCGGCCAGCTTGATGTAGCCCATGCGGTGACGGCGCACCCGAGATTCAGTCACCTCTACACCACAGCGCTCGCACACAATGCCGCGATGGCGCACCCGCTTGTACTTACCACAGTGGCATTCCCAATCTTTAGCGGGGCCAAAGATGCGCTCACAGAACAGCCCGTCCATTTCGGGCTTGAGAGTACGGTAATTTATGGTTTCAGGCTTGGTTACTTCGCCCACGATTTGCCCATTGGGCAGGGTGCGTTCTCCCCACTGGCGAATGCGTTCTGGAGAGGCTAATCCGATTTTGACGTAGTCAAACCGTTGTTCTAGCTTGGCCATGCTGGGTATTTTCCTTGTAAGCGCGCGCGGTCTGATTAATTCAATGCAGGTTAGGCCAACCGCCGGAACTGGGTCAGACACAATTCCGGGGTCGAATCAGGGACAGGCTAGTCTTCTACTTCCTCTAGCTCTTCATCCCGGGCGATGGACTCGTAGGTGGGGCGAGACGGAGTACGACGACTGTTAACGTCGGCCATGAGGTCTACCTCAGTATCGCGGCTGGTGCCGTCTTCCCGAGTTTCTACCTTGTGCACCGCAATGTCTAAACAGAGGGACTGTAGCTCTCGCATCAGCACCTTAAAGGACTCAGGGGTACCCGGCCGAGGAATCGACTTACCCTTGACGATCGCATTTAGGGCCTCATTGCGCCCCTGCATATCGTCCGACTTGACCGTCAGTAGCTCCTGGAGGGTGTAGGCGGCCCCAAAGGCTTCCAAGGCCCAAACTTCCATTTCTCCAAAGCGCTGACCACCCTGCTGGGCCTTGCCGCCCAGAGGTTGCTGAGTCACCAGAGAGTAAGGCCCTGTAGAACGGGCGTGAATTTTGTCGTCAACTAGGTGTACGAGCTTCAGCATGTAGGCCCTACCGACGGTAATGGCTTTATCAAAAGCCTCACCCGTGCGGCCATCGCGCAGTACAATTTTGCCGGGGTCGTCGGGGTTAAAGATCCAGTCTTTACCGGTCGTTTCTCGGGCCTCCATGAGCTTGCCGTGGGTGGAGTTACGGGAAGCCTCCTCTCCGTACATCTCATCAAAGGGAATTACCTTAAAGCGGGCGTCAAGATTCTCAGCCGCCCAGCCCAACAGGCACTCAAACACCTGCCCCACGTTCATCCGGGAGGGTACACCCAGGGGATTGAGGGCAATGTCGATCGGGGTGCCGTCAGGCAGGTAGGGCATGTCTTCAATGGGCAAAATGCGGGAAATAATTCCCTTATTGCCGTGGCGACCAGCCATCTTATCGCCCACCTGGATTTTCCGTTTCAGCGCCACATAGACTCGCACAACCATATTGGCCCCAGGGGGCAGCTCATCCCCCTGCTCTCGGGTAAACACCCGCACATCAACCACTCGACCTTTTTCGCCGTTTGGCACTCGCAGAGAGTTATCCCGCACATCCCGAGCTTTCTCCCCAAAAATAGCCCGCAGCAGCTTTTCTTCTGGAGGCTGATCAGATTCTCCCTTAGGGGTAACTTTACCAACCAGAATATCTCCCGAATCAACCCAGGCTCCAATGCGAATGATGCCAGTTTCGTCCAGCTGACGCAGGGAGTCTTCCCCCACGTTAGGAATTTCCCTGGTGATTTCCTCAGGACCCAACTTAGTTTGCCGAGCCTCGATCTCAAATTTTTCGATGTGAATGGAAGTGTAGACGTCATCGAATACTAGACGCTCGCTGAGCAGTACAGCGTCTTCGTAGTTGTAGCCTTCCCAGGGCATGTATGCCACCAGCACGTTTTGCCCTAAGGCGAGTTCACCGCCCTCGGTAGCAGAGCCGTCCGCCAAAACTTGTCCCGCCTGTACCTGCTCTCCAGGAAACACGATAGGGCGCTGGTTGAGGCAGGTATCCTGGTTAGAACGCTGGTACTTTTGCAGCTCATAGGTATGGAAATGGCCTTCAGGATCGCGGATCTTAATCAGATCGGCGTCAAGGTAAGCCACTTCCCCATCGGTACGGCTAATAACTACCATCCCTGAGTCGCGGGCCGCTTGGGCCTCTAGACCGGTGCCCACCAGAGGCCGTTCAGGTTGCAGCAGGGGCACCGCCTGGCGCTGCATATTCGAGCCCATCAGCGCTCGGTTAGCGTCGTCATGCTCGAGAAAGGGAATCAGCGAGGTGGCCACGGAGATAATCTGCACTGGCGATACCGCAACGTAGTCCACCTCGGTGGAGTCGGTGGTGGTAAAGTCTTGGCGATAGCGCACCGGAATGGTATCACCGATGATGTAGCCGTTTTCGTCGGTGGCAATATCTCCAGGCGCAACCCGCAGATCGTCTTCCTCATCGGCGGTCATGTAGATGGGCTCGACGTCTTTGAAGACCCGACCGTTCTCAGCCCTGAAGAAGGGAGTTTCAATAAAGCCGAATTCATTCACTCGGGCGTGGGTAGCCAGGGAGCCAATCAGACCGGCGTTGGGGCCTTCCGGCGTTTCAATGGGGCAAATGCGGCCATAGTGGGAGGGGTGGATGTCACGTACGGCAAAACCGGCTCGCTCGCGGGTAAGACCGCCCGGGCCGAGGGCGCTAATGCGTCGCTTGTGGGTCAATTCCGCCAGAGGGTTGGTTTGATCCATAAATTGGGAGAGCTGGCTAGAGCCAAAGAACTCCTTGATAGCGGCCACCAGCGGCTTGGGGTTTACCAAAGAAGCGGGAGTAAGCGAGTCTGAGTCGGAAACGGTCATGCGTTCCCGAATGATGCGCTCTAGGCGGTTCAGACCCACTCGCACCTGGTTTTGCAGCAGCTCACCCACGGAACGCACCCGGCGATTGCCCAGGTGGTCGATGTCGTCGATGGAGCCAATGTCAAATTCGAGGTTGATCAAGTAATCGATCGCCGACAGAATGTCGGTGGGGGTCAGCACCCGAGTGGCGTCGGGCACATTGAGGCGAAGCTTGCGGTTGAGCTTATAGCGCCCCACTCGTCCCAGGTCGTAGCGCTTGGGATCGGAGAAGCGCGAGTGCAGCAATTGCTCACCGCCCGCCACGGTAGGCGGTTCACCGGGACGCAGCTTGCGGTAAAGCTCTAGCAGAGCCTCTTCTTCGCTGAACTGGCCCTCTTTCTCAATCGTTTTTTGGAAGTAGTCGGGGTGACGCAGGGAATCAAAAATTTCGTTGTCGGTTAGCCCTAACGCCTTAAGCAGCACCTGAGCCGACAGTTTACGGGTCTTGTCGATACGAACCCAAACCAGATCGTTTTTGTCGGTTTCAAATTTGAGCCAGGCCCCTCGGTTGGGGATCAGATTGGCGTTGTAGGTGCGGCGACCGTTTTTGTCGGTCTCAGCCTTGTAGTAGACCCCAGGGCTACGAACGATCTGATTGACGATGACCCGCTCTGCACCGTTGATGATGAAGGTGCCGCGATCGGTCATCAGCGGCAGATCGCCGATGAAGACTTCTTGCTCTTTAATTTCCCCGGTTTCTTTATTGATTAGCCGCGTGGGCACATACATCTGTACGGCATAGGTGGCATCCCGTCGTTTGGCTTCATCAACGTCATATTTGGGGCTTTTGAGCTTGTACTGCTTCCCAAGGAAATGCAGCTCAAGTTTACCGGTATAGTCGGTAATAGGAGAAAAGCTCTCCAGCTCTTCGATCAACCCTTCTTCTAGGAACCAGCGAAAGCTAGACCGCTGAATTTCTACCAGGTCGGGCAGGACAAAGTTGGGGGGAGCTTGGTAAACGGTGGTTTCAGTCATGGGTCTCCTAGTGCAGGTTGGCCAGGTGCAGGTGGCCAAGATCAACGACGCGTCTGGAACAGCAGGCAACAGTGAACGAATCACCTTGCCTGATCAAGCTAACGGCCTAGCCGCCCGCCGGGGTCGGAAGACGAAGTGTATCGGCATCAGCAGAGGAAAATACAAAGGACTTGGGTAGGTTGAACAATGTCACGGCGTTATGAGTAGTGGCCTGGGCTAAAGCCTCAAATTCAACCTGGCGCAGCTCGGCGAGGTAAGCCGCCACATGATACACAAAGGCTGGCTGATTACGTCGCTCCTTACGGCGAGGCTCTGGGGCAAGAAAAGGACAGTCGGTTTCGACGAGCAGGCGATCGCTGGGTACCATCTGAGCCGAAGCCTTAACCTGGTGGGCATTCTTAAATGTGACGATACCGCTGAAGCTGATGTAGAAGCCCAGATCTAAAAACGCTTGGGTTTCGCCTGGGGAACCCGCCCAGCAGTGCATTACACCCGTAATGGGGCCAACGGTGAGCTGAAACTCTCGAATCACCTCAGCGGTGGCCAAGGCGGCATCTCGACAGTGGACAATAACCGGTAGCCCCTGGCGGTGAGCGATCGTCAACTGCTGCCAGAAGGCCTCGCGCTGAACTGCTTCATCATCGGCTCTATAGAAATCGAGGCCGGTTTCGCCAATAGCTACAACTCGATGGTCAGAGACCGCCAGCTGAGCAATCTGATCTGCTGTCGCGGTGCTCCACTTGTCCATATCGCAGGGGTGCAGACCTACCGATAAAAACAGCTCTGGGATGCGATCGGCAATGCGCTGCATCGCCAAAAATTCCCCTGGCTCTACGCAGGAATGTACCAAAGCCGAAACCCCGGCCTGTCGCCAGGCCTGGGCTAGTTCGTCAAGATCCCCAGCGAAGGTTTCGAAATTGAGATGTACGTGGGTATCAACCAGAGGCATAGGGAATGCAGCGACAAAAACGGCAGGCAGCGTTGGTCAACCCAAAACTGCCTAAGACGCAGCCCCTGCCGCCTCCTGAGCCTTTAGGGCCCGGGCTATACGCGACTTCTTGCGCGCACCTGTGTTGGCGTGCAGCACGCCACACTTAACAGCTTTATCGATTTTGCTGTAGGCGGCAGCCATAGTAGCTTCGACCTGCTTCAGGGAGTCGGGGCTAGGGTTAGCCTGGTGAGCCTCGATCGCAGCGAGGTAATTTTTGGTTAGGGTTTTAACCGCCGACTTATAGGAGCGGTTATGGAGCCGATTGCGTTCGGCAACTTCAATTCGTTTCAGTGCAGACTTAATGTTTGCCACAGTTCGCCCTAGCTTAACAAGATTATATTGACTGGATAAAACATGTTAGCACCTAACGGTGGTGTTGGTGTAATTGAATGCCTTGTTTTCCTGCCAAATTAGCCTTTAGATCGACTAGGATGTTAGAACGCTGGCGTTGATTGCCTTTCAGGGATACTCTACTTCCCTAAGTATGGGGTCAACCTTGCCAACTGCACCTTGCTGGCTTATCGGGATTCCTAGCTGTAATGCTCCGCATCACTCATCAGCTAACTGAGGCAAGAACAGAGCTGCAACGCATCTGTGCCCGCACCCACGACGACCAGGTCGTTCACAAGGAAGCAACGGTTCGAGAGATATTGCATGCTGTACGTCGCCAGGGAGACCAGGCGCTGTTGCAGTACACCGCCGATTTTGACGGCGTCACCCTAGCCGCTGAGGGACTGAGCTTTTCGGGGGCTGAGCTAGATGCCGCCTATCAGCAAGTGAGCAAGGGTCTGCTGGATGCCATTCGCCTGGCCTGTAAGAATGTGGAATCATTTCATCGTCAGCGGGTGCCCCAGAGTTGGGTTCGGTTTGAGGACAACGGGGTGGTGTTGGGCAAGCGCTATACCCCCGTTGACCGAGCTGGGCTCTATGTACCCGGCGGGCGGGCTGCTTACCCAAGCACCGTGATTATGAATGCTATTCCAGCTCGGGTGGCCGGGGTGCCTCGGGTAGTGATGGTGACGCCCCCTAGCCAAACGGGCACGGTTAACCCAGCGGTGCTGGTGGCAGCCCAAGAGGCAGGCATTACCGAAATCTATCGGGTGGGAGGGGCTCAGGCCATTGGGGCTTTAGCCTATGGCACGGAGACAATTCCGGCGGTGGATGTGATTACGGGGCCCGGCAATATTTATGTGACCCTGGCGAAAAAGCTGGTGTTTGGCACCGTGGGTATTGACTCGTTAGCCGGGCCTTCTGAGGTGCTGGTGATTGCCGACCATACGGCCAACCCCGCCCACGTGGCCGCTGACCTGCTGGCTCAGGCGGAACATGACCCGATCGCCGCTGCCATCTTGATTACCACGAACGCTGCTCTGGCTGAGCAGGTGGCGGCTGAGGTCGATCGGCAGCTCATGGGGCATCCCCGCCAGACGCTGACGGAGAAGGCGATCGCTAACTATGGCCTAGCCGTCGTCGTCGATAGCTTAGAGCTAGCGGCTGACCTTTCCAATGGGTTTGCCCCGGAGCACCTTCAGCTAGAAGTAGCTGAACCCTGGGACTTGCTGGAACGCATTCGCCATGCCGGGGCGATCTTTTTGGGCCACTCGACCCCTGAGGCGGTGGGTGACTACCTGGCTGGGCCTAACCACACGCTGCCGACCTCCGGCGCGGCCCGTTATGCCTCGCCCCTGTCGACTGAAACCTTTATGAAGCATTCCAGCCTGATGCAGTACTCGCCGGAGGCGCTGCGGGGGGTGGCCGATGCGATCGCCGTGCTGACCGAAACCGAAGGACTACCCTCCCACGGCGACTCGGTGCAGCGGCGAGTGCAGCCCGATGCCAACGACGGTGCCCCTGGCATCTAAGCAGCCAGATCTGATCCCAGCGTTAAAGATGGGCGGGGTGCCTGGTGCCTGTGGCACAATTAACGGGTTCACGCTTCTGGGGTCTGGGTTGAGCTGCTATGACGAAGTTTGTATTTGTAACCGGTGGCGTGGTATCGAGCATCGGTAAGGGCATTGTGGCCTCTAGCCTGGGGCGGTTGCTCAAGTCGCGCGACTACTCCGTTTCTATTCTTAAGCTCGATCCGTATATCAATGTTGACCCCGGCACCATGAGCCCCTTTCAGCACGGCGAGGTGTTTGTCACCGAAGACGGGGCTGAAACCGACCTCGACCTGGGCCATTACGAGCGCTTTACCGACACGGCCATGTCGCGGCTCAACAGCGTCACCACCGGCTCGATCTACCAGGCGGTGATCAACCGCGAGCGGCGGGGCGATTACCAGGGGGGCACGGTGCAGGTGATTCCCCACATTACCAATGAAATCAAAGAACGCATTCTGCGGGTGGCCCGCAACACCAACCCCGACGTGGTGATTACCGAGATCGGGGGTACCGTAGGCGACATCGAGTCGCTGCCCTTTCTAGAGGCGATTCGCCAGTTTCGCAAAGATGTAGGGCGGCAGGACGTGCTCTACATGCACGTGACCCTGGTGCCCTATATTGCCTCGGCTGGGGAGCTCAAAACCAAGCCGACCCAGCACTCGGTGAAGGAACTGCGCTCCATTGGCATCCAGCCCGATATTTTGGTGTGCCGCTGTGAGTGCCCCCTGCCCCAGCCGATGAAGGAAAAAATCGCCGAGTTCTGCGATGTGCCCGCTGAGGCGGTGATTACCTGTCAGGATGCCAGCAGCATCTACGAAGTGCCCCTTAAGCTAGAGCAGGAGGGGTTGGCCCACCAGGCCATCAAGATTCTTGCCCTTGACCAGCGCCCGCCCCACCTAGGTCAGTGGGAGGCTCTGGTAGAGGGGCTTTACAGCTCTAGTCGGCCGGTGGACATTGCCATTGTGGGCAAGTATGTCAGCCTCAACGATGCCTATCTATCGGTGGTCGAGGCGCTGCGTCATGCGGCGATCGCCCATCGGGCCGCCCTCAACGTGCGCTGGATCAACTCTGAAGACATTGAGGCCGAGGGCCCAGATGCCCACCTGAGCGGCGTCAACGGCATTTTGGTGCCGGGAGGGTTTGGCTCTCGGGGCATTGGCGGCAAAGTGCAGGCCATTCAGTATGCCCGAGAGCGGGGCATTCCCTTTTTAGGCCTGTGTCTGGGCATGCAGTGCTCGGTGGTGGATTGGGCCTGTAACGTTGCCCACCTGGAAGGTGCCGACAGCTCAGAGTTCGCCCCTGAGACCCCGAACCCGGTGATCAGCCTGCTGCCGGAGCAACAGGACGTGGTCGATTTGGGCGGCACCATGCGCCTAGGGCTATACCCCTGTCGCCTCACGCCCGATACCTTGGCGAGCCGCCTCTATGGCGAAGAGGTGGTCTATGAGCGCCATCGCCATCGCTACGAGTTCAACAACGCCTACCGCAACCTGTTTGTGGAGTCAGGGTATCAGGTCAGCGGCACGTCCCCCGACGGTCGCCTGGTGGAAATTATTGAGCTGCCTAGCCACCCGTTCTTTATTGCCAGCCAGTTTCACCCCGAATTTCAGTCGCGCCCCAGCGCCCCTCACCCGCTGTTTTTAGGGTTAATGAATGCTGCCCTGGGGCCTACGATCACCCCAACGCCGATACCGGTTGAAGTTGGAGCGGCGGTAGAGGGTTAGATACGTCAGGCGGCCCGGCTCGATCAACCGGCTGGCGGTACTGATGGGGACTCAAACCCTGACGATGAGCCTTAGCTCAGGCTCATCGTCAGGGTTTGCTTTGCTATGGCGTTAACCTTGCCCTAGCCACAGCAAAGCGCCGGGCTGGTGGGATACTCCAGCGCTATGCCCGATGGGCAGCAGGGGTTGGGCTGCCCCTGACCAACCAGCCAGTGGGTGGTCAAAGTGTCGCCGCTTTTAAGGCAAATGGGGCCGCGGGGTTCTAGGGTGAACTGGTCTTTGAGGTGGGCATAGGTGATCTCTGACACCTGAATTTTGCCTGCCTCCCCCGTAGTTTCCATAAAGCTGGCGATGTTGACGGTGTCGCCCCAGAGGTCGTAGATAAACTTGCGAATGCCAATTACCCCAGCCACGACGCTGCCCGAGTTGATGCCAATGCGTAGTTCAAAAGGGCGACCGTCGGGGCGACGAAACTGGCTGATGGTCGCCTGCATATCGAGGGCCATTTGGGCGATCGCCTGGGCGTGGTCAGCGCGAGGACTAGGAACCCCAGCCGCCACCATATAGGCATCGCCGATGGTTTTGATTTTTTCGAGCTTATAGATGGCGGCCAGCTCATCAAATGCAGAGAACATCCGGTTGAGCAAATGCACCAGCTCGCAGGGGGTAAGGTTGGCCGCCACGGTGCTGAAGTCGACAATATCAGCAAACAGAATGGTGACGCCATCGAAATGATCGGCGATCGCCTGCTCCCGCTCCTTGAGGCGCTGGGCAATCTGAAACGGCAGCACGTTGGTCAGCAGTTCTTCAGAGCGCTGACGCTGGCGACGAAGTTCGGCTTCAGCTATTTGACGCTCTTTGATTTCGGCCTGGAGTTGCTGATTTTGGGTCTCTAGCTGCTGCTGCTGCCGACGCAGGGCGAGCTGATGCTTGACCCGCAGCAGCACCTCGTAGGCCATGAAAGGCTTGACAATATAATCTGCCGCACCCAGGCTAAAGGCCTGTTCTTTCTCGGCTTCGGCATCACGAGCGGTGAGAAAGATCACCGGAATGCTCTGGGTCGCTGGGTTGGCTTTGAGTTGGCGGCACACTGTAAAACCATCCATGGTGGGCATGGTGATATCCAGCAAAATCAGAGCGGGAGGAGCCAGAGCAATGGCGTTGAGGGCCAAAGCCCCGCTAATGGCCTTGCGGCAGCGGTAGCCCTCGGCCTCAAGAATGGTGGACAAGATTCGCAGGTTGTCAGGGATATCATCCACCAGCAGAAGATCTGCATCCTCGTTGGCATGGGGTACGGCGTTAATCGCGGTAATCATAGTGCGGTGCTACAGGGAAACGGGTGCAGTGGGAACAGCCGTCAGGTCGATGATGACATCGAGGCGGAAATTGTTGACCAGAAGGTCTAGTCGCTGAGCTAGAGACTGCTGCTCAGCAGGAAGTTGGGCAATCAGTCGCCGAACCTGCTGATCGTCGGCAGCCTGAGCGGCCTGGTGGATTTGGGTCAGCCAGTCGGTGGTCAGAGAGCTAAAGTCGGCGGGGGTGAGGGGGCGAGGATTTTTGCCGGGGCTTTGCCCATCGATGCTGAGGAAATCAGCTGTAGAGGTTTCGGCATGGGGACGCCCAACATCGGTGTACTGATAGGTAATGTCAAGGCTGCGGCCGATTTGCGTTAACAGTTGCTCGCGCTGAAGGGGCTTAGGCAACACGGCATTACAGCCCGCCGCGATGCAGTTTGACTGCTGTTCTTCAAACACGCTGGCGGTAACGGCAACAATCACCGTAGCGCTGCCACCGGGTAGCTGGCGCACCCGGCGAGCGACGCCGTAGCCGTCGAGCACGGGCATACGCATGTCGAGGCAAATGAGATGGGGTTGCCAGGCTGTCCACAAATCAAGGGCTTCTTCTCCCTGGCTGGCTTCGCGCACCTCAAACCCGACTCCCTCTAGCCAGTGGCGCATGAGCAGTCGGCTTTCGGCCACATCGTCAGCCACTAAGATGCGGTACTGGGGTTGGGAGGGGGCAAGGCAGACAATGGCCCGTTCTGACCGAGGAGGGGCGAGCAGGTCAGTCGTAACAGCCCCGACGGGGAGGCTAACTGTAAAGGTGGATCCCTCTCCAGGGCGACTGGTTACGGCAATGGTGCCCCCCATTAGCTGGGCAAAGTTGCGGCTCAGGGAGAGCCCTAGTCCTGTGCCCTCGGCGGAGCGTCGCCCCGATTGGGTTTGCTCAAAGGGCTCAAATAGGTAGGAAAGCTCGTTGGGGTCAATGCCAACGCCAGTGTCTTGGATGGTGATCTCAAGCCGGTGGGTTTTACTGTCGCCGCGATCGAGCGCTAGGGCGCTGCCTCGCAGCCGCGATCGCACGGTAACGCCGCCCTTCGCCGTAAATTTAATCGCGTTGCCAATCAGGTTGATGAGAATTTGCCGCAGTTTGCCCTCATCGGCCCACAGCCGATGGGCGAGGGGCGGCGGCGGCACGACTTCCAGACGAATGCCCCTGGCTTCGGCCTTGAGCTGGAGCATATCGTCTACCGCCTGGAGGAGGTAGTGCAGATCGAAGGCCGTTTCATCCAGGCTAATTTTGTTGGCCTCGATTTTGGCCAGGGACAGCACGTTGTTGATCAGCCCCAGCAGATGGTTGCCGCTGCGATTCACAATGGCAATCAACTCGCGGTGCTCTTCATTGAGGCTGTCGTCGTCGTGCAAGATTTGGGTAAAGCCCAGAATGGCGTTAAGGGGCGTGCGCAGCTCATGGCTCATGCTGGCCAAAAAGTCGCCTTTGGCCTGGCTGGCGGCATCGGCGGCGCGCTTGGCAATGTCTAGGGCTTGGGCCTGCTGCTGGGTTTTGTGGAGCAGGTTGGCCTGCTGCACAGCAGTGCCCAGCTGAGCCCCCACCTGAAGCACCATTTTCACCTCATGGCGGGTCCAGTCGCGGGGCTGGTGATGGCCGTAAACGCCTAGCAGCCCCCAGAGCTGGCTGCCAGCAAAAATTGGCACGATGACGTAGGCACGAATCTGCCAGTGCTCTAGAAACTCTAGGTAACAGCTGTCAAACCCCTCGCTGTAGATGTCGTTAACGCGGTGGTAGGTGCGGTCTTGGCGGTAGGTTTCGGCCTGGGTTTCTTGCAGGTAGGTGTCTTCTAACAGCAGATAGCCCTCGTCAAAGCCGCTATTTTGCATTTGGCGAGCACCGCAGTCGACGCGATCAATTAACGAGGAACCCGAGGCCGGATTTGCCACGGTTGAGAGGGCGATAGGGTCGGTGAGAGCTTCGGCCACTACCGAGCCGCTCCAATTGTCGTTAAAGCGATAGATCCAGGCGCGATCGCAGTCGATCGCCTGTTGCAGTTCCTGGGTGGTGGAGGCAAAAATGGTTTCTAAGTCGAGGGTTTGGCGCATGCGCTGCACGATGCGCATGACGGCCTTTTCGCGGTTGGCTACGGCCCGCACGGCGTCTTCGGCCTGCTTTTGAATGGTGATGTCGCTACAGGTGCAGACCACCCGTTCGATGTCGCCAGCCTCATTGAGCTGGGGGTCAACGTTGACCAGCATCCAGCGGGGTGGGTCATTGATGGTGGCGCTGACCCCGATAACCACGTCTCCCACCGGGATTTTTTGGGCAATGGCCTGCTGCACCGGTAGGTCAGCGGGCGCAAAGGGGGTGCCGTCTTCACGGCAAATTACCCCAGTCTGACCAAACACCAGGGGAGCATCGTCGGCCTCGGGCAACTGCAAAAACCGCTGAGCCGCCTGGTTGCTAATCAAAATTTCGGCCTGGGGATTGAGCAGCAGCGCCCCCACCCCCATCTCACGAATCAGGGTGCGAAACCGGCGTTCGCTGTTGGATCGAGCCTCCTCTTGGAGACGCTGTAGGGTCAGACGCTGATTGACTCTCACCATGATTAGAGTGATCACCAAAATCAGTCCGGCTCCCAGGCCGACTGCTAGGGCCAGCCAGCGCCCTTCTAAATTCGGCAGCATCCCATCCGTTTCTACTAGCTCTACTAAATTGGGGCTGGGAAAAAACAGGGTGCCCGCCATACCGGTATAGTGCAGGCCACCGATCGCCAGTCCCAAATTTAGCACCGCCAGGTTGGCGGGCCAGCGATCGCCCTGATCGGGGTTGCGGCGAGACCAGAGGGTAAAGCCCAGGGCAACGGTTGAGGCAACAACAGCAATGGCGACCGAAAGCCCCACCAGGTGCCACCGATAGTTGATGTGGGCCGGCATATCCATGGCGGCCATGCCGGTGTAGTGCATCCAGGCGATCGCTAACCCCATCACAATGCCCGCCGCGCCCAGGCTCAACCAGCTAAACCCTGGGCGGCTGACCAGCCACAGAGCCATCCCCGCCGCCAGCACTGCGTATACCAGCGAGAGCCCGGTGGTGAGCAGATCGTAGCTGACCGGCAGCGGCAACTCTAGGGCCAGCATAGCGACAAAGTGGGTAGCCCAAATGCCGGTGCCCATGGCCAGGGCACCGCCCGTTAGCCAGGGCCACTGCCGCCATCCCGTTGCCGCCAAAATTTGGTGCCCCAAGCTCAGCGTGGTGTACGAAGCCAGAATTGCAATTCCAAACGATAAGCAGACTAAACCAGCGTTGTAGTGACCAATAACCGTATAGGCCATTGTGATAGTTTCAACCGCAGACTAAAAAACTTGTCTAGATGCACTTCTAGCTTTCCCCAGCTCACTGTGCTCTCAACAGCTATTGACATCGGAGAGCACAATCTTTTTGGAATTGCATAATTTCGATGAACTGAGGTTTACCGAAGTAAGTGAAATTACTGCAACCTTCTAACCATAGGGGCTGCGATGGCTCTCATAGGGGAAACCAAAGATTAAATATGGCCTTGTAACTACTTTTAAATCAGGGGTGTACCTTCAGGATAAATGCCCCGTTTTTGTAATTATGTTGAACTTATCTTGAGGAAAACATTTTTTGGAATGTTTGCCCCCTCTCTTTAGGCAGATGCTAGCTGGGCCTCATCAAATCTACATCCGCTCCAGCACCCGAATGCCGAGCAGTGATAGCCCTAGTCTAAGGGTTTTGGCCGTTAGGTCGCAGAGCAGCAGGCGGGAAGTGCGCTGGGGCTCTGCCGCCTGAAGTACTGAGCAGCGATCGTAGAACTGATTAAACTTTTGGCTCAGCTCAAACAGATACTGGCAGAGGCGGCTGGGATAGAGATCTTGCGCGACGTCTCCTAGCACCTCGTCGAGCTGGAGCAGGTGACGGGCCAGGGCAAACTCGCTGTCGTCTTCCAGATGAATGCGAGCCTCGGCGGGCAGGTTGTCTAGATCAATACCCCCTTTGCGAGCGATGCCCTGCACCCGTACGTAGGCGTAGAGCATGTAGGGGGCCGTGTTGCCCGCCAGGGCCAGCATTTTGTCGAAGCTAAAGATGTAGTTGCTGGTGCGGTTTTGGCTGAGGTCGGCGTACTTGACCGCGCCAAGACCCACGGCCTCGGCTACGTCCTGGATGAATTCCTCGGTCTCGTGCCGTTCTTCGCTCTGAATGCGGGTTTCCAGATCAGCACGGGCGCGGCTGACTGCTTCATCCAGCAGATCTTTGAGCTTGACTGTGTCACCAGAGCGGGTTTTGAACTTTTTGCCGTCTTCGCCCTGCACCACGCCAAAGGGTACGTGGGTGAGTTCAACGCCGTCGGGAATCCATCCCGCTTTCGCGGCCACCTGAAACACCTGGGCAAAGTGGTTGCCCTGGCCCGCATCCACCACGTAGAGAACACGCTCGGCCTCATCCTGCTGGGTGCGGTAGCGAATGGCGGCTAAATCGGTGGTGGCGTAGTTGTAGCCGCCATCGGTTTTTTGGATGATCAGTGGCAGAGGGTCGCCGTCTTTATTGGTAAAACCCTCAGCAAAGACCACCTTAGCGCCCTGGTCTTCCACCAGCAGGCCGAGGGATTCGAGATCCTTCACCACATCTGCCAGAAGGGGATTGTAGAAGGACTCGCCCCGCTCTTGGATGGAGATATCGAGGCGATCGTAGAGTTTTTGGAATTCCTGGCGAGACTGGTCGCAGAGGGTTTGCCAGGCTTTGGTGGCGATCGCATCCCCCGCCTGCAACCCCACCACGGCCTCACGAGAGCGGGTTTTGAAGTCGTCGTCGGTGTCGAAGCGTTTTTTAGCCTGCTTGTAGAACGCTACCAAGTCGCCAATATCGACTTTGGAACCTGCTTCCAAAGCCTCGGGGCAGGCTTCCTTGAGATGGGTGATCAGCATGCCAAACTGGGTGCCCCAGTCGCCCACGTGGTTAAGCCGCAGCACATCATTGCCCATGAACTCCTGCACTCGAGCAATGGAGTCGCCGATGATGGTCGATCGCAGATGCCCCACGTGCATCTCTTTGGCAATATTGGGGCTAGAGAAGTCCACAATTACTTTCTGGAGAGTCTTCACAGGCTCTACCCCCAGGCGCGGATCGGCCTGCATCGCCCGGAGCTGATCTTCCAAGTACAGGGTTTTGAAGCGCAGGTTGATAAAGCCGGGGCCAGCGATTTCGGGCGGTTCGCACAGGTCACTGACATCGAGTTTTTCGACGATCGCCATAGCAATGTCGCGGGGCTTCTGCTTTAGCGGCTTGGCCAACGACATTGCCAAATTGGCCTGGTAGTCGCCAAACTTGGGGTTGCTCGTCGGCACCAGCATCGGGTCGGTACCCGCCAAGTCTGCGCCAAAGGCCGCGACCAAAGCCTGGTCAAACCGGGCGGTAAGTTGTGCAAGTGTAGACTTCATGGTGTGTTCTAACCCCGTTGCGCTCCAAATAATCCCTAAATTTTGATTGGCCTATGCACCGCTCTCACCCGTTACTGACCGCCGCTGCGATCGCCGCCCTGCCCGAGGCCACCTTCACCCATCCCCTCAATCCTAAAGCAATCCGCCACGGCAGGTCGCTGGGCGATGCCGTTGGGTTTGAGTACATCGGCGTTCACCTGGTGCGGGTCGAACCCGGCCACGACTCGACCCAGTATCACGTCCACCAGGCCGAGGAGGAATTTATTTACATTCTCTCGGGACGAGGGCTGGCGGAAATCGGCGACGAAACTATGGAGGTTGGCCCCGGCGACTTTATGGGTTTTGCCACTGGCGGGTTGGCCCACAGCCTGAGCAATCCATTTACGGAAGACCTAGTGTACCTGGTCGGCGGCATGCGGCTGGAGTTTGACATTTGCGATTATCCCAAGGTCAATACCCGCATGTACCGGCGGGGCGACCAACGCGAGTATGTGGATTTGGCAGAATGATTGATTCCCAAGGTGTTCGAACGTCAATCCCGAACGCGTATCCGCTCCCCAATTGCCCCGTCTATCAGCGCTTTCTCGGGGTTGATCTGGGCTGGCAGAGTGGGCCTACCGGGCTCTGCTGTCTGCACCTAGACGAGGGCCATCTGCGGCTACTGTCGCTCGATCGCCTTCAGACCGTAGACGAAATTTTGACGTGGATCTCCCACTGGACTGAGGGATCGACCAACGCCGTAGTGGCTGTAGATGCCCCAACGCTGATTCCTAACGAGGCCGGGATGCGCCTGCCCGATCGCCTCGCCCACAAGCACTTTGGCCGCTACGACGCCGGCTGCTACCCCGCCAACCGGGGCCGCCCCTTTGCCGCCAAACTGATCGCCTTTGGCCTAGCGCTCGAATCCCTGGGCTTCAGGCATCAACCCCACAGCCCGCTCCGGCCAAAGGGGCGGTTTCAGCTAGAGGTATTTCCCCACCCGGCGACGGTGCACCTGTTTGGCCTCAACCGAATCTTGAAATACAAAAAAGGTACTTTAGCCCAGCGCCGCCCCGAGCTAGAGAAACTGCGGCAGTATCAGCTCTCGGTGCTGCCCACCCTAGAGCCTGCGCTAGATTTCAAGGAAACCGATTTGCCCGAAATTCCGTTTACCGGAGCCGCGATGAAGGCAGTGGAAGACCAGCTCGATAGCCTCACCTGCGCCTATGTGGCCGCTCACTGGTGGTATTGGGGAGTGGAAAGGAATTGGGTGCTGGGCGATCGCACTGAGGGTTATATCGTCGTCCCCGCTCCGGTTAACGCTCCTACTCAAACCGCTACACTAAAACCTTAGCCAACCCTGAATTTTGTCCAATCACCCATGCCAAAGCCTTTAGATATCGATGATTTTCTGCAAGGCTCTGGCCCAATTCTCGATGTGCGCAGTCCTGGGGAATACGAGCGAGGGCATATTCCCGGCGCGGTGAGCTTCCCACTGTTTACAGACGATGAGCGCGCCCAGGTGGGCACTTGCTACAAACAGGTGGGCCGCGAGGCGGCGGTAGAGCTGGGGTTTGACATTGCTGGCCCCAAGTGCGGCGAATTTGTGCGGGCGGCTAAGTCCCTAGCCCCCGATTACCAGCTGCGAGTTCACTGCTGGCGGGGGGGCATGCGCAGCGGCGGCATCGGCTGGATTTTGGAATTGGCAGGGTTTACCGTCCACCTCCTCGATGGCGGCTACAAGGCCTACCGGCGCTGGGTGCGGGAGACCCTAGCGACGCCCAAACCAATTGTGATTTTGGGCGGAATGACGGGCAGCGGCAAAACGCTAATTCTTCAAGAGCTGGCGGCCTTAGGAGAGTCAGTATTAGATCTAGAAGGTTTGGCCAACCACCGGGGCAGCAGCTTTGGGGCGCTGCTGCTGCCGCCCCAGCCCTCTACGGAGCACTACGAGAATTTATTGGCAGACCAGTGGGCAAGCTTTCCGAGCGACAGTCAAGGACTGGCCCCCAAGGATCAACGCCCCATTTGGCTGGAGGCCGAAAGCCGCCGAGTGGGCACCTGCCGCATTCCCGACGAGCTGTTTGCGCAGATGGATGCGGCTCCGGCGGTGGAGGTGGTGCGCTCCGTGGACGAGCGCCTAGATTTGCTGGTGGAGATCTACGGCGAAGCCTCTACCGAGGAATTGGTGGCGGCGACTGAGCGGATTCGGAAGCGACTGGGGGGCGATCGCACCCAAACCGCTATCCATCATATCCAATCGGGAAACCTGCGCGAGGCCTGCGCCATCATTTTGGACTACTACGATCGCGCCTACCGCCATGACCTAGAGCGACGCCCCAGAGACATTCCCCAGATTGATATCAGCGGTCTTTCTCCCGCGGCCAGCGCCCACTACCTGCATTTACTTGAAAAGATCTCTCACGTTGACGCCTTAGTGGATGCTCCCGTAGAAGTCTCGGAGAACTTGAGACCGTAGCCACTGGCTCCAAACCGCTGAATCTATCCCACTCCCACTAAAAACGCCAGAACTACGGCATGGTTGCCGGTTCTGGCGTTGGTATCAGCTGCTATTGGGCCTGAGCCATCCCCAACACTCGGCTGGGGATGGCCTAAGGTTGCTCTAGGAATTGGCTTCGGTGGTTACGTTAGTAGCACCGTCTACGGTGAGGGCTACTTTCTTGGCCTGCTCCAGCACGCCTTCAGCGTCGGGATTGTACTTTAGCACCACAGTGGAGCCGGTTTGAGCCACCCAGAGACCAACAGTGTCAGAAATATTGGCTTGGTCGAGGGCCAGCGCCACACGCTTGGCCAGACCGCTCTCGTCAAACTGACCATCAATGCCCACCTTGGCGGGGTCAATAGAGGCTGCCGTAGCGGCCTGCTTCACGTTGATTTTAGGGGTGGCCTTAGCTTTCTCTTCTTCTTTTTTGCCAAACAGCTTGCCTAGAAAACCCATGACATATCTCCTGTTTAATCGAACCAGTTTCTTGTGTAGGTCAACTCTGGTCAAAGTTCGCTATGCCTGACCAGAGGCCTTAGCTATACCAAGTTGGAACCTACCAGCAAATCGTAAAGAATCGATAAAGGGGTGACAAGAACCGTGGGATACAGTTCTCATCCAGGCTGCGGGAATAGGTCGCAAAGATATGGGGCAGAGGCTTTGGGCTAAGATAGACAATTGGCAACGCATTCGCCGCAGTTTTTACCGTTATCGCCCATAGGTCTGTCATGAGTAAGGGTACGCTGTTCGACAAGGTTTGGGATTTACACACCGTTAGCACGTTGCCTTCGGGGCAGACCCAGCTATTCATTGGGCTGCACCTGGTGCATGAGGTCACTAGCCCCCAGGCCTTTGCCATGGTGCGCGAGCGTCAGCTTACGGTGATGTATCCCGATCGCACCGTCGCCACCGTTGACCACATCGTCCCTACCGAGAGCCAGGCCCGTCCCTTTGCTGACCCCCTAGCCGAGGCCATGATGCAGGCCCTCGACCAAAACTGTCAGGATCACGGCATTCGCTTTTACAACATTGGTTCGGGTAGCCAGGGCATTGTGCATGTAATTGCCCCCGAGCAGGGCTTGACCCAGCCGGGTATGACCATTGCCTGCGGCGACAGCCACACCTCGACCCACGGGGCCTTTGGGGCGATCGCCTTCGGTATTGGCACCAGCCAGGTGCGCGACGTGCTGGCCTCCCAAACCCTGGCCCTCGGCAAGCTCAAGGTGCGCCGCGTGGAGGTCAACGGCACCCTGCTGCCTGGGGTATACGCCAAAGACGTGGTGCTGCACATTATTCGCAAGCTTGGGGTGAAGGGCGGTGTGGGCTATGCCTACGAGTTTGCTGGCAGTGCGATCGAGGCCATGTCGATGGAAGAGCGCATGACCCTCTGCAATATGGCGATCGAGGGCGGGGCGCGCTGCGGCTACGTCAACCCCGACCAAATCACCTACGACTATCTCAATGGACGCGACTTTGCCCCCAAGGGCGAGGCTTGGGATGAGGCCGTGGCCTGGTGGAATACCCTGCGCAGCGATGCCAACGCCGAGTACGACGACGTAGTGGTGTTTGACGCCGCCGACATTGCCCCCACCGTGACCTGGGGCATCACCCCCGGCCAGGGCATTGCCATCAACGAAACCCTGCCGGTGCCCGACAGCCTGCCCGACGAAGAGCAGGTGCTGGCCCAAGACGCCTTTGTCTATATGGATTTCACCCCCGGCCAGAGCCTGAAGGGCACCGCCATTGACGTGTGCTTTATCGGCAGCTGCACCAACGGGCGCATCAGCGATCTGCGGGAAGCGGCAAAAGTGGTCGAGGGTCGGACAGTGGCCGAGGGCATCAAAGCCTTTGTGGTGCCCGGTTCTGAACGGGTGAAGCAGCAGGCCGAAGCCGAAGGGCTAGACCAGGTGTTTACCGCTGCGGGCTTTGAGTGGCGCGAGGCAGGCTGCTCAATGTGTCTGGCCATGAACCCCGACAAGCTCCAGGGCCGACAGATTAGCGCCTCATCCTCTAACCGCAACTTTAAAGGACGTCAGGGGTCGGCCTCGGGCCGCACCCTGCTGATGAGCCCGGCGATGGTAGCGGCGGCGGCGCTGGCTGGGCAGGTGACCGACGTGCGCGATTATTTGTCCCGCACCTAACGGTTTGCCTGTCTGAATGTAGACAACCGTCAGATCTCCCTACCCATCCACCCCCAATCATCCACAACCCTGGAACAAAGGTATTGCACATAGCCAAATGTCCGGCAGTTGGTGCGGCAGATCACAAACGTTAACGAACTATTTCCCTGGGCTTAACCTTGGCTGGGGGGTTCCTTAATTTAAGCCGTCGAAGATGGGGCTGGGCAGGTTGCTAGCGTTGGCCAGAATCCAGCCATTCACGATGCCGGGTCATTGTTGGGTCTGCTCCCCCAGGGCCGTTTCCAATCCTCAAGCCTCCGCTAGCAGTCTATCCGGGCGAACTCTAGGTACCCCCGTGTCTGCAAGCGCAACCTCCGCTCCCCGCAATGCCACCATTGATCTCCGCAGCCATCAAACCTTTATCCAGCTTCTAGAGCAGCTCTACCGCGAGCGGGCTCTCGTGCCCTTGGCGGCGGGGCGGCCCATTCCGCTGCGCAGCGATGAGGTGCTGATCATCTGTCGGGGCATTGTTCAGCTCTTCACTATTCAGCATGACGGTAGCGAAACCCTGCTGGGTTTAGCCGGGCCATCGATGCCCATTGGGTTACCTCTGACCACCGTGGAGCCCTACTGGGCCACTGCCCTCACCGACGTCGATGTGCTGTCGCTGCCGATGGTCGAAATCGAGGGCTCGTCGGTGCTGATGGCGGGCATGTTTCGCAACTTGACCCTGAGAATGCAGCAGGCCGAAGCCTGGCTGGCGCTCTCGGGCAAGCGGCTGGTGGCCGATCGCCTCAAGCACTTTTTGCTGATGTTGGCCAAAGACTTTGGCCATGTCGAACCCAGCGGCATTCGGATTCCTATGCGGCTGACTCACCATCAGTTAGCCACAGCCATTGGCACCACCCGCGTTACCGTCACCCGTCTGCTAAAAGATTTCAAGGTCGAAGGCTGGCTGACCATCGATCAGCGCCAGATTGTGCTCCAGCTCGATCCTCGGTTTCCGGCGAATCAACTGCTGAACCCGATGGCTCAGCGCCTCTAGCTAAATTGTCACAGCTCAGCTCAGTCAGTTTTAGACAGCAAAGAAGCTGGCCACATCTGCCGCCAGGCTAAGCCTAGGATGTATGCCCCAGAGCCGCCAGGGCGATCGCCGCCGGGTAAATGCGATGCTCCTGCTGCTGAATGCGAGCCTGAAGCGTAGTGGGCGTATCGCCGGGCTTTATCGGTACCACCGCCTGCATAATCACCGGACCGCTGTCTACCGCCAGCTCGACGTGGTGCACCGTACAGCCCGCCACCTTTACCCCCGCCGCCAGCGCCTGCTCTACCGCTCGCAGTCCCGGAAAGCTGGGCAGCAGGCTGGGATGAATATTCAGCACCTGCTGGGGAAAGGCGTCAATTAGCACCGCTGTCACGCAGCGCATCCAGCCCGCCATAATGACCCAATCGGCACCGTGGGCGTGGAGAGTTTCCACAATATCTTTGTCCAGGGTCTCCCGGCTGGGGTACTGGCGGTGGTTGAGCAGCACAGCGGGCAGCCCCAGCCGCAAGGCCCGTTCGGCAACCCCAGCCTTAGGGTTGTTGTACACCACTATCTGAACTTGAGCATGCAGATCCCCTCGATCGATGGCCTGGGCGATCGCCTCCAGGTTGCTGCCGTTGCCCGAGGCCATCACCCCGAGTTTAAGGGGCGGCGCAAACCGGGGCCAGGGGTCAGGCAGCGGTGGCGAAATCAGGTTGGAGGCAGTCTCTGGCATAGCATCGAGAAACGGGGAAATGAGGTCTATCATATGACAACATAAAAACCCCCTGGCTTAGGGATGAAGGAGCGCGGTTGGTGAAGCAGAGCATACGGCTAGGACTGGTTTTTCTCTGGGGCCTAGCGATCGCGGTGACCCTTTCCTTAAGCTCTCCTAGTCAAGGGTCAAGCCCCCAGGGCTCCCTAGCCGTTGGGCCATCCTCTGGCAACCTCTCTGCCCAGGTAAGCGAGCCACCCCCGAGCGATATCGCCCCCAACGCCGAATCAGCGACCTCGGCCACACCGCCAGAACCCACCACCCTAAAGTCGTTTGACGATACGGTCAAGGGGCTGACGGTCTCCCAGGGATTGTTTACGGTCTACCACGACCTCCAGCGCAACCGGGCTTTTCTGGGCCTCAAGCCCAGCCAGCTCAACCAAAACCTGCTATTCATCGCCACCCTAGAGTCGGGGGTGGGCGAGGCCGGGCTGTTTCGCGGCTGGCCCGTGAACGACTTTATGGTTCAGTTTCGCCAGATTCCCGACAACCGCTTGCAGGTGGCGATTCCCAACGCGTTTTTTCGCAATCCGCAGCCCCAGGCCCAGCAGCTGTTGAGAGACTCCTTCAGCGATTCGGTGCTGACGACCCTACCCATTCAGGCCATTCACGACGAAACCGGCGAACTGCTCATCGACCTCAAAGACTGGCTCATCGCCCGCGACCCGGCTAACCTGGTAGGCCAGTTTCCCTGGGTGTTGGGCAGCTACGCCCTCAACGCCGATGCCTCTTACCTGGGGCCAGTCAAAGCCTTCCCCGAAAACATCGAGCTAGAAACAGTGCTGGGCTTCTCGGGCGGTAGCAGCGACGCCAACCCCTTTGCTCTAGCTCTCAGCAGCATTCCCGACGGGCGCGGATTTAACCTGCGGGTGCGCTACAGTCTGTCGGCGATTCCCATCCACCCCGCTTTTCAGCCCCGGCTGGCCGACGAGCGGGTGGGGTACTTTATCACCGCCTACCGGGCCCCAGTTCGCCCCGGCAGCTCGGATGCCTTTGTGCGCTACATTCAGCACTGGCAGTTAGAAAAACAAGACCCCACCGCGGCCCTCTCGCCCCCCAAAACGCCGCTGGTCTTTTGGATTGAGAACACCACGCCCGAGGAATACCGGGCCGCCATTCGCGATGGCGTTGAGTGGTGGAATGCCGCCTTCGAGCAGGCTGGCTTTACCGGAGCGATCGAGGTGCGCCAAATGCCCGCCAACGCCGACTGGGATCCTGCCGATGTGCGCTACAACGTGATCCGCTGGTCCGATTCGCTCTACCCCTGGGCCAGCGGGCTGGGGCCTTCGCGGGTCAACCCGCTGACCGGCGAAATCCTCGATGCCGATGTTGTGCTGGACGCCAGCGTGGTGCGCGACCTGGCCCTGGAGTACGATACCCTGGCCGACCGGGGGGCGCTGGCGGGGGGCGAAATAGCGCTGTGCGGCCACCCCCTGGGCGATCGCCTGATGACCCGGCTCGCCGCCCAGTCGGCTGGAAGCTCAGACTCGCCCCAGTTCGATACGCTGCACTATTGCGCCGGGCTGAGAGCCTTGCAGACCAATGCCTTTGGTCCCTTGGCGATCGCGACCCTAGCGCCACCGTTCTCAACCCGCGAGGCCAAAGCGACCTATCTAGAGCAATATCTGCGGGTGCTGACCGCCCACGAGGTGGGCCACGTGCTGGGGCTGCGGCACAACTTTTTGGGCAGCACGCTGCTCTCTCCCGCCGAACTCAACAACCCAGCTATCACCCAGGCCCAGGGCATGACCAGCTCCATCATGGACTACCTGCCCCCTAACCTGGCCCCCATCGACCAACCCCAGGGCGACTATTTCCCCACCCGGCTCGGTCCCTACGATCGCTGGGCCATTGAGTACGGCTACCGCCCGGTCACCAGTCGGGCCACCGCCCAGCGAGAGCTGCAGAACATTGCTAACCGGGCAGGAGCCCCCGGCCTAGCCTACGCCACCGACGAAGATGCCTATACCAGGGTTGACCCCAAGGCCAGCCCCTGGGATTTGAGCGACGACCCCTTGGGCTATGCCGAGGAGCAGCTGGCGATCGCCCAGGCCATTTGGGATCGCCTCGACTGGTTTTCGGTGAACCCCGGCGAGGGCTACGGCCAGCTGCGCCAGCGGGTGGATTTAGTGTTTTTCTACTACGGTAGCCAGGCCGATACGATCGCCAACTACATTGGTGGGCAGAGCTTTACCCGCACCGACCCCTGGAGTTCGCGGGGGCAGGCTCCCTTTGAGCCGGTGGCGGCGGCAGAGCAGCGACGCGCCCTGGCCACCCTGACCCAGCAGGTCTTTGCCCCCGATGCCGTCAGCCTCTCCCCCGAATTGGTCAACCGCCTGGCCCCCGATCGCTGGTGGCACTGGGGAGAAGATCCGTTTAGCGATCGCATCGACTACCCGATCTACGATCGCATCGTCTCTACCCAGGCCTTTACCCTCAGCAACCTGCTGGAGGGCTACCGGCTGCTGCGCCTGCGCGACAGCGAACTCAAACAGCGAGGCACCGACGTCTTTACCCTGGCCGAGCTGTTTGACACCCTAGGCCAGGCGGTTTGGGCCGAAGTGCTGAATCCACCCGCCGAAGCAGCGCCGATTCCCAGCCTGCGGCAGGGGCTGCAGCGCCACCACCTCAACACCCTCACCAGCCTGGTGCTGCGCAACCACGGCTCCGGCGAAGGCGTCACCGACTTTTTGGGCTTTGTTGCCCAAGAGGCCACCTTTGGTGCCCCCGAAGAAGCCCGAGTGCTGGCCCGCTACCAGCTGCGGCAGCTCCAGGAGGCGATCGCCCGTCACCTCAGCCGCCAGGGCCAGCGGCTCGATACAGCCACCCTGGCCTATTTGGAAGATGCGGGCGATCGCATCACTAAGGTGTTAGATGCCCCACTGCGAGGCCAGTAGGCCCAGGCTTAAATCTGTGAAGATTCAATGATTTTCCTGGAAATGTGGCCAAAGACCCCGCCCCACAAGGTGCTATTGTGGATCGGGTCAATACAGCCACTGCCACCGCTGACTGCCGATCGCCGCATTTACCTAGGCTTCCGGTCGCTTTAGCACTGGCTCCACCCCAACCGACGTTGACCGTTGCCGGGGTTGTCGTCTACTGCTTCAGGCCTGTTTTACCTGGGCACACTGAATTCACTAGTATTTTGGTCGTTCCACGGGTTATCCATGCTGAGTGCGTTAGTCGCTTTCACTCTTTCTCCGCTGTTTGCTCAACTGCCTCCGGGGGAAACTACCCCACCTCCCGAAACCAAAACTGTTGTCATTCCGCGCGACGGCAGCTACGCCGAGGTGATTCGCTACCAGGAAGTCCGCCCCCTTCCCGGCGGCCTGGATGAAACCCCTGTGTTTAACAGCAATAGCCCCGAAGTTGTGCAGCAAAACGGCATTCTGCTGTCCACCTTTCCCAAGGACGGCATGGCATCTCCCGATGCGCACCTCGACTACGCCTTTAATGGCCGATTCGATCTCTTTGCCCACCACATTGCCCGGGGCGTCAACGCCGACGACCGCCGCACCCTATTTATGGGCGTTGTGGTGTACAACCCCGGCAGCGAACCCATCGACATCACCATCCACCAGGGCGTCAGCTATCTCAGCCAAGAGGCTCCTTTCATCAATCTGCCCGACGCCCGCCTCAGCTCTAACGGCAATGTCTACGCTGGCCCCGGTAGCCGCACCACCACCGACATTCTGCGCGGCGCTAACCAGTCCCACTGGCCCGATCGCATCACAGTGCCGCCCGGCCATGTGCAGCTGCTGATGAACACTCCCATTCCGCTGCGGCAGCTCACCGTGCCGGTCAACGGCAGTTACCCCCAGGGAAGCATGATTCCTAAGCCGCCTGTGCGCCCTGTCACCCTGACTGCCGCCGATGCTCAAATCAACCCTGAAACAGGCGAGAATGGTACTGCTGCGCCACCTCGGCCCATCGCACCGCGCCCCATTCCCAGCAATGGCCGCACATCCATGATGTACCTCTCCAGCACCGGCCCCGTGCATGTGGCCAGCCTGGCTCGCTACGCCGACGTGATGCCCAACGGCAACGAGCGCGTCCCCTCCCTGCAAGACTGGCTTCAGGTGCTCAAGCAGGGCAACCTGGCCGGCCCCCGCGATATTCCCCCCTCTGACCCCGAAACCTATCGGTTTGGCCGGTTTTACTACGGCCGAGTGGCCGGGGTTGCAAAAGGCGCCAACTGGAAGACGACCCTCACCGACTCCCCCGACACCGATGTGCTAACGATTCCGGCCCCCGGCAATGCCTTTTCCTACGTGATTAGCTCCGTCGATCGCAACACCTTTGGCACCGGCCAAATTCAGAGCGCTCCCATGGTGGCCCGCTACCCTGACACGGCCTACCGCGCCCACGGCAACTACGGCGTGCGCTACAGCCTCAAGCTCCCCCTCTACAACAACCGCAACACTGAGCAAGCCGTTACCCTCAAATTTCAAACCCCCATCCGCGACGAGGATCTGGTTCAAGGGTTGCGCTTCCGCCGTCCCCCCGAAGACCGGGTATTCTTTCGCGGCACCGTGCGGCTGAAGTTTAGGAACCAGATGGGGCTCGAGCGCACCCACTACGTTCACCTAGTACAGCGCCGAGGGCAGGAGGCTGAAGCCCTGCTAAAGCTCAACATTCCCGCTGAGGCCCGCCAAGATCTGGAGATTGATCTGGTCTATCCTCCCGATGCCACTCCGCCCCAGGTGATCACGGTACTCAACGGCGGCGTTCCCGAAGTGTTTGATGCTGAGAGAATAGAGACTCCTGCCACCCCTGCCCTCAGCCGCGATCTCAGCCCTTCGCCGGAAAGAACTGATTAGGGAGCTGCTCACTCGACTCAGGCGGCTTACTCAACGGACTTCCACAGCTGATCGGGAATGGTGCGGGGCCTGCGTGAGATCAGGTTGGGTTTGAAGATGGCGGGGTCAGTGGCTTCACTGACGCTTAAAAACCCCTCTGCTATGAGGTTGTCTAGCGTGGCATGCACGGTGGCGGGCTCTGCCTGAGTATGGGCAAGGATGTCGGCCAGGGAGGCACCCCGCTGGCGCAGCAGCCAATTAACCAAAGCTCGCTCTGGGTCGGCTAGGATGAGGAGATCGGTCATAGTTCTAGGCCCGGACGAAGCCTCTGGCTGGTGCCGGGGATGGGGGGCCTCCCCCTGGGCGGGGCTAGTCATGGAGGCTACTCCGCAGCAGTGAGTTGGCGGGCTACGGCGTGCACCTCCTGGCTAAAGGCGTGATCGGGGTGATGGAGCCAAAAGATACCGCCGCTGGCCAACTGTAGCATTTCATCATTTTCGTAGAATAGTCCACCCACGGGCACACCGTATTGGGCCTGCACCTTATCGATCAGGGTTTCGCGGCGGTAAATATCGGGGGCCTTGTTGACCAGGAGGGTAATATTGGGCACGTCGAGTTTTTGGGCCACTTCGAGGGTGACGGCGGTGCCCAAAAAGTCTTGGCGATCGGGGCGCAGAATAATCACCATGCGGTCAGAAATGGCGATGGAGAGCAGCGTCTCTTCGTTGAGGCCGGGATGGGTATCGATGAACAGGTAGTCGAGGTTGAGCTGATCGATTAGGTCGTGAAAGCAGTCGTTGAGCAACCCCACGTCATAGCCTTCCCGCAGAATCTTGGCGATCTCGCCGGCCTTGAGACTGGAGGGCACCAGGTGAACAGAACCGCTGATCTGGGCAGGGGTGCCGTCGGCGGTGGTCAGGGCGGTGACATCGTAGGCGGCATCTTTGGCGCTGCACCTGTCCCACAGGTAGTCATTGAGGGAGTGGGTAAAGTCGCTGTCGTCGAGGCCAAACAGAACATGAATACCGGGGGACTGAATATCAGTATCGACAATGGCGACGCGCTTGCCTTGGCTCGCTACCGATGTGGCAATGTTGGCCGTCAGGTTCGATTTGCCGGTGCCTCCACGAAAGGAGTGAATCGAAATAACCTGCGCCATGGATGTCTAACCCCTGCCGAATCAACAGTTCAGAGTTCTGCCTTAGACCGCTCAGTGGGAGCCTGGCAGAGCTGGATTTAGTATGGGAACATTCGCCGCGAGACTAACGCGCTGGGCAATATTTATCTATTCAGAGGGCGTTCGAATAGCCTGAAATAGACCGAGTTTGGCCCGCAGCGTCTGCGATCGCCTGCGCTAATTCTATAAGGCTGCTCTTAGATCGATGGTCAACGTCCAATGTCTATGCAGCGGAACCGATGATACTAATGCAGACCACCTCAACGTTGTGATCGTTCAGTCAATCAATGCGCTAGAGCTGGGTTTAGCCGCCTACTCGACTCTTCCTGGAGGGGAATTTCAACAATGAAGAAACCGTTCTAAATCGGGTTTTAGGGTGGGAAGACCGGGCTGGATCGATTGCGGGTTCGTAATCGGTGCAGCAGAGGGCGGCTTCTGAACCGGCATCCAGGGGGTGTACTGGGCACTTAAGATACGGGCTATTGGTGTAGTACTGACAGCGAAAGCAGGGCACCTGGTGCAATCGCCGCAGCCGTTGAACTCCGTCGTTAACGGCTAGCAAAACGGCCAGTACAAAGACCAGCACCATGGCCCAGATGCCGAGGGGCACCGCGATCGCTAGCAAGATATCTACAGAAGGCATACAACCAAAGAACGAAACGTGAAGAACGAAAACCGGCGTGCGAAGCCGAACGCAGTAACACAGACTAGGGAACGGCTCTAAGACCCTGGGGGGCAACCAGCAAATTGTTGGTCGTTCCCCAAAAGCTCAAAATCTGATTGGCTACGGGATGGGGATGTAGGGCGTGAAAAAAGTGGCGACCGGAGAAAAGCGCTAGGCGATCGCCCCCCTTTTTCAACCACGGCTGCCACCCCTGAATCTGGGTGGGGTCAACAATGGCATCCTCCTCGCCGCCACAGACCATCAGGGGCACGGCCACACTGCTGGGGCAGAGGCTGACCCGCTTGAGTAGCGAGTGGGGCGACACCGAGTGGAGCAAATCTTGCTCTAGTAGATTGATCCAGCCGGGCAGCAGCGGCCGAGCCTGATGGCCAAACAGGCTGTAGACCATTTGAGTGAGCACCTGTCGGCGGCGACAGGGCAGTCGTTCGAGCTGGGCATAGTAGTGGGCCTGCCAATCGACCATGGGGTTAACGCCCACCGAGAGCAGCGTTAGCGACTTGACCCGGTGGGGGTTTCGGCGGGCGTAGAGCAACCCCACTAGCCCACCCATGCCGTGGCCCAGCAGGTGTATAGGGCGGTCATAGCCCTTTAAATAATCGTGCAGCAGGGTAACGGCAATATCGAGGGAGCTGGGTTCATCGGGGGTTTGCCGGTAGGCCCAGTGGGCGACTTCAACGTAGCGAGCTAGGCAGCCCAGCAGTTTTTGGTCAAACCGCTCAAAGCTGGGGCTGACATTGAGCCACAGGGCGTCGGGGCAGGTGGGTAAGGTCATGAATCAGTCGATAGGTGGACAGGGAGATGGAGGAATGAGGTGTAGGGGGTTAGCGCTTGGGCTGCAATGTACCGCCGCTAGATGTCAAAAGCGGATTTGAGCTGGGCAACCCAGGTTTTGATGCGATCGCTCGTCAGCTCTGGCTGATTGTCTTCATCCAGGGCCAGCCCGACGAACTTGCCGTCTTGCACCGCCTTAGAGCTATCAAACTCATAGCCATCGGTGGGCCACTGACCCACGGTGGTGGCCCCCAGGCCGGTAATTTTCTCGGCCAAAATGCCCATGGCATCCTGAAAATTGTCGGCGTAGCCCACCTGGTCACCGACACCAAAGTAGGCCACTTGCTTACCGCTGAAGTCAATCTCGTCTAGCTCGTCATACAGGCCTTCCCAGTCCGATTGCAGCTCGCCAATATTCCAGGTGGGGCAGCCGATGATCAGGTAGGGGTAGTCGGCAAAGTCGTCGGGGCTGGCATCGGCGACATCCTGTAGCGTGACCACGCCATCGCCCCCAAATTCCGATTGAATTGCCTCGGCGATCGTTTGGGTGTTGCCGGTCTGGGTGCCAAAAAAGAGGCCAATCTGAGTCATGGGAAATCTGATCCTAAATCGAGTTGAACGGAAAATTAGGAAAGGGGGGCAGGATGTTGGAGCCCTATGTACCCCCCAAGAGAGGAGAAGTTAACCCAACGCTGAAACTAGGATTCGACGGTGCTCAGGGCCTTTTCTACCCGGCGAAAGTCGAACCCAATGGCGCGCAGGGCGTGCCACAGATGGCCCTGCAAGAAGAGGAATGCCAAAATAAAGTGGGCATTGGCTAACCAGCAACGCGAGGTGTGGGCATTGAGCGGTAGCACCACAGTGTCGGCAAAGTAGGGCATAACGCCGAGCTTAATTTCTAAGGGCGGGCCGTAAAACTCCACCGGGTAGGCCAGGGTATTGACAGCGCAGAAATAGGCCGCCACAAACCCCGCCAGGGCAATGCCGCCCAGGGAGTAGGACAAAATCGCTTCACCCGAAAACAGCAGCACCTTTTTGGCCCACTTGAGCGGCGGCACCAAAATGTGCCAGACGCCTCCGGCAATCAGCAGCACGCCGACGAATACGTGGCCGCCCACCAGGTCTTCGAGGTTGTTGACGCTGGCAAAGTGGGTCTGGTAGCCGTAGATCACCAGCGGATCGAGGGTGGGCTGCACCAGCCGTACGGTCTGGGTGGTGGCGTCGTAGAGACCGCCCCAGGTGGTGGCTTTGGCCACTAGCAGCAGCGCCCCAGCCCCCAAAAACAGCAGATGGTGGCCTAAAATCAGCCCTAGCTGCGCCGGGTCATCCCACTCGAAGTGAAACTTGCGGGCCTGGCCAGCGGCATCTTGTAGGTTGGCGGGGGCTTTGAAGGTGTGAAACAGCGCCCCAGCCCCCAGCACGGCGGAAGAAATCAGGTGAACCGCCCCCACCACAAAGTAGGGATAGGTATCGACTACCTGGCCGCCGTCGCCAATGCCCAGACCGAGAGTGGCCAGGTGGGGCAGCAAGATCAGCCCCTGTTCGCCCATGGGAATAGCTGGGTTGAACCAGGACAGCTCAAACAGGGTGAAGGCCCCGGCCCAGAGAGCGATGAGCGCCGCCTGGCCGACATGGGCGGAAATAAAAAATCCCGACAGGTTAGCAAAGCGGGCGTTACCGGCCCACCAGTCGTAACTCACTTCGGGATTGCCATAGGTTTGCATAGCCAATGAATCCTTACTAAGGTCAGTATCAACACGGTGCTTATTGAGAAGAAAACTCAATAAGGAGATTTGACCACAGATCGGAATCATTCTCAATAGATAGAGGTTTAAGTTTTGTTGCGATCGCAAAGGCTCCCACGGTGAAGCGCTTCCAAATGGGCGGAAGTTTGACGACAAAAATAGTTCTGCCAACAGCAAGCCATTGACCAGAGATTTGGAGGCCTTGAGGCGGCAATCTATTGACTTCTAGTTGCAATAATTGGGCGGCGCGATCGCCCCCCTGTCTCTAGCGATCGCAGCTCACTACTGAGAAAAGTCGTATTCCCGGATCTCCAAGCGGCAGCTGTTCTCCATGTTGAGGGCGCGCTTGATCGGATTAATGTCTCTAAAACCCTCCGCCCCCCGCTGGCGCAGGCTGGCTTCGAACCGTTCGGCAAACTGCGACACACAGGGGCTACGACTGGCTTTGAGGCGTTCTAAGCTGGTCAGGGTCGTATCCATATCCCAAACTTCTACTGAGCTGTGGAGCTGCTCCCAGGCTCGACTGTCCTGGCTGTTGCTGGCGGTCTGCATCTGGTGGCGATCCAAAATGCGGTAGGCCAGCCAGAAGCTGGCGCTCAAAATTGCCGCCATGCCCAGGGAAATCAGACAGCCCGACAGGGGGTTGCGCCGAGTCAACCGCCCCTGGGGCTGGGGCAGCGGCTCGGCGGTGAGCTGGGTGTAGTACTCCACAAAGGGCGGCATTTGGTCGAGAAACCAGATCTCAATGCCCTTGGGCTTAATCTGCTCGGCGATCGCCTGGGCAGATTCCCAATCGGTCTCTGGGGTCAGCCCAGCAATCACCGGCCGCTGGTCAGGGAAGTGCGTCTGGTGGAGCTGAATTTTATCGACGGTTGCCCACAGGTCAGTGGGGGTCAGGGTAGGGGGGCAGTAAATGGCATAGACCGAGGTGAGCAGGTCTACTACCCCTTCTTCTGGGCAGGGCACCTGGCGATGGACGCTGTAGCCATAGTCTTCGAGCCAGCGTCCTAGCGCGGTTCGGAGGTCATCTGCATTGGCAAGTTCGATGGCAACGGTCACGGTCGTCTGGGGTAGATGTAGTTCTTATGTACCAATATTAATGCGAGATTCGGTATTGGAATCGCAAATTGCTGAACAAGCTGGCGAGCCACCAATTTGTTCTGCAATGGTTCTGCAATGATAGAGCGATTTTTTTGAAGCGGTTCCGTCATTTTGCTGGTCAAGTTAAGCAATTTGTCGAACCGGGGCCTGAGGCGATAAGATAAGGTTAAGTAATGTAAATAATCTCTAAGGAAAAACTATTAGCCGTGAGCTTTTTCGACCGCTGGTTTGTCTCTCCCCTGGTGCTGATTTGGCCGCTAAACGCCAGACCCTCCCTATTTCCTACGGTTCTCCCCACTGCGGAGCATGCGTGCATCTACGTAAAGTATTAATAACTCAGTAGGTTCGTATGTCCTGGGAGCCAGCGGCCTCGGCATTAGCCACAGTCGCAGCCCGCTTTAACCCACTCTTTGCCCAGTCGATCTCGGCCCTCTGTCACTCCTCACGCCACTGGTACTGACTTAACCGCCATGTTTGAACATTTCACCAACACCGCCATTGCCGTCATTATGAAGGCCCAGGAAGAGGCCCGTCGGCTGCGCCACAACTTTGTCGGCACCGAGCAACTGCTGCTAGGCCTGATCAAAGAAGAATCGACTCTGTCGGCCAAGGTGCTGGGAGAGTTTGGCGTCAATATTAACGATGCCCGTGCCGAAGTTGAGGCCATCATTGGTCGCGGCAGCGGCAGCGTACCGCCTGAAATTCCCTTCACGCCCAAAGTTAAACAGGTATTTGAGCAGGCCTTTCAAGAGGCCCGCAAAATGGACTCGCCCTATATTGAGCCCGAGCACCTGCTGCTCAGCCTCTGCCAAAACACGGAGAGCGTCGCCTATCGGGTACTCACCAACCTGGGGGTAGACCCGGCCAAGGTGCGCACCCGCATCATTCAAGATATCGGCGAAGTGGCAGCCATGCCCGCTGGCGGTCGTCGGGAGAGCGATCGCGATGGCTCCCGCAAGACCGGAAAAATTCTCGCTGAATTTGGCCACGACCTCACCGCCCTGGCTGCCGCTGGCAAAATTGACCCAGTGGTAGGCCGCGCCAAGGAAATTGAGCGCGTGGTGCAGATTCTGGGCCGTCGCACCAAAAACAACCCGATTCTGGTGGGTGAACCAGGGGTGGGCAAGACGGCGATCGCCGAGGGGCTGGCCCAGCGCATCGTCAACCAAGACGTGCCCGAAGCGCTGATCACCAAGCGGGTAATCAGCCTTGACATGGGCTCTTTAGTCTCGGGCACCCGCTTTCGGGGCGACTTTGAAGAGCGCCTCACCCAGCTGGTGCAGGAAGTGCGCGAAGACCCCGATGTGGTGCTGGTAATCGACGAGATTCACACGTTGATTGGGGCCGGTTCCCTCGAAGGTGGCCTTGACGCCGCCAACATGCTCAAGCCCGCCCTGGCGCGGGGCGAGATGCAGTGCATCGGGGCCACCACCCTCGATGAGTTCCGCAAATATATCGAGCGCGATGCCGCCCTGGAGCGCCGCTTTCAGCCCGTCATGGTGAAGCCCCCCTCGGTGCCTGAAACCATTGAGATTCTTCAGGGGGTGCGCAGCCGCTACGAGCAGTTTCACCAGGTCAACTTTACCGACGAGGCCCTAGAGGCTGCCGCCAAGCTGTCGGATCGCTACATCAGCGATCGCTACCTGCCCGACAAAGCCATCGACCTGATCGATGAAGCGGGCTCCCAGGTGAAACTGCGGTTTATGCCCAAGTACCCCTCGAAGGAACTTAAGCAGCAGCTGCGCCAGGTGAACAAAGAGCTAGATGAAGCCATTCAGCTGCAAGAGTTCCCCAAGGCCAAAACCCTGCGCGAGCAGCGACAGGAACTGATTCAGCAGCTTCAGGCCAACATCCCTGAATACGGTGAAGCGGCGGCCAACAGCCTGCCTGCAATGCCCAATGTCGATGAAGAAAATATCGCCGACATCGTCGCCGCCTGGACGGGCATTCCGGTGAACCGGATGACCGAAACCGAGGCCGTGCGCCTGCTGCACCTCGAAGACGTGCTCCACGAGCGGGTAATTGGCCAGCACGAAGCCGTGATGGCCGCCGCCAAGTCGATTCGCCGGGCGCGATCGGGGTTGGCCAGCGGCGATCGCCCCATTGCCAGTCTGGTATTTTCTGGCCCCACCGGGGTCGGCAAAACCGAGCTGTCTAAGGCTCTGGCCGTGGCCCTGTTTGGCTCCGAAGAAGCGATGATTCGCCTCGACATGTCGGAGTTTATGGAAAGCCACACGGTGTCGAAGCTGATCGGCTCCCCGCCAGGATTCGTGGGCTACGACGAAGGCGGTCAACTCACCGAAGCAGTGCGCCGCAAGCCCTACAGCGTCATTCTGATGGATGAGATCGAAAAGGCTCACCCTGAGGTCTTTAACCTGCTGTTGCAGGTGCTCGACGACGGGCGGCTGACCGACGCCAAAGGGCGGGCGGTGAGCTTCAAGAACACTCTGATCATCATGACCTCGAATATTGGGTCGCAGGTGATTGAGAAAGGTGGTGCGGGCCTCGGCTTTGATTTTGCCACCACCGATGCGGCCACTAGCCAGTACAACAACATCCGCAACCTCGTGAATGAGGAGATGAAGCAGTACTTCCGTCCGGAAATGCTGAATCGGATCGATGAAATCATCGTCTTCCGCCAGCTCACCCGCGACGAAGTCAACCAGATCGCCGACCTCATGCTAGAACAGGTCAACAAACGCCTGGCCGATCGTCAGATGGAAGTGACCCTATCCGACGCCTTCCGTACGCGGCTGGCGGGTGAAGGCTACGACCAGCGCTACGGGGCTCGCCCCATGCGGCGGGCGATCGCGCGCCTGGTCGAAGACACCCTGGCCGAGGCAATTTTGTCGGGCACACTCGAGGAAGGCGATCGCGCCCGCCTCGACCTGGACGAAGCCGGCAATCCCATGGTTACCCCAGAACGCCAACCGGCTCTGGTAGGATAACCCTGGACGTTGCTGCCAGACTGTTAAACCATGGTAAATCTACCCCCCGATCCGCCCAACTCGCCTGATGCTGGCCGCTTGGGCGGCCCCCCGCCCCGAGAACGTCGCATCCTTGAGCCCGACGAGCTACTGGCGGTGGTGCTGGCCTTTTTGGGTATAGGCTCCATCCTGTGGTGGGGCCTGACCCGCAGCCAGGGGTTACTGGCCGATCAGGGGTTGATGCGGCGTACCGAAGTACCGTCCTCCCCCACCCAGATAGAACCAGAGGGGATCGGGGAAGGTTTTGAGTCGCGCACCTTTGAGCGGGGCGATGGCCAAGGGCCGGTCTCCAACCAACGCCCCCGGCGGGATCCCGCATTAGGGGCTGCTGGGCTACCGGGTTTTGGCCCTGACGATCGGCGCTCTGCTGCGGTGCCGCGGGAATCAGCACCGGGGATTGCGGTGCCAGCGGCCCCCACTGCGGTGCCGACCGAGGCGACCGAGGCAACCGAGGCCACTCAGCCCATAGACATTTCAGACGTACCGACGAATCATTGGGCTTATCCCTTTATTAAGCCGATGTTCGATGAAGGCTATCTGCCCGACTTCCCCGAAAGTGGTTTTCAGCCAGATCAGACCCTCACCCGGGCCGAACTGGCGGCCCTGCTCAGCCAGGCCTTTGGCAACGCCCCCCGCGAGGGCTCGGTGCGCACCTTTAGCGATGTACCCGGTACCTACTGGGCGGCCCCAGCCATCGACAACGCCGTCTCCCAGGGCTTTATGAACGGCTACCCCGAAGGAGACTTTCGCCCCGACCAGGCCGTGCCTCGCTACGAGGTGCTGGTCTCCCTCGCCACTGGCCTGGGCCTGGCCGACTCGCCCGACCCAGATCAAGCCCTACAAGCCTTTGTTGACTCCAATCCGCTGCCGTCTTGGGCGAGACCCAAGGTAGCCGCTGCCGCCGAAAATGCCCTGGTGGTCAACTACCCCAACCGCGACCAGCTCAAGCCAGCCCAGGCCGCTACCCGAGCCGAGATCGTCGCCATGATTCACCAGGCGCTCGTGTCGCGAGGTGAGCTACCGGCGGTGGAATCGGTGTATACGGTGCCCTAGGGGAAAAGGTGAGGGGATGAGAAAGATGAGGGGATAAGGAGGAGACAGGTGTACTCTCTTCTTCCCCATCGCTCCATATCCTCATCTTCCCCATGCTTCCTTCATTCTCTGCCCAGCTCAGCACAATTCCCTATGCCTTGATCCCACCGTCTGATAGACTGGGAAATCGAGATGGGGAACGCGAAACCCACTAAATATAGGCAGTTTGGAGGATTGATCCCGTGGAAAGTACCCTCGGTCTTGAGATTATTGAGGTTGTCGAACAGGCTGCGATCGCATCGTCCCGGTGGATGGGCAAAGGCGAAAAAAACATCGCTGACCAGGTGGCGGTAGAAGCCATGCGAGAGCGCATGAACAAAATCCACATGCGCGGTCGCATCGTGATCGGCGAGGGCGAGCGGGACGATGCACCGATGCTCTACATCGGTGAAGAGGTGGGTATTTGCACCCAGCCCAATGCCACCGATTACTGCAATCCCGACGAACTGCTCGAAATTGACATCGCCGTTGACCCCTGCGAAGGCACTAACCTGGTGGCCTACGGCCAAAACGGCTCCATGGCGGTGCTGGCCATTTCTGAAAAAGGCGGGCTGTTTGCCGCGCCCGACTTCTACATGAAGAAGCTGGCGGCTCCGGCCCAGGCCAAGGGCAAAGTTGACATCAACAAGTCGGCCACTGAAAACCTGAAGATTTTGGGCGAGTGCCTCGATCGCGGCATTGACGAACTGGTGGTCGTGGTCATGAAGCGCGATCGCCACAACGACCTGATCAAAGAAATCCGCGATGCCGGTGCCCGCGTCAAGCTGATCGCCGACGGCGACGTCGGTGCCGCCATCTCCTGCGCCTTCTCCGGCACCAACACCCACGCCCTGATGGGCATCGGTGCGGCTCCTGAAGGGGTGATTAGCGCCGCCGCCATGCGCTGCCTAGGGGGCCACTTCCAGGGGCAGCTGATCTATGACCCCGCCGTGGTCAAAACCGGCCTGATTGGCGAAAGCAAAGAAGCCAACATTGCTCGCCTCAACGAAATGGGCATTACCGACATCGACAAAGTCTACGATGCCCACGAGCTAGCCTCTGGCGAGACCGTGCTGTTTGCCGCCACCGGCATCACCCCCGGCGAACTGATGGAAGGGGTGCGCTTTTTCCACGGCGGCATGCGAACCCAGTCGCTGGTCATCTCTAGCCAGTCGAAGACCGCTCGCTTTGTCGACACCATCCACATGGTTGACCAGCCCAAAGCTCTCCAGCTGCACTAAGCGATCCTAAGTGTATTGAGTTGCTTGAGTTGATTCCCCTGCCCCCCTTAGTAAGGGGGGTAAAGCTAGCCTTTTAGACGGCATGGAGGGGGGACGCATAGTTGCTTACGGACTTGAGAAACGTCCCAGAGTACGGGTTTAATTCGTTAGCCTAGAGATGTGGGAATCCTGCATCTCTTTTTTTGCCTGTACCAAGCCCAGCTTGGGATCTGTTGTTTTTCTACGGGCAGCACTTCAATTCTGGATTCGGATAGGGCTGTGTTCACAGTTTTTGATGGACTTTTGTTGAGTTTCCTTGAGTCGGGCCCTGTTTGTCCCTAAGTTCAAACATATTGGCAATTGTGTACGCAGCAACCTTTGGCGTGGCCATTCCCCAGGTGACCTGGCCGCCACCAAGGATCTGTCGACACCATAAATTAGGTGACTTTTAAACGCGTGGAGGAAGAATGAATATCGCCGTAATTGGCCTGAGCCACAAAACCGCCCCGGTGCAAATTCGCGAAAAACTTAGCATTCCGACGGCTCAGACAGGTGACGCGATCGCCCATCTCACCCATTGCCCCCACATCGACGAAGTCTCGATTCTCAGCACCTGCAACCGGCTCGAAATCCACATCGTGACTGAGGAGACCGAGCAGGGCATTCGCGAGGTGACCCAGTTTCTCTCCGAGCACAGTGGCCTGCCCCTCCACGAGCTGCGCCAGCACCTGTTTATTCTGCTGCACCAGGATGCGGTCAACCACCTGATGCGGGTGGCCGCAGGCCTCGACAGCCTGGTGCTGGGCGAAGGGCAAATCTTGGCCCAGGTGAAGCACGCCCACCAGCTGGCCCAGCAGCACAAGAGCATTGGCCGGGTGCTCGATCGCCTCCTCAAACAATCCCTCACCGCCGGTAAGCGCGTGCGCAGCGAGACCAGCATTGGCACCGGGGCGGTCTCCATTAGCTCCGCCGCCGTAGAGCTGGCCCGGATGAAGGTGCCCCACCTGAACAGCTGCCACGTCAGCATTTTGGGCGCGGGCAAGATGGCTCGCCTGCTAGTGCAGCACCTGGTCTCCAAGGAGTCCTGCACGATCACCATTCTCAACCGCACCATTGACCGGGCCAACGAGCTGGCTAAGCAGTTCCCCGATGCCGATATTCGCACCGGCACCCTCGATGCCATGCTGGACACGGTACAGGTCTGTGATGTGATGTTTACCTGCACCTCTGCCACCGAGCCGCTGCTGCACCGGGAAAATCTAGCGCCACTGGTAGCTGCCAACCGCACCCTGATGCTGTTTGACATTGCCGTGCCCCTCAACGTGCACACCAACGCCAATGAGCTAAACAATGTCCACGCCTTCAACGTGGATGACCTCAAGGCGGTGGTGGCCCAAAACCAGGCCAGCCGCCGCCGCATGGCGATGGAGGCCCAGGGGCTGCTTGACCAGGAGGTGGAGAGCTTTATGGACTGGTGGCGATCGCTCGACACCGTGGGCACCATCAGCAGCCTGCGCAGCAAGGTCGAGACCATCCGTGAGCAAGAGCTAGAGAAGGCTCTGTCGCGCCTGGGCAGTGAGTTTGCCGAAAAGCACCAGGAGGTGATCGAAGCCCTCACCCGTGGCATCGTTAACAAAATTCTCCACGACCCGATGGTGCAACTGCGCGCCCAGCGCGACATTGAGGCCCGCAAGCGGGCGATGCAGACCCTACAGGTGCTATTTGACCTGGAGACCGCCTCCAACGAAAAGTACAGTTAACCCAGAGAAAAATTAGGCGGCTAATTGCAGCTAGCTCAGGCCCCAGAGTTTTTGAAAAACTCTGGGGCCTTTGGTTTGAAGTAGGATTTAAAGGCAGGATGAGGTTGTTTGCTATGCCGCCAGTCCTTAGCCCTACCGCTGACCAACGAGTGACCTATGGCGATCGCAGTTGGGAGCAATTTAAGCTCATCCAGAAGGGCCTGGAGGGCTGCCCTGGGGTGCGGCTGTTCTACTACGACGGCACCGTTGAAATTCTTATGCCCGGACGCGACCATGAGTTTTTTAAGTCGATAATCGCGTTTTTGCTAGAAATTTTCTTTGTAGAGCAGGGCATTGAGTTTTATCCCACTGGGTCAATGGATCAGGAGCGGGAGGGTGAGGCCTTTGCTCAGGCCGATGAGTCTTACTGCATGGGGGGGCCCAAAGCAATCCCCGACCTCGCCATTGAGGTGACGTTCACCAGGGGCAACATCACCAAACTGGAACGGTACCGGGTGCTGGGCGTGCCGGAGGTCTGGTTTTGGGAAGATGGATTGCTGAGTCTGTATCATCTTGAAACCAATGGCTATGGTCGGGTTTACCGCAGTGAGATTGCTGAATTGTCTAGCCTTGACATCGAACTGCTGTCCCGCTGCGTGCTGATGGCCGAAATATCTCGCTTAGAGGCAGCTAAGGCATTTCGGCGAGGCATTTCGGCCCGATAGGCGGTGTAAGATATCGAGCATCCCAATGTTGGCTTGAGCAGACATGGCAACTCCCTTTCGCGTTGGTGTGGCTGGCCCGGTGGGCTCGGGCAAGACGGCCCTGGTGGATGCGTTGTGTAAGGCGCTGCGCGATCGCTACTCCATTGCGGTCGTCACCAATGACATCTACACTCAGGAAGACGCCCAGTTTTTGGTGCGTAGCCAGGCGCTGAGCCCCGATCGCATCGTCGGGGTCGAGACCGGCGGCTGCCCCCACACCGCCATCCGCGAAGATGCCTCGATGAACCTGGTGGCGATCGAAGACCTGGAGGCACGGTTCAATCCCCTCGATCTGGTGTTTGTGGAGAGCGGCGGCGACAACCTGGCCAGCACCTTTAGCCCCGAGCTGGTCGATTTGACCCTCTACGTGATCGACGTGGCTGCCGGAGACAAAATCCCCCGCAAGGGCGGTCCAGGGATCACCAAGTCAGACTTTTTGGTGATTAACAAAATCGACCTGGCTCCCATGGTTGGGGCCAGCCTAGAGGTGATGGAGCGCGATGCGCGGAAGATGCGGGGCGATCGCCCCTTTGGCTTCACCAACCTCAAAACCCAGGCGGGTTTGGCCACCATTATTGACTTCATCAGCTACCACGCTGCGGCTGAGCCGGTGGCCTCAATCCCTTAGCTGGAAACGGTTTGAGCGTATCGACGCAGACCCCGGCAGCGGCTTTGGTGCAGCCAAGGGATCGGTTTGGTTGCTGCGATCGCCCAAAATCTGTCCTTAGAAAGAGGTCGTTGGAAGGCATACATCTCATAAACGTTACAAGAAAGGGGAGGTTTTTGTACGCTACGCTACATTTGCTGCCAATCACACCTCCTAATATCCACTCTGACGGTCTACGTGAATTCTCGAGTAAGACAAGTCTTCCATTAAAGAGTCAGGAGCGAGGTTGAATGGTAACTCGATTTAATCGACGGAAGTTTTTGGTTTATGGGTCGGCCACCCTGGGCACCTCTATGCTGCTCAAAGCCTGTGGCGGTACGACTACCACCACTGACACTGGCACAACCGACGGCAGCACCGACACCGCCGCCGCCGATGGCGAAACTATCAAAGTGGGCATTCTGCACTCCCTCAGTGGCACTATGGCCATCAGTGAAACCACGGTAGTTGATGCTGAGCAGCTGGCCATCAAAGAAATCAACGCCGCTGGCGGGGTGCTGGGCCGACAAATCGAGGCCGTAGTCGAAGACGGTGCTTCTGACTGGCCTACCTTTGCTGAGAAGGCTGAAAAACTCATCGACCAAGACCAGGTAGCCGTTGTGTTCGGCGGTTGGACTTCCGCCAGCCGTAAGGCCATGCTGCCGGTGTTTGAGTCCAAAGACCACATGCTGTGGTACCCGCTGCAGTACGAAGGCCAAGAGTGCTCGAAGAATATCTTTTACACTGGGGCAGCGCCTAACCAGCAGATTGAGCCCGCTGTAGACTGGCTGATCGAGAACAAGGGCACCGACTTCTTCCTGGTTGGCTCCGACTACGTCTTTCCCCGGACGGCCAATACCATTATTAAAGAGCAGCTCAAAGCCAAGGGCGGCAACACGGTGGGTGAAGACTACCTGCCCTTGGGCAACACCGAAGTCACTCCTATCATCACCAAGATCCGTGCCGCCCTACCCGATGGCGGCGTGATCTTCAACAGCCTCAACGGTGACAGCAACGTCGCCTTCTTTAAGCAGCTTCAGGGCGCGGGGATGGGGCCCGATCTCTATCCTGTGATGTCGGTGAGCGTGGCTGAAGAAGAAGTTCGCCAGATTGGCCCCGAGTTTCTAGTCGGACACCTGGCTTCGTGGAACTACTTCCAAACCGTAGAAACCCCCGAAAACGAAAAGTGGGTGGCCGACTTTAAGGCCGAGTTTGGTGAAGACCGAGTCACCAACGACCCCATGGAAGCCGCCTACATTATGGTTTACCTGTGGAAGCAGGCGGTAGAGGCCGCCGGAACTTTCGATATTCCTGAGGTACGGACAGCGGCCTACGGCCAGGAAATGGCTGCCCCCGAAGGCCCCGTAACCATGAACACCAACCACCACCTGTCTAAGACAGTACGGCTTGGAGAAGTCATGGAGGACGGCCTGTTTGAAATTATTTGGGAAACCGATGGCCCCATTGACCCGCTGCCCTGGAACCAGTTTGTACCCGACACCATTGGCGTTGGCTGCGACTGGTCTGACCCCGCTAAGGGTGAAAGGTTCGATATCTAGGCGACGGCTATGGTGATGCGGTCATAGAAATGAGGCGGGGGTGCAGGTATCTGTGTCCTCGCTCTCTGTATAAGTTCCAAATAGATCAGTCCCAACTAGTTTGGATATACCAAATTCAGCTCGGGATTTGGAGTTTTTCTCCAGACAGAATTCCATGGCTGGATCTGTTTAGGTTTAAACCTTAACCAGACCGAGGGAACTTCGTTATCTTTCGCCCCTACTAACGAGGCTTCAGTTAATGCGTAGGGTCTCACCTTAAGCGCTTTAAACCTGGTTTTTGAGTCTGTTTAGATCATTCACCTGCCGCGCTCGAGCCGGGGATGACTGTTAAGAAAATCCAAGGCAAGTAGGCTTTGAATACTGAGATTGGGCAGAACCTTGACTTAACCTAATTTTGTTAAAGATGGACTTTTCTAGTGCGGGGCTACCCTTAGTATCTACTGAGTTTTAACTAGATTCTGTGGACAGAGGCGGTGACGCCCCGCAGATTGTGAGTTGTTCTGAAAGCGGTAAGAGCTGTGTTAGAAGGCTTAATTGGTGGCCTGTTTAACGGCATTAGCATTGGTGCGGTGCTGTTGATTGTGGCCCTGGGCTTGGCGATTGTGTTTGGCTTGATGGGGGTCATTAATCTGGCCCACGGTGAACTGATGATGTTTGGGGCCTACACTACGTTTTTGGTGCAGAATGCGGCCAAAAGCATGGGGGGGATTGCCCCAGAGATCTATATTTTTGCGGCGCTGCCCCTGGCGTTTTTGGTGTCTGCGGCGATTGGTCTATTGCTAGAGCGCACCGTAATTCGCTACCTGTATGGTCGCCCCCTAGAAACGCTGTTGGCCACCTGGGGAGTGAGCCTGATCTTGATTCAGTTTATTCGCAGCGTCAGCTGGCCGATGTTGATGGGTCTGGTTGTGTTTGCGGCGCTGTTTTTTATCGGTCGCTGGGTGCTGACCCGTTACACCGACTGGAGTCGGATATTGGGCTGGGCAAACCCGGTGTTTTTGGGGCTGAGTGGTGCGATCGCAGCGCTGACCTGGTTTTTGGCTCAAAGCTCTGGCAGCGCCCAGTTCGCTCGCCCCTGGTTTGGGGCCCGCAACGTGGATGTGACGCCGCCAAGCTGGCTGCGGGGGGGCGTTACCCTGGGCAACACCATGCAGTTTCCCTCGGCGCGACTGTTTATTATTGCTCTCACCATTATTTGCCTGGTGGCGGTCTACTGGTTTCTCAACGGCACGGCCTGGGGTCTGCGGATTCGCTCAGTGACCCAAAACCGGGGCATGAGCGCCTGTTTGGGCATTCCCACCGGGCAGGTGGATGCAATCACCTTTGCCCTAGGCTCTGGGCTGGCGGGTATTGCTGGGTTTGCGGTGACGCTGCTGGGTTCGGTCGGCCCCAACCTGGGCAGCAACTACATTGTGGATGCGTTCATGGTGGTGGTAGTCGGCGGGGTTGGCAAGCTGGTGGGCAGCATTGTGGCGGCTCTCGTCATTGGCATTACCACCTACCTGCTGGGCTCGGGCACCATGGCGCTGCTGTTTCCGCCGACGGATTTCTTTCAGCCCATCATTGGCTTCTTTACCTTCTTTGCCACGACGAGCATGGCCAAGGTGCTGGTTTTCGCGTTAATTATTGCCTTTTTGCAGGTGCGGCCCGCTGGGCTGTTCCCGCCGAAAGGGCGTTCGGTGGAGCTATAGGCTATGACTGCTGACATTACAACCCAGCCGCGCCGCGCGGCCCAGGCCAGCCAAAAGCGCAAATTCATGATCGAGGCGATCGCGGTGATTGCGATCGCCCTCATCCTGATTGTGATCATGCCGATGCTGCTGTCGGGTTTTCGCCTCAATTTGCTGGGGCGGTTTTTGGCCCTGGCCATTGTCGCCCTAGGGATCGATTTAATCTGGGGTTTTACCGGCTTGCTCAGCCTGGGCCACGGCATATTTTTTGCCCTGGGGGGCTATGCCTTTGCCATGTACCTAGAGCTCAACACGCTCGGTGAGGGCCAGCTGCCAGATTTCTTTAGCCTCTACGGAGTCAGTGAGCTGCCGCTGTTTTGGCAGCCTTTTAACTCACTGCCGTTTACGCTGCTGGCGATTTTTACCATCCCGGCGATCGTGGCGGGGCTGCTGGGCTACCTGGTGTTTCGCAACCGCATTCGCGGGGTGTATTTCTCGATTTTGACCCAGGCCGCCCTGGTGGTGTTTTTCAACCTGTTCAACGGTCAGCAGAAGCTGATCAACGGCACCAACGGTCTCAAGACCTCAACCTCGGTGTTTATGGGGCAGCAGGTGGGCAGCGACGGCATGCGGATGTTTTTCTACATCAGCACGGTGATCGCTCTGATTGCCATGTACGTCCTCTGCCGCTGGCTGACCAGCGGGCGGTTTGGCCGCATGCTGGTGGCCATTCGCGACGACGAAAACCGGGTGCGTTTCTCGGGCTATGACCCGACGGCGTTTAAGGTGCTGGTATTTGCGGTCTCAGGGGCGATCGCGGGTATTGCCGGGGCGCTCTACACCGTGCAGTCGGGCATTATTTCCCCCCAGGTGATGGATATCGCCTTCTCGATTGAGATGGTGATCTGGGTCGCCGTGGGCGGGCGCGCCACCCTGGTGGGCGCAGTGCTGGGAGCGGTGCTGGTCAATATGGCCCGCAGCCTGCTCAGTGAGCGCTTCCCCGATGTGTGGCTGTTCTTCCAGGGGGCGCTGTTCCTGATTGTGGTGACGGCGCTGCCCGATGGCATTATTGGCTGGGGTCGCCGCCAGTTTGGCCCCACAGTTAGCTCAGCCCTGGGCCTGTCTTCCACCGATTTGCCCTACTTAGCTGATGAGGCTGAGGTCGAAGCGGTAGTCGAAACCCCCGAGTTCGCCGAAAAGTAGGGTAGGCAATGCCCACCCTTTAACCTAGGTTCCCACACCCATCCATTCCACAAATCATCTGCGATCGCACTGTATCCGTTTAGAAACCAGTCCACCGTAGGGTGGGCATTGCCCACCAACTAGCCCAGCTCAACAACGGGCGAACCGTCAAAGGCATTGCCCGCCATCCGCCAGCCTTAACCGGCTAGCACATCTGCGGCAGCCCAATACGTCACCGAACCTCAAACCCAATGGTGGGCGGTGCCCACCCTGCCCGGTCACCCCCCTTTTACCCATCCACTCCCCCATGAGCACCAAAGTTCTAGAGATCAAAGACGTCACCGTCAGCTTTGATGGCTTTAAAGCCATCAACAACCTCAACTTCAGTATGAACGAAGGCGAGCTGCGGGTGATTATTGGCCCCAACGGCGCGGGCAAAACTACTTTCTTAGACGTAATCAGCGGCAAAACCAAGCCTACCGAGGGCGCGGCTTACTTCAAGGGCCAAGACCTGCGCAAGTATAAGGAACACGAGATTTCGCGCCTGGGCATTGGCCGCAAGTTTCAAACCCCCCGCGTCTACCTCAACCTCACCCCCCGCGAAAACCTCGACCTCTCCTGCAACCGCAATAAAAACGTCTTCTCCACCCTGTTCAAAAAAGCCCCGCCCGCCGAAAAGCGCACCGTGGGCGGTCTGCTCGAAACCATTGGCCTCGACCACAAAGCCGATGTTCCCGCCGCGCTGCTCTCCCACGGCGAGAAGCAGTGGCTTGAGATCGGCATGCTGGTGGCTCAGTCGCCCGACCTGCTGCTGGTGGATGAGCCGGTGGCGGGCCTCACCGACGAAGAGACTGAGCAGACCGGCAAGCTGCTGATGTCACTAGCCGAAAGCCACTCCATTGTGGTGATTGAGCACGACATGGAATTTGTGCGCCAGATCGCCCGCCAAGTCACCGTACTGCACCAGGGCAGCGTGCTGTTTGAGGGCACCATGGACGAGGTGCAGACCGACCCCAAGGTGATCGAGGTTTATCTCGGTAAAGAAACGGGGCTAACTCCTGAGCAAATGCTGCTGCTGCGCATCGCCGCCACTATGGCCTGGGCCGATGACAACTTTGCCGATGTGCAGCAGGAGGTAATTCTCGATCGCCTCAGCCGCAAGTTTGCCCACGCCCCCGAAGATCAGGTCGAGCTGCGGGACGATCTCAGAAATCTGCTGGCTACAGAAATTCCGCTAGAGGAGCTAGTGCCCCACCTCACTACCCAGGCCCAGCGCGAAGAAGCCCTCATGCTCAGCTACGAGGTGATTAGCTCGAACCAGATCAACCAGTCCGAGGCAGTGATCTACCAAAAGCTGCTGAACCTGCTTAGCCTGCCCCCCGACACCGTCATCCGCCTCGAAGCCGCCGCCCTCGAAGAATTGGCGCAAGGCTAAGGGGTCGGGGGCCTGGGGCAATAGCCAAAATCTCTGGCAACACCCCAAAGTCACCCGATCCCTGGCCCCCTCAATGGTCAAAGATTTGGGCAGACAGTGGGTCTGCCCCTACGGCAAGCCACCGCAAATCCAAACTCTAAAATCCAAAATTCCTATGACCACCACCCTCCCTACCCCGGCGCTACAAGACCCCATGACGGCACCCATGCTTGAGGTCTCGGGGCTGAATTTTTACTATGGCGAAAGCCACATTCTGCGGGATGTGAGCATGAGCATCCCCAAGGGCCAAATGGTGTGCCTGATTGGTCGCAACGGCGTGGGCAAAACCACCATGCTCAAAAACATCATGGGGGTGCTGCGACCGCGCACGGGCGAAATTCGGTTTGAGGGCCAGGTGGTCAACAGCTTTCCTCCCGATCGCAGAGCCCGCATGGGCATTGGCTACGTGCCCCAGGGCCGAGAGGTGATCCCCCGGCTAACGGTGCGGGAGAATTTGATCATTGGCCAGGAGGCCCTAGGCAGCCGAGGCAAGGTACAAAAAGAAGTGCCCGAGGAGATCTACGAGCTGTTTCCGGTGCTCAAGACCATGCTCGATCGCATGGGGGGCGACCTCAGCGGTGGTCAGCAGCAGCAGCTGGCGATCGCCCGCGCCATCATGGGCCAGCCCAAACTACTGGTGCTCGACGAACCCACCGAAGGCATTCAGCCCTCGATCATTCTCGACATCGAGGCGGCGGTGAAGAAGATTGTTCGCACCACCGGCATTTCGGTGCTGCTGGTAGAGCAGCACCTGCACTTTGTGCGCCAAGCCGACTACTACTACGCCATGCAGCGGGGCACCATCGTGGCCAACGGCCCCACCAGCGAACTCACCAATGACGTAATTCAGGAGTTCTTGGCGGTATAGTAGCTCCAGTTTTAGTTACTGACTATCAGCTACGCTGGACCGTCGGCTTCACCATGACTATTCGACCTAACTTGTTTGACTTCAGCCGATACTTTTCGCTGCGACGCCTCTGCTGGGCTGCGATCGGGGTTGTGATCACGCTGGTTATCTTGGCCCTAGGCAGTCGCCCGCCGCTTACCTGGGCAGATACCACCGATGTCAACCCGCCAGCAAGCGCCTCGGCCCCGTTCTGGGTTGACTCTGATGCCGGCACCACCTGGCATATTTTTGGCCTAGAAATTGTCGGCAAAGTCATGGGTTCGCAGACCAACGGAGCCTACTCGGTGGTGATTAGCAATACGCCCCCCAAGGGTGGCCCCCCGCTCCATGTGCATGAGCACGAGGACGAGCTGTTCTACATTCTCAAGGGCACCTACGAGTTTCGCTTTGGCGATGAAACGGTGATGGCGAACCCAGGGGATCTGGTGCATCTACCGGCTCACATTCCCCACACCTTTCGCAATATTGGCTCAGAACCTGGCATGGCCATGAACACTATGACCCCCGGCGGATTCGAGCAGTTTTTTGTTGAGATCGACCAGTTGCCTAAAGATCAACCCCTCGATCGCAGTCAAGTCGCAGCGATCGCCAGCCGCTATGGCCTACAGTTTTTGCCAGAGTCGCCGTAGCACCGTCTATTTAAGTTGAATATTGAGCTGGCATCCTCCTAGGTCGGCAACCCTAACGCGATCGCGTCTCTACGGTGTGAATTTTAAGAAAGTTAGTGCCCTTGGGGGTGTTGGCGGGAACCCCGCCCAACACCAGCAGCTTGTCGCCAGGCTCGACTAAACCCCGGCTCAGCAGACTGCTCTCGGCGGTGGTGACCATCTCCTCAAAGGAGCGGGGAAAGTCGTCCAGCAGTACGGGCTTGACGCCCCAGATCAGGTTCATCCAGTGGTAGACAGTTGGCTTGGGGGTGCAGGCCACCACAATCGCATTGGGTCGTTCGCCGGAGGCAATGGTGGCGGTGTAGCCCGTCTCGGTAAAACAGACAATGTACTTGAGATCGAGGGTTGAGTCGATGGCGTTGAGGGCTTCGCTCAGGGCGTGGGTTTCGTCGTTGAGGGCGGCGGGCTGGTTGATAAACTGGAGGTCTTGCTCGACGTCGATGGCAATGCGGGCCAGCATCTCCACCGCCCGCACCGGAAACGCCCCCACCGCCGACTCCCCCGACAGCATGACTGCGTCGGTGCCGTCGAGAATGGCGTTGGCCACGTCGCTGGCCTCGGCCCGGGTGGGGCGCGGGTTGTGAATCATGCTCTCCAGCATCTGGGTAGCGGTAATCACCGGAATGCAGCGGGTGTTGCACTCGCGGATGATGTGTTTTTGCAGCATCGGCACCTTTTCGGCCCGCATTTCGACCCCCAGGTCGCCCCGGGCCACCATAATGGCATCCACCACATCGAGAATTTCAGCCAGGTTGCGGATGGCCTGGGGCTTTTCGATCTTGGCTAGCACCGGGGTGTGGTCGGCCCCCAGCGATTTCAGCAGCGACCTCAGGGTGAGAATATCCTGGGCCTGACGCACAAAGCTGAGGGAGATAATATCGACCCCTTGGGAAACGCCAAACGCTACGTCCTGCTTGTCTTTATCGGTGAGGGAGGGCAGGCGCAGGTTGAGCTCGGGTAGGTTGACCCCCTTGCGGCTTTTTAGCGGCCCACCTTGAATCACTCGGCAGGTGACGGTGGTCTCGGTCACGGCCTCAACCGTGAGCTCTAGCAGGCCATCGTCGAGCAAAATCTGCATGCCCGGCTGAGCCTCTTCTGCCAAGTGGGGGTAGTCGATGCCTATGCTGTCGGGGACAGCGCCCACCTGATCGAGGGGCACCAGGTCTACGGTGACGCCTTCTCGCAGTTCGACGGTGCCGGTGGGCAGCTGACCCACGCGAATTTTTGGCCCTTGGAGGTCTTGCAGCAGGGTGATGGGGGTGTCGTGCTCCTGGGACACCTGGCGCAGCAGGGCAATCATCCGGGCGTGATCGTCGTAGCTGCCGTGGGAAAAGTTGAGGCGGGCCACATTCATGCCCGCGTCGATCATCTGCTTGAGGGTGGCTTTAGAACTGCTAGCGGGGCCGATGGTGGCAACAATTTTGGTGCGCCGGGTGAGGGATGCCATGGCAATAGCCCAGGAGCGGGGTCGCCCCTAGTATAGTCACCGTTTTTAGGGGCCTATGTAGCCCTGGCTGCATAGTGCAGGGCCGCAGGGCCGCAGTGGATAGCCTGAGGATCGCCCCTGAATCCGACCGATCCCATAGCCCTAAGTTTCTTCAGGCATTAGCTTCCGGGGGGTTCAACCGTCAGGGGCTTGGGGCCAGGCGACTAGGAACCGTTCGGCCTCGGGGGCGGGCAGTGGTTTAGCAAAACAGTAGCCCTGGGCGTAGGGGCAGCCCAGCTGTCGCAGCTGCTCTAGCTGGCTCTCGGTCTCGACCCCCTCGGCGATCGCGGCCATGCCCAGACTCTGGGCCAGGGCCAAAATCGCCTGCACCATCGCCACCCCGCGCGGGTCGGCCTCCATCGCCTGAATAAAGGAGCGATCGATCTTGAGACTCTGCATCGGAAACTGATGCACCATGCTCAGCGACGAGTAGCCCGTGCCGAAGTCGTCAATGCCCAGCTGAATGCCGCGCTCTTGCAGGGCGTGGAGCATGACCTCGGCGGTCTGAGGGTTTTCGATCAGGGCGCTTTCGGTAATTTCGAGGCGCAGGTGGTGACAGCTGAGGCCGGTGGAGGCCAAAGCTTCGTCAATGGTGGCAATCAGGTGGGGGTGGGCAAACTGCTTCACCGACAGGTTGACGCTCATGATCAACTGTTGGGCCTCTGGGAGAGCCTGCCGCCACTGCTGAAGCTGCTGGCAGGCCGCTAGCTGAATCCATTCGCCGATGGCTAAAATCAGCCCGGTCTCTTCTGCCAGAGGAACAAAGGTAGTGGGCGGAATTAGCCCCCAGCGGGGGTGGTACCACCGCACCAGGGCTTCAAACCCGACGAGCTGGTGGGTGCTGAGGTCAATGATGGGCTGGTAGTGCAGGGCCAGTTCGCGGCGATCGATCGCCCGCTGGAGGTCGTTTTCGAGGGTGAGGCGGGTGGCCACCTGCTCGTACATATCGGGGTCAAACAGGGCCGATCGCCCCCGGCCATTTTCTTTAGCCCGATACATGGCGGTATCGGCGTCGCGCAAAAAGTCAACCGCCTCCACCGCCCCGGTGAGGTTGGAGGCAATGCCAACGCTGGCGCTGATAAAAATTTCGCGCCCCCCTAGCACCAGGGAGGTCTGCAGCACCTGGTGGATGCGATCGGCTACGCTCAGGGCGTCTTCTATGGCGACGATGGGGTTGAGCAAAATAGCAAACTCATCGCCGCCCAGGCGGGCCACCAGATCCCCCTCGCGCACTACCGACGTGAGGCGATGGGCGCAATCAATCAGCAGCTGGTCGCCCACCAGATGGCCCAGGCTGTCGTTGATCACCTTAAAGCGATCGAGGTCGATAAACAGCACCGCAAAAACTACGTCCTGGGAGGCTTTGGCGGCCTGCACCGCCGCGTTGAGCTGTTCCATGAAAAAAGCTCGATTGGGCGACCCGGTGAGCGGGTCGTGGAGAGCTTCGTAGGCGAGGCGCTCTTCGATCAGTTTGCGATCGGTGATGTCGGTGAGGGTGCCTACCAGGCTAGTCACGGCCCCCGAGGCGTTGTGCTGGGCCTGACCCAGCAGTTGCACAAAGCGGCGGCTGCCGTCGGGGCGCACAATGGCCCCCTCTAGATTGAGGGACTGACCCGTGCGGCTGGCGATCGCCACCTGCTGTTCCCAGTGCCGCCGATCCCCCGTTTCTAGGGCCGCCAGCTGCTGCTCCAGGGTCAGGGGGCTTTGGTGGGGGCTCAGACCGTAGATGCGAAACATTTCCTCAGACCAGGTGAGGCGTCGGGTGGGCAGGTGGAGTTCCCAGTTGCCGGTGTGGGCAATGCGCTGGGCCTCCTTGAGGCGAGCCTCGGCCCGCTGGCGATCGCGCAGTTCGCGCTGGGCCTGGGCCAGGGTTTGGGCCTGCTGCACCGCGATCGCCAGCTGAGCGGCCACGGTTTGCACCAGCTCAATGTCAGACGTTTTCCAGGGTTCGGCCTCGGAGCCCGGCCCTAGGGTGGGGCGGTGAATGCCCAGGCAGCCCCAGGGCAGGGGCTCGCTGATCGACAGCGGCACCAGTAGCCAGCAGCCGGGCAGGGCCGCCAGCAACTCGTACTCGCCCCGGTCGCAGGTGTCCTCCAGCTGTACGATATCGAGCCGTCTGAGACGGTCGGCCACCGCTGTATTGTCGTCGAGCAACCGGTGGAGCAGGCTGGGCAGGCGGTCATTGTCTCGGTATTCGGCCAGCACCCGCCAGCCACCGCTGTCGGGCTGCCGCATCTGAATATCGACATGGTCGGCCTGGAGCAGGTGGGCAATTTCGCGGGCGGCGGTCTCAAAGATGATGTCTAAGTCCAGCGATCGCCGAATTGCCTGAATCACCCGGTTGAGAGCCTGTTCGCGGCGAATCTGGTGCTCGATCTGCTCGTAGGCCCGCTTGCGGCCGGTGACATCTCGAAAGTACACCGCCAGCCCCTCCTGGGTGGGGTACACGTGAAACTCGCACCAGCTGTCGGAGTGGGCCATATATTCTTCAAAAGTGAGGCTGACCCGCTCGGCCATGGCCCGGCGCAGCTCCTTTGACAGCTGGGTGCCCAGCATCTCGGGGAACTCATACCACAGGTTTTGGCCCAGCACCCGGCAGCGCGATCGCCGTAAAACCTGCTCCGCCCGCTGGTTGAGGTAGGTAAACTGCCAGCTCTGGTCGAGGGCAAAGAACGCGTCGGTAATACTTTCGAGAATGTTGTTGATGCGCTGGTGGGAGGCCTGGAGCGCCTTCTCCGCCGCCTGGCGTTCGGCCTCTTCCTGCTTGAAATCGCTGATGTCTTGAGACACCCCAATGCTAAACAGCGGCTCGCCATCGTTGTTGCGCACCAGGCAAACTGTCAGCGTCACCCAGACAAAGCCACCCCCCTTATGGCAATAGCGCTTCTCAATAGTGAACGACTCAAGGTCTTCGGCCAGCAGGTGATTGTAGTGTTGCAGGTCGAGGTCTAAGTCGTCGGGATGGGTAATTTCCGGGAACGTTTTGCCGATCAGCTCAGCCCGGCTAAACCCCAGCATGCTGCATATGCCGGGGTTGACATCCATCAGCTGGCCCTCCAGGTTGGCCTGGCAAATGCCCACGTCAATCTGTTCAAAAATCACCCTGAAGCGGGCCTCAGCGGCGCTTAGGGTGGCCTGAATCGCCTTGCGTTCGGTGATGTCTTTGCCAACCGAGAGCAGACAGGGCTGGTCGTTGAGCTGGGTCAGCTCCGCCGATACCAGCAGGGTATGGGTCTGGCCATCGGCCAGGTGCGAGTCGATCTCAATATTCTGAATGCGGCCGCGATCGCAGATCTGGCGTCGCAGCTGGGCAAACTGGCGGCGGTTGTGCACCATGCCCAACTCCGCCGGGCGACGGCCAATAATCTCGCTGCCAGGCCGCCCTAGCCAGCGGGCATAGCTGGCATTCACCAACAGATGCTGCCCCTCCGGAAAGGTGGTCACCGCCATAGGGTCGGGGCTGTGGTGAAACAGGCTGGCAAAGGCACTCTGGGTCTGGTGCAGACAAGACTGCATGGTGTACTGCTCCCAGGTCAGCGACAGCGCCATTGAGGCCGTGCGCAGCAGCTCTACTGTGGCCGACGACCAGGGCTGGCCTGCGCTCGGGTAGCTAAACACCAAAAAGCCAAAATACTGCCCGTGGCAGCGCAGCGGCAGCACCAGGGCCGCTGCCGCCCCCAGATGGTACAGCAGCGGCTGCTCCACCGCCGCAAAACTGTCTACCCCCCCGGTGAGCATGCCCCCCCGAGAGAGCACCCCATGCCAGCGCTGGAGCTGTCCCTGGGGCAGGTTTTGCAGGGGGACAGGGTCAGCCTTTGCGGCACTGGGGTGCCACCAGGCCGTGCGCAGACTGGTCAGGGTCGTCCCCTCGCGATCTAGATGGGTTTCAAACAGAGCCGCTCCCAGGGCGGCACTGGCCAGCCCCAGCCGTTCTAAACAGTGGGTCAGCACCCGCTGCCGGTTTTGCCCCTCCAGCCCGAGCAGCTGGTGGTGAATGTAGGCCAAGATCGTCAGCCCCTGCTCTGGGGCCAGGGGGACTGCACCGTTGACGAGGACAGGGCACCACCTATCCTCGTTTGGGGCATCGGCGATCGCCCCCTCTGCCCTCTCCTGAGTCGGAGCCGATGGGGCTGAATGAGTCCTCTCGAAAGCCAGGGCTTGAGCCAGGCGCTGACGGGGCACCAGCCCGCAGAGCTGTCCCTGCTCATCGAGCACTAGCAGGTGCGATAGCTCGGCTGCTGCCATGGTCTGGGCCGCCCCTAGCAGACCGTCCTCAGGGCGCAGAGCGGGCACCGACACTATTAGGCCCAGGCTCAGGGGAGTGGCCGTGACATCGCCCCCCCGTCGCTACAGCCCTGAGCACCTCCCGCTCGGTGAACAGACCCAGCACGGTGGCTCCATCGGCCACTACCAGACAGCTCAATGCCCGATCGCGCAAAATCTGAGCCGCCGCCTGCACCGATACCTGGGGAGTAATTACTGGCGGCAGGCCATCGACTAAGTCACCCACTCGCAGATCGTCCGGACGGCCGCTGAAGTCAGCCGGGGCTGGGGCCATTTGAGAGCCATTCGCCATAGAAACGTCTGAGTTTAAACGAGTGGCCATGGCCGACATCACCCCGAGCAATAAGGTATAGCGTTGACCAAATAGCCCTCCAGAATAAATAGAGCTAGATAAAACTAGGTAAAAGCTTGGGGCTATCTACAGAGCAAACGCCCAGCGACCTAACCGGCGCGGGCAGAGGGCGGTGGGCGATTCCGGGACGGATCGCTTCGCGAATCGCCAAGGCAACGATGGTGAAATTAGGGTACCCGTTGGTGCGGCCGGGGCGACACCGCTAGCTAGGGAGGGTTGACGCCGCCACAAGATCGGCCTCAACCTCCTGGCGCAGGCGAGCTAGTGTAGCTGAGGTCTGAGTCTCGTTGAGCAGGGCAGCCAGGGTAGCGCTGACCCCCTCTGGCCCCCAGGTGCAGCCCTGCTCTAGGTAAGTTTTAGCGGCCTGGCCCACAGTATAAGCCCCGTATCCAGCGGCGCTGGCCTGGGCCGTCATCGCCCCCGCTAGGGCGGCTACCCCCGAGGCACTATCCACCAGAGTGACCAGGGCAGCGGTGGTTTTACCCGCCCCCAGCAGCCCGCTGCCCACCTCGCTCAGCAGCAGAGTGCCCGAGCTTTTCAGAATCGCCCGCCACAGCCGCCCCGCCTCATGGCCCGTAATCGGAAAGCCGTAAAGCCGCGCCAGGGTGCGAATCATCACCAGGTCAATTAGCACGCCACCCAGCAGGTCGAGCCCTGCGATCGGGTTGAGGGCCACGGCGGCGGCTTTGTATTTAGCAAACTGCCAGATGGTTTCGTCGGCGCGATCGCCGTGCAACCGGCTGACATGGCCCACCATATCGCCCTCGATCGAGCGGGCATGGCGCAGGGCGTTGAGGGCCACCAGGGCCGAACCATCTTGGCTCACAATAGCCAATAGCGCCTGACGCAGCGGCTCAATCTGAGGAGCCTGAGGTTCCCACTCGTCGCTGGTGCGACCATCGGGCCATTCTACCCGCACCTGGAGCGGGGCCGGGCTGGCGGCCACCATCACCACCTCATCCACAGCCAGTTTCGCCCCTGGGGTGTCTCGGCCCAGCTCAGTCCGCAGGCTATTGAGAGTGTCGTACACTGCCTGGCGATCGATTTCTGGATATAGATCAACTTTGTTGAATACCAGCAGCAGCGGCTTGTGCCCCCGCTGGAGTTCTGCCAGGGCATCGTACTCCAGCCGGGTGATCTCCCCCGCCACCACGAACAGAATCAAATCGGCCTGGTTGGCCACAGTCTGAGCCATATCGGCGCGAATGTCGCCCCCCACCTCATCCAGGCCAGGGGTATCCACCAGCTCGATCTGCCAGGGCAGGTCGCTGGCTACCTCGGGCTGCCAGTACACCGACCGGGGCCAGCGGGTGACCCCATGCAGCGGGCCGGTTTCGAGAATGTTTTCCCCCACCAGGGCGTTGATTACCGCCGACTTGCCCCGGCTGACCAGGCCAAACACCGCCACCCGCAGACAGCGCGACTCTAGCTTGGCGCTGAGACTTTGGAGCTGACCCAGACCCTGTTTTACCGCCGCCTGGTGGGGGTTGGCGCTGCCCTGCGCCGCTGTGGAATAGCGAGCGACGGCCTGGCTGAGGGTTTGGCGGGCGCGGGAGAGGAGGGGGGTGGGGGGCATGGGGGTGGGTGAGTGGGTGGGTAAGTGGAGAAGGAGATGGGTTAGTTGGGAGGTGGGGTGGGTTCGAGGGGGATGGCGGTGGCAGGGATGGTTTCGGCGATCGCATCGACAGCCACGGTGTCCAGATCGAGAGGGGGAGCGGTGCTGGCGGGGAGCTGGGCGGGGGCGGGTTTGAGAATGTCGATGCCTTGTTTGGCGAGGGTCTGTAGCAGGCTGAGCTGGCGGTTTTGCTGGATGGTGGTTTGCAGGCGCTGGGCGATCGCCTCCCAGGACAGATCCCTGGCGGGGGTACCGGCTAAGGCGGCCTGCTCGAAGTAGTCAACCAGGCTGAGGCCAGCCATGCGGGTGAGGTAGGCGGCGCTGAGCCCCTGCACTAGCCCGCCAGCTACATAGGTGGCGAAGTGGCTTTTGAGCACGGCGGTGAGCACCTGAGTCGAGAGTTCGACCAGGCCCAGCTTGACAGTGAGGCTGGCCAGGGTACCGGCGGCGGTTTTGGCCTCGTTGAGGGTGAGGTTAAAGCCGTAGATTTTGCCTAGATCGAGAATTAGCTGGCCGTTGATGGCGACGGTAGCCAGCAGGTCGAGGGTGGGCACGGGGTTGGCAAAGGCGGCGGCCCCGGCCACCCACTGGAGCTGGTCGATCAGCGGCAGGGCGCGATCGCGGCGCAGGCGGTTGATATCGGTTTGCACCCGTTGGCGCAGGGCCTGGCTATGGCGCAACACCGTGGCGGCCACCAGGGTTGACCGTTCGGCCACAAAGGCGCGATCGAGGGCAGCCTGGAGTCCGGCGAGCGCCGGCTCAGGCGTTTCCATGGTTTCTGTAAAGGTGCCGTCGGCCTGGTGGCGGCGCACCTTGATCGCGCGCGGGGCGGCGGCGGCGGTGACGACGGGCACCGTGGCGGGCAGGGTTGCCACCCGCTGCTGAAGCTGGGTCAAAATGGTTTCCTGGTCGGCAGCGTCGTAGTGGTCTTGCTTGTTGAAGACCAGCACCGCCCCCTGGCCAGCGATCGCGCGCTCCCGCAGCAGGGTGAGGGCGCTGTCGGTAATGTCGCCGTCGGTAATCAGCAGCAGGCCGTCGTAGTCGAGCCAATCGGGGGTGGCGGTGAGAGCAACTTCCTCAAAGTTCAGCGGCGCGTTTTCCTCACTAGATGAATCAGTTTGGGCGGTGAGCAGGGTGAGTAGGGTGGTTTTGCCGGTGCGGGGTTCGCCTGCGATCGCCACCCGCAGCGTCGGGCGATCGAGGTCTGTCCCTAAATCTTGATTTCCCTGGCGATAGGTGGTGAGCGTCTCAGAAACCTGGGCTACCTGACCGGCTAGCTCGGCTTCCTGGGCCAGGGTATCGATCAGGGCCGACAGGGTGGCCAGCTCGTTCTCAACCCGAGAGCGATCGACCACAGGGGGCGCGATGGGTTTGGGGGCCGCTGGCGTGGGCACCCCCCGCCGCCACCACCACAGACCCGAACCCAGGGCAATGGCGCTGAGCAGCGTCGAGCTATCCAGCGGGTTGATGTGGGTGCTGCCCAGCAGGGCCAGGCTGGCAGAAAGGCCCAGACCACCCACCAAAAGCGGACGTTTTAGCAGTGCTGGCAGCGCCCAACCGGGTTTGATCTTTGGGGAAAATCTTCCCTTGCTGGTGCCTGGATTTACCGAATCTGCACTGGTGGAACCTGTGGAGATGTCGTCTTGATTCGTTACCCCTAGCCCCATGGCTCGCTGCCTTCCTGTATGAGGTTGCAATTAAGCTGCGATGACGGCACCGTTGGCCATGCCGTTGCCCCTGTTCCAGCCTTGAACTGCGATCGCTGCCATCAGCATCGCGTCGGCCTACTTCGTACCCCGGGGAGCGGTCTGCTCTAGCGCCCGCTTTACTATTGTTGCAAAGGGGTTAGCATTCCTCCAGTAGGGTCTTCCTCCCCACGGGGCGTAGAGGCCCGCCCAGGGTACCCATGAAGCGGTCGGTAATCCTACTGTAAACTGGTGTAGCGATCGCTCTGGCCGACTGGCTGCCCTATTTTCAGCCCTGAATTGTTCCAAATCTATGCACCCCACCCTGATCCCTGGTACTACCCTTCAGAACCGCTACCGAGTGCTGCAAGAGCTGGGTCACGGCGGCTTTGGGCGCACCTACCTGGCTGAAGACCTGGGCCGCTTTAACGAACGCTGCGCCGTTAAGGAACTCGAACCCCAGCAGGGCGATCAGTTCTCCGACAAGGCGCTGCAGCTGTTTCAGCGCGAAGCCGCCATTCTCTACAGCATTGAGCACCCGCAAATTCCCAAGTTTCAGGCCATTTTTGAGGAAAACCAGCGCCTGTTTTTGGTGCAAGACTATATCGACGGCGTCACCTACCGCGACCTGCTCAACCAGCGCATCCAGCAGGGCATGGCCTTCTCCGAGGCCGAGGTGCGGCAGTTTTTGCAGCAGATTTTGCCGGTGCTGGCCCACATCCACAGCAAGGGCATCATTCACCGCGACATTAGCCCCGACAACGTCATGCAGCGCCGCACCGACAGCCTGCCCATGCTGATCGACTTTGGGGTGGTCAAAGAAGTGGTCACCCGCATTCAGCCGCCGGGCACCCTCAGCCAGGCCACCTCGGTGGGCAAGCTGGGCTATGCCCCCAGCGAGCAGATGCAGTCGGGCCGGGCCTACCCCAGCAGCGACCTCTATGCCCTGGCGGTGACCGCCATCGTAATGCTCACCGGCAAAGAGCCCCAGGAAATTTTTGACGACGTCAACCTCAGCTGGCACTTGCCCAACACCCTCAGCCCCGGCCTAATTCAGGTGTTGCGAAAGGCCACCAGCTACCGACCGGGCGATCGCTACCAGTCGGTGAGCGAAATGGCCCAGGCTCTCGGGGCCGTGGGCACAGCCCCTGGTACTGCCGCCGCGTCGCCGCCCTCACAAGTGCGAACGGTGGCCGTGGGACGACAGTATCAGCCAACCCAGGTCGGTGCGCCGACCCGAGCCCCCAACTACACCGCTCCGGTGCCCATTGCCGAACCCGCCACCCTGTGGGAAAACCCCTGGGCCGTGGCCGTGATTGGGGGCATTTTGGCCCTGCTGGCGGCCCTGGGCGGCTGGACACTGGTTAGTCTGCTCAACCGCACCCCGGCCCCTACCCCGGTTCCTACCCCTGAGATCACCCTCGACCCCCAGCCCGACCCGACTCCCGAGCCTACGGCTGAGCCCACCCCCGAAACCAGCCCGGTCGAGTACAGCCAAAATCTGTCGATCGCACCGGGGAGCGATCGCACCGTCAGGGGCAGCCTGCGCAGCAACGAAACCATTAACTACCGTCTCAACGCCGCCGCTGGCCAGGTGCTGCTAACCCGCATGACCGGCGAAGGGGTGTTAATTACGGTGCTCACCCCCGAGGGAGAGCCGGTCGATAGCTCGGCCCAGCGCGTGCTCAACTGGCAGGGCACCCTACCCGTCGATGGCGAATACATTGTGCAGCTGCGCCCGGTTCAAGGCCTAGAGCAGAGCGACTACGAGCTAGAGGTGAGCCTCAGCGCCCAGCCCGACCCCGAAGCCACGGCTGAGCCCGAGCCCGAGCCCAGCGTTGAGCCACCGCCTACGGTGGAGCCGCAGCCCGAGCCCGAACCGGAGCCCAACCCCGACGCCAACGTGGTTGAGCAGCGGGTGCAAATTCCGCCGGGGCAGACCAGCGTGCAGGTGTCGGGCCAGGTCAACCAAGACCGATCGCGTCGTTACATCGTCAATGCCCAGGAGGGCCAGGTGCTGGCCCTCGAGCTACCCAGCGTCAGCGGCCCAGTAACGCTGGATGTACGCTTCCCCAATGGCGAGCTGATTCCTGACGCGTCGCGGGTGCTGTCGTGGCAGGGGCAGCTGCCCAGCAGCGGCAACTACCTTGTGGATGTGTCGTCGCCCCGCCCGTCTAACTACGTGCTGACGATATCGGCAAATTAGGAGTGATATTAGAAATAGTTGAAGGTGCAGAGTTCAAGGGAGCAGCCCTAGAGGGCGTTTGAAAAGTGAGTTGCTTTAGCTTGAGTCACCGGCTGATCCCCTCTGCTCCCCTTAAAAAGGGGGGTTCAAAGTCCCCCTTTTTAGGGGGGATTTAGGGGAATCTCCACTTTTGCTACAAGAAATAAGCCTTTTCAAACATCCTCTTAGACCCTAAACCTTGCCCCCTCAACTCATTCCTTGTCCCAATTTTTTTCTAAAAGGGCATATGGTTTCTTTGAACGCGTTGCTGGTGGCCGGTACCGACACCGAAGTGGGTAAAACTGTTCTCACCAGTGCTCTATTGGCCTACTGGCAGCAGCATCGGCCAGACCAGGCCCCAGTGGTGCTGAAACCGTTTCAGTCGGGGGTAGGCGATCGCGAGCTATACCAGCGCCTCTTTTTCCCTGACACTAGCCTGGACGCCATTACGCCCCAGTACTTTGATGCGCCCCTGGCCCCACCCCTGGCCGCCGCCCTCGAGGGCCGCTCGGTGGATCTCACTTCGGCGTGGCGTTCTTTGGAAACCGCCACCCAGCAACATCCCTGGGTTGTGGTGGAAGGGCTGGGGGGGCTGGGGTCGCCAGTTACCTACGAACTCACCGTGGCGGATCTGGCGGCGGCCTGGCACCTGCCGGTGGTGCTGGTGGTGCCGGTCAGGCTGGGGGCGATCGCCCAGGCGATCGCCAACGTGGCCCTGGCGCGGCAAAACGCCATTGACCTGCGGGGCATTGTGCTCAACTGCCCTCAGCCCTGCACCCCTGAGCAGATCGATCAGTGGGCTCCAGCGGGGCTGATCGCTAGTCTGGCCCAGACTCCGGTACTGGGCACGCTGCCCTACCTGCCTACCCCAGAGTCGCCAACGGCCCTGGCGGCGGCGGCGGCGAATCTCGATTTAGAAATGCTGTCCTCAACTGCTGCACCAAACCTAGCAAAAAGCCGCTAGGAGAATTCCTCGCGGCCTGGGGTAGACGTTGCCCAGTGATTTGAGCATTAGGTTTTGAGAAAATCAGGTTTTGGGCACATATAAAGCGGCGATCGCCACCGCCTTGAGATCGAGAACAACCGTCTGAAGAGCACCCACTCGATCTTCCGGAAAACAGTCGCGACTGCCCTTTTTGCACTCAGCAACAATCTCAATGATGGGGTCTGTACCGACAGCGTCGGCAGGAGGCAAAGACGGAGGTAGTTGAAAGAACATAGCTAATCCTTTGAGTCACCCTGATGTTATGGCGGTCTGTGGTTAACTCCGCGATCGCAGGGGACTACATCTTAACGAGAAGCCCCATTGGCGGTACAAAACTCAGCCATCTTACCCGAACCTACAAGGAAAAAACTTAATACTCTCTCTAGCCTTAGAAATAATCTCAAGGCTGAACTTATAGCCGCAGCACCACCGATTAAGCCGTTTGGATGGAGCGTCTTTTCCAACAGTGCCGAGCTTGCTGGTCGCCCAGTGTCTAGGATTAGTGGCTCAGCCCTGGTTTAAGCCAGCTGGCTAACGGAATATGTCTCTAGGCCGTCAGCACGGCGCTCACTGGAAGCCACAGTCCCTTTAGCTACAATGACCAGGCAGTGCAGAGGGGCATGGCCGTGGCAATGTTTCACGCTATCAAACTGGGGGCATGGCGCCGGTGGCGATGGTTGGCCGTGGCGCTGCTAACAACTTATATCACCGTACAACTGCTCCCCTACGGCACCCTGGCCGCCGTTTCACCTCGGTCACTCCAGATTCAGTCCCCAACTGCTGCTGGCTCTAATCGGTTAGCTCAGCTCGAACAGCTACCTGGCGGCAGTGTAGCTCTGCCCAACTTTGACCCGGCGGTGAATGGGTTTCAGTTTTCTAATCAAGAGCTAACCCAGGCCATTGACATCACCCGCAACCCCCAGGCCTGGGAAGAGGTACTCACCGAGCAGCTACAACAGCTCTTTGGCACCCAGGTATGCATTGGTGGTGAGTCGGCCACCTGCGTGCTCACCGCCGCCGCCCAGAGCTGGCTGCAAACCCAGCTGGGCCGCATGAACCAGGGCCTCTCCGAGGGCATGGCCGCTGCGGTGCTCGACCTGTGGCAGCCCAGTCAGCCGCGCCTGCCCTGGTGGCAGCGCCTGGTCAATGCCCTGCTGGGTCGCACGGTGTTTGGCCTGGTGCGCACCCTGTTTGACCTGCAAACCTTCATCGCCAACCTGTTTCTCATGCAGGGGGTGACCGAGGTAGCTCAGCAGACCCAGACCGTGCGCGACACTTTTACGCCGACGCAAATTCTGCGATCGCTGCTCGATGTCTTTATCGGTGGCTCCCTTGACCCCTTCACCATGGGGGTCTATCGCCGTTTGGAGGGTGCTCTGACCGAGGGCCACAGCCTCACCCCCTACAGCGTCGAAGACCAGGGCAACGGCAAATACTGGGTCTACGTCTACGACAGCAACTATCCCGCAGGTCGTTCTAACAGCCCCACCGACCTCCACGTCGAGTTTGACACCCAGGCTGACACCTGGGCCTACCAGCCCACCGCCAGCGGCCCGGTGTTTGAGGGCGACGGCCAGAGCAAAACCCTCGATCTAACCCAGCGATCGTGGCGGCAGCCCCCGGTGGATCTGCCGCTGGCCAGTACTGGCCCCTTCACCTGCCCTTTCTGTGGCCCTGGGGCTGTGACTGAGGCCGCAACTGGGGCCGAGGACGAGATACAAGCAGCCACCGTAGACATCACTCTAATTGGAGAAGGATTGCTCACCGTCACCCCCTACGAGGAATCGGCGACCGCCGACCTCGCCCTACTGTCCCTCAGCAGTCAAGATGCCGTGGAGTTGGTGCCATTCAAAGGCGGATTGAACCGCGAGGTGCCCGCCAGCTATCGACTGCCCGCCGACCATCTGGGGCGTCCCCTCCAGGTCACCCTCACCGGGGTGAGCACGGCCCCAGGCCAGACCGCCACGCTTCAGCTCACGGGGCCAGGGTATACGGCCAACATTGAGGAACTCAGGCTTGACCCCAGCCAAACCCTCACTCTCTTTTTGGTGGCCAACGCCACTGGGCCGGAGATTACCCTGGTGGCCAACCGTGCCACTACCCTGCCCCGCCTGGCGATCAACCTCACCGATGACACCAGCGCCTACCAGTTCAACTCGTCTACCCCAGAGAGCGGATTTTCCATCACCGATCGCCAGGTGTCGAAAAGCTCTGGGTTTGAACTCAGCGGCCTCAAACTACCAGCGGGCCAGCGCGTTGCTCTAGCCGCCAAAACCGATCTCAAGCGCCTCTACTTTGCCGACGACACCCCAACTCCCAGCCAATACGCCCTCACCGTTAAAAATCGCCTGGTGATCAAAGACCGCATTCAGCTAGGGGAACGCCAGCCCGACTTCATCAACTACACCCTCGCCTACGACGAAGACATGCGGGCCAGCGGCGTGGAGATCGACGGCCAGCGCCAGGCTTTTTTTGACTACGATCCGGCCTTTATTGACCCCGCCGAGTTGCCCCGCCAGGCGCTGCTAGCGGCCTTCGATCAGCGCGATTTTCCGATCGCCATTGCCTACGAGCCGCTGTCGGTCTCGGCCACTGCGACGAGCGGCCCCAGTCCGCTGCGGCTAGTGCCCTCGGGGGCAGAGTCCGTGGGGCAGCGGGTGTTTCAGGGGGCGTTGCGCAAGGCTGACGGAAAGGGGTAGGTGTGTGGATGAGGGGATGAGCGAGATGAGGGAGGGACGGGGGCGTGTATTATCCATCAGTTATTGCTCACCAACACCAGCCATTGCCCATCAGTCGAAGTGGGGTAGGAGCGTGGGATTGTTGAGGCAGTCAAAGCAGCGCTGGAGCTGGCCGGGGCTGGTGCGACCGGGGGAGAGGGGTGGCCGCTCGTCGGGGCCGAAAAAATTCATGGCGGTGGTTTCGTAGCTAGGGGTGGGCTGACCGCCGGTAATTTCGCAGCGAAAGAAGAGCTTATAGCTGTGGAACGGGGCGGGGGGATGGCCATGGAGCGGGTTGGCGCGATCGTACACGGCCAGCAGCTGGGTGGCCTTAGCCTGGTAGCCTGACTCTTCAAAGATCTCTCGCTCGATCGCCTGGCTGGGGGAGTCGCCAATGTCGGCCCAGCCGCCGGGCAGCGCCCAAAGGCCGTCGGAACTCTCCTGCACGAGCAAAATTTTGCCGCCTCGAAAGACGGCCCCCCGGACTTCGACTTTGGGGGTGGCGTGGCCAACATCCTGCCGCAGCAGATCGGCGATGGTGGCGGGGTCGGCCTCGGCCTGGGCGGCGAGCATGGCCACGGCAATCTGATGCAGCTGCTCGTAGCGCGCTGCGTCAAAGGGGTGATTTTTGTAGGTCAGCCCGGTTTGGGCGATGCCCTGAAGCTGTTGAATCCAAGTGAGCCACGGTGAAGTCATAGGAAGAAACTATAGGTCGTTAAACTAAGGCCACCCAAATTTTAGGGCTCGGCTCTAAGCCTGGCGCTTGAACCCCCAGGTTTATTGGAATGTTCACGGGACTGAAGCGAGCCATACGCTCCTGGGGCGGCCCCACCGGGCTCAAACGGTGGGCAGGAATGGTACTGACTCGGTTTCAGGTAGCATCAAACTCGATGGGATCAGTGAAGAACCAGAGTGAATTGAGAAAAACCGGCATAAGCCATGAGTATTTGTACCGCCTTCTCAGGGATTATCCTGAACTGATAGAACATTCATAAAACTTTAGTTAATCTTCCTTTGACGGCAAAAAATATGTGGTGTGGAGATCGATAAACGATAAATCAAGGGATTGACCAGCCAATTAGAGGGAGCGATCGCTTTGTAACATCTGGCAACACGGCTCCTCTGCAACAAAGCCTTAGATTACTTAATAAAATTCTCATGAAGGCAATGATAGGATTTCCTCAAGTAAGCCATAAGCTTTTCTTACCATTGCTGGTCGCTGTTTTCTGGAGAGCATAGTCATGTCTACTAACCCCGTTGGAATTAAGCCCGAAACCCGGAATCACAAGGGCTTTTTTGTGCAAGATGCAGATTACGAATTGGTCAGTATCGAAGCCTCTGGTTGGGCTCTCATTTGCGTAGATGATGCCGTTTGCCACTACGTCGACCCCGACAATCTGCTGATACAGAACCTTGACGCTTAAGATAACTTCAGGCCAGCTACCTGCCTTAGTCAACGCAAATTTTGTATCAATCAGTTAATCATTTCAGTCTTTTTGGTAGGCTGCTCTAGTCCATAGAGCAGCCTATTTTACGTTAGGCGCGAGGCTGGCGGCAACAACAGCGCGCCCGTATCACCTCTCTCTATGTCTCTCCTTTGTCCAAGGCTTTTTATTCTGACACCCATGAAACAAACGCCCATTACACAACGCATCTCTAGCCTGATTAGCTGGGTACTGGTGGCCGACCTGGGCCTGGTGTTGCTCAGCCTGGGCTGGTTTTTGGTGGCCGTACTGGGGCGCAGCATGAACCTCGACCTGGGGCTAGACCTCTGGTACTCGCTGTGGAACCCGCTGATTATGCCCGCTCTCAGCGTGCTGATGGCCGGGGCGATCGCCAGCGGCATCGTCGGCTGGGTTGGCCGCCAGTTTAATACCGATCCTTCTTAGGGCGTGTCATTAATTCTGGCCATAATCCTTATCCCATCAGCGTTGCCACGCCCGACCCAAAAAAACAGGTTAGGGGCTGTAACCGTTGATTCTTGGGCCATCAGCAGTTAATTGATGACAGCCCCTAGGAACTACAGGTTCGAGGTTCAAGATATAAGGGTGCGACCCTAACCCTGCCCCCCCTTCACCACAGCCGCTGGGTGCGGGTATACCACCGCAGCAGCACCCGCGCCAGCCGCTCGCTGTGGTGGCGCACCGTCAAATCTTCGCGCTCTTCCATCACGTTGGCGGCAATGATGCGGCGGCCCGAGTCGAGAATGGCGGCGCGATCGAGCAGTACCGGCCCCACCCCCGCCTTGGCATAGTGACTAATCACCGCATCGGAGGGCATCACCTTCTGCACCAGCACCGCATCGAATAGGTAGCAGCCGCAGGCCGAGTCGATCGCCCGAATGTGGTCAGACACCGAGAAGCCATCGGTCTCGCCCGGCTCGGTCATGATGTTGCAGATATAGATGCGAGGCACCTGCCGCGCGGCGATCGCTTTCACCAGATCGGGCACCAGCAGATTAGGAATAATGCTGGTGTAGAGGCTGCCGGGGCCAATCACAATGTAGTCGGCCTCTTCGATCGCCTTGATCGCCTTGGCCAGCGGCGGCGGGTTGGGGGGCAGGCAGCCAATATGCACAATCCGGCCCCGCGCCTCGGTAATTTTTGACTCGCCGACAATGCGGCGGCCATCGCTGAGTTCGGCCCACAGCTGCACATCCACCGAGGTCGAGGGCAGCACCTGGCCCCGCACCGCCAGCACTTTGGAACTAGCGGCGATCGCCTGCTCCAGATCCCCCGTGATCTCGTTCATGGCGGTCAAAAACAGGTTGCCAAAGCTGTGGCCCACCAGGCCGCTGCCCGACTCAAACCGATACTGAAACAGCTCCGTCAGCAGCTTTTCTTCGTCGGCCAGGGCTGCTAGGCAGTTGCGAATATCTCCCGGCGGTAGCACCCCCATCTCGCGCCGCAGCCGCCCCGACGAGCCGCCATCGTCGGCCACCGTCACAATAGCCGTAATGTTGGAGCTGTAACGCTTCATGCCCCGCAGCAGGTTAGACAGCCCCGTTCCGCCGCCCACCACCACGATCTTTGGCCCCCGCGACAGCCGCCGCTGGGCCAGCAGGGCATCGAGCAGGTCTTCCTCATTCCCTGGAATTAGCACATCGGTGATGGCCCCTACCGTGCGGCTCTGGCCCCAAAAGATAAGCCCCAGGCCCAGCAGGATGCCCAATGGCCCGCTGACATAGTTGGGCACGTAGGTGGTAAACGCTCGCAGCGCAGCGCCCAGCAGCCGCCCCGTATAAAATACCGGGGTTAGCTTGAGCCAAATCATCATCCCCACGCCCACCGTCAGCACGCCCGCCATGCTTAAAAATAGCCAGCGTTTTACCATCAGCCCAGGCGCTAGCCACCACATGAGTCGATTCACCCTCCGTGGCGGGGCCAGGGTCAGGGTCTCTCGTCTGACCTGACGAAACAGTCTGGTCAGGGCCGTATAAAAAGATTTTAGGAACATGAAAGGAGGTCGATAGCGATCTGACCAACCTGAGCGGCGGTTTGCAACGAGCAGTAAGGCTGTAGCCGATCGAGCTGTCTTACCTAGCCCAAGCGATCGCCCAGCCTCAGCAATGTTCCCGCGAGCGGACAAACTTGCCCAGGCGTTTCAAACAGCCTTTGATAGGATTGAGCACCAGCGCCTTCGATTTTAGCGGCTATTTGATAGAGTCAAGGCATGGATATGCCCCGGTGGCTGTTAATGGTTGGTAAACCCAGCCGCGCAGCTCAGATAAACCTAGGCAGCCAGACTGCTGAGCAGACACGGGTTACTCCCATCGGTAAGGTCTATGGCCGACTTCCAAGATCCCAGTATTATCCAGGGGCAGACTACCGCGGCCCTAGACTCCCACCTTGCCCCCCGACCAGCCTCGGGCAACTGCGATCGCGAGGTATTACTAGAGCTGAAGGGCATCTCAAAGCAGTTTGGCGACAATCAGGTGCTCGACAACATCGATCTCACCCTGTACCGGGGCGAAGCGGTGGCGATCATTGGCCCCTCAGGTACCGGCAAGTCTACTATCTTAAGAATCATTGCTGGGCTTTTGTCTCCCGACGCGGGCGAGGTCTACGTGCAGGGGCAGCGCCGCGAGGGGCTGATCGAAGATTCCCCAGACCCGGTGGGCATTGGCATGGTGTTTCAGCAGGCGGCACTGTTTGACTCCCTCAGTGTGGAAGAGAATGTGGGGTTTTTGCTCTATCAGCACTCTCGACTGCCCGCCCAACAGATTCGCCAGATAGTCGATGATGTGCTCGACATGGTGGGGCTGCCGGGTACGGGCAACCGCTTTCCAGCGGAGCTGTCGGGGGGCATGCGCAAGCGGGTCAGCTTTGCCCGAGCCATTGTCTCTAACCCCGAAAATCCGCAGGATCGACCGGCACTGCTGCTCTATGACGAACCCACGGCGGGCCTTGACCCGATCGCCTCCACGGTGATCGAAGACCTGATTCGCGCCATTCAGCGCAACAATGGCTGTAGCTCGTACCTCATCGTCACCCATCAAGACAGCACCATTCGCCGCACCGCCGACCGGGTAATTTTTTTGCATCGGGGCAGAATTCAGTGGCAGGGGCCCGTCACGGCGGTAGATGAAACCGACAACCCCTTTGTGCGACAGTTCTTTAGCGGTCGGGTCGAGGGGCCGATTCAGATGGTGCAGTAGGCCTAGCTTGGCCAGCGCCATCAATAAAAATACCCCAACTAAAAACCATCTTTTCTCAGGACGCGAACTCGGCCCGCTGGGCTGGTCGCGGTAAGATCGCGGATAAGTTTTAGCTGAAGCACTCTCACCTCGGTCAGGTCGGGCTGATTCGGTAGAGAATGGGTTGTGAGTAAGCCGTTGAGCGGTTAGATAAGAGGCACCATGCGGGCAAGGGCAATTCGAGAAGGATCGGTGGGGCTGCTCATTCTCATGGCGGTGGGGTTGTTCGCCGGGCTGGTGCTGTGGCTGCGGGGGCTCAACCCCGGCAGCCGCAGCTACCGGGCCACCATTGTGTTTGACAACACCCTGGGCATGCAGGAAGGCACCAACGTGCGCTATCGCGGGGTACCCGTGGGGCGGGTGCTGAGCATTGCGCCCACCGCCAACGCCGTGGATGTGGCGGTGGAAATTGGTCGTAGCGATCTGCGCATTCCCCGCGACGCCTCTATTTTTGTCAACCAGTCGGGGCTGATTGGTGACACCACCATCGACATTACCCCCCAGCGGCTGCTGAGCGAACAGGAACTAGCCGTTGACCCGACGGGGGAGGGCTGCCCTGGCCAGGCGATTATCTGTGACGGCGATCGCCTAGACGGCCAGGTGGGAGCCAGCTACGAGTCGCTGATTCGCTCGGCGGAGGAGCTGGCCAATACCTTTGCCGATCCAGAGCTGGTTGCCGACCTCAAAGTTACCCTCGACAACGCCACCACCCTGACCGAGAGCGCCAGCCTGCTGTCTGCGGAGCTGATTGTTTTGTCGCGGCAGTTGCAGACCGACCTGGGGCCGCTAATGGCCTCGGCCAACCGCGCTACCGACAACGTTGGCAGGGCGGCCGCCCAGTTTGAAATTACCGGCACCGAGGTCAATCGTCTGGTGGTCAGCAACCGGGGCACCCTGGTAAACACCCTCACCAATCTCGATCGCAGCGCCGCCGAAATTCAGGCCATTACCACTACCCTGAGCCCGGCCCTTCAGCAGAGCGAGTTTATTGCCAACCTCGACCGTCTCTCCGCCGATGCCGCCCTGGCCGCCGCCGACATTCGCTCGATTACGGGCACCTTTAACAATGATGAAAATCTGGTCATGCTCCAGCAAACCCTGGACTCGGCTCGCAGCGTCTTTCAAAGCGCCAACAAAGTGCTGGCCGACGTGGATGAGCTAACCGGCGACCCAGAGATTCGCCGCAACATTCGCGATTTGATCAACGGGCTCAGCGGCCTGGTGTCGCTGACCAATCAGCTTGAACAGGCCAGCCAGGTGGCCGGATCGCTCACCCCCAACCCTGGCGAGCAGGTCGAGCGGGTCACCTTTACCCCTATTCCAGCTCCACCACCGCCAACTGGAGCTGGCTCTACCCCGGTGACCATTACCCACCAGGGGCAGACCTATCGGCTCGACGTGCATTCAATTCAGCCTCGCTAGGATCATTTTTGCCCCAACCTCCTATGACCCAGGTCAACACATCCTTAGAAGCCAACGATTTCTTTCAGTTTGAGGCTGACTTTGTCGAGTCGCTGCGCTGCATTCCCATGCAGGTGCGCCTCAAGCTCGACACCTGCGGCGTCAAGCTCAAGCTGGAGCACTGGCACCGGTTTAGCGAGGCCGAACGCGATCGCCTCACTCAGCTTCAGTGCAGCGATCGCGATGCCACCGTAGCCTATACCGCCTACGTGCAGGCTCTAGTGCACCGCGTCCAGGGCACCCCCGCCTCAACCCTGGCCATCGACCCCGATCCTCCTTGGCACAACGGCAATGCCGTCCCCACAGATGTGCAGACCCAAGCGCAGGCGATCGGGGCTGAGATTGGGCTAGAGCAGTGGCGATCGCTGCGCCCCCTGCAACGCTTTGCCCTGCTCAAGCTCAGCCGCCCCAGCCACGAAAACCGCAATTTTTATCCTGCCCTGGTGGAATTTGGGCTAGTGTCGCTGTAGCAACCGGAGGAGACAGCATTAGTCTTCCGGCGGTAGTTACGACATAATCCTCATCCCCCTAGGCCCATGGTCACCCTGCAAACCAGCCCCACTGCTCCGACTCACGATCAGCTCCAGGCTACGCGGCAGCGCATTGAGACCTACGTACAAACGATTGCCGCCCGTCCCGACCGGCGAGACGGCGCTTTTCCCTACTACCTGTTTCACGAGGCCAATACCCCAATTAAAGGCACCGTCTTGATGTTCCACGGGTTTAGTGCCAAACCCCACCAGATGTCGCGCCTGGCCGACTATCTGTTTCGCAACGGCTTCAATGTGTATCAGGCCACCCTGGCGGGCCATGCCTATGTCAATCCTGACCAAAACTGGCCCCAGGTTGATCTCAAACCCGAGATTCTAGTGCCTCTGCGGGAAAAAGTTAATGCCGACCCGGTGCTGCAACATTTTCTCGCCAACTTGGCGGCCTCTGGCGAGGGTGCTACCACCCCTTCTCCCGTACAAATGGTTGGGCTAATGGCCCGCCTCAGCAAGCTAGAACCCCGCCTGCTGGATATTATTGCTGCGATCGAGCGCGACGACGACCCCGACTTTGACCGCTATTTTGTGTCGTCTCACCTGGCCTACCTGAGCGATGCCCAGGCTCGTCTAGACGAGCTAGAGGCGTTGCCTGGCCCCGTCTACACCGTGGGCCTATCGGTCGGTGGAGCCGTGGCCCTGGCCCTGGGGGCCAAAAACCCCCAGCGTGTGGCCAAAGTGGTGGCCTTTGCGCCGCTGCTAGAGGTGTATGGCGGCGCAACCCGCGAGCGCTACATCAACCTGGCTGGCCCCCTGGATGTCAAAGAATTTGGCTGGGACGAACTGCGGTTTCCGCTGGGCTGTTTTACCGCTGCCAATCGGTTTGGCGCGTTTGTGCAAAGCAAAGACAACGTCGCGGCCCTGCGCCCCCAGCCCACGCTGATGATGTTGACCGAAAACGAAGACGCCGCTGACCTACAAACCAACCAAAAATTCGCGCAGTCTCTCAGTCAGGCCTCACTGTTCAAGCGCTACGACAACCACTACCTGTACACCTTCCCCAGCGAGGCTCTGGTGCCCCACCCCATGGTTGACCCGCTAGAAGTCAGCCAAAACATGAGCAACGAATACTGGAAGCCCATGTACCAGGAGGTGTTTCGCTTTTTAACCCAAACCGAGTTCGACAGCGGCAGTCTAGAACAGATCGACGAAGTCTCCGGTTTACCGCCAGTACCGCAGATTTAGCTGTCAACCCTTGAACTTTATCCGACTGGTATTTGCAGGACTTTAGGCAGGGGCAAGATTGATCAATCAGTTCGTCCTCGCTTTGATTCGGTCAATCTTGCCCTCGACTGACTAGGTTAGGGGATTTTGGATTGGCGAGGGGGGATTCTAGCCCAAGATACTCCGACAGCCAAAATACGCAGAGGTAAAACGGCCCCGTATCGAGCAGGGCGGCTATCAGCTTAAACGTGTAGCCGTAGCCCATAAAGCGAATCAGCTGGGGCCACAGTTCCTGGCCTGCATCGATGGGGAGCGCCCCAGCGAGAAAGTGGGTAATTAGCACTACGGTGATGGTATCGACCAGCTGGCTAACCAGGGTGGAGCCATTGTTGCGCAGCCACAGGTGCTTGCCGTTGGTCAGCTCTTTCCAAAAGTGAAACAGGTAGACATCGACAAACTGAGCCGTCAGGTAGGCCAGCATGGAGGCGGTGACGGCCCCAAAGGTGAGGTTGCGAATTTCAAAGAACACCGGCAGTCGCCCGGCGGCATCGCGCAATAGCTGGCCGGTAGCTGGGTCGGTGGCCTCAAGCCCCGGCAGCACACCCCCTAGCCAGACAATGAAGAGCACCCACAGATTGAGCAATAGCCCCACCCAAACCACCTGGTTGGCCCGCTCTTTGCCGTAGAGTTCTGAGATCAGGTCGGTGCAGAGAAAGGTCAGGGGATACGGCAGCACACCCACGGCCACCGTGACGGCAAAATCGCCCCAGGTAAAGATATTGACAAATCGGCTAATGCCGAGAATGTTGAGCATCCCCAGGGTGCCGAGGAATAGCCCCCCCAGCACCAAAAACACCACTTCGCGGCGGGTTTGCAGATACTCTGGCACCGGGCCGTAGAGCGGCGTAGAGGCTGAAGGCTCTGGTTTCATCGGCGATTTATCTCTGCGGAAAGGATGACCCAAATTCTTCTAGCTTACCAACCGAGTTTGGAGCGGTTATCTAGCCGAGGGATTCCCCGATTTGCAGACGGCTGCCGTTGACGAAATCGGCCCCTCCCTGGGCCTGCTTGCCGCTGGGTTTGACCTGACGCAGCAGCAGCAGCCCGTCGCCGGTCTGCACCAGGGGGCCTTGGCCCTTGAGCAATCCCACAATGGTGCCGGGGGTCGGATTTTGCTGGGCGGAGGCTGCGATCGCCCCCTCCACCGCCTCCCGCATAGCCACCAGTTCAGAGGGCAGTTCTGCCCAGTAGGGCTCTCCCAGGGGAACCGTGGCCATGACCTTGAGCGGCTGCCCGCGAAAGGGGGTGACGCAGTTGGGATAGAAGCCGCGCACCTGGTTGTGGACTGCGATCGCGGCCTTCCCCCAGTGCAGCTCAAAATCGTCTTTTTGAATCAGCGGTGCGTAGGTGGCCAGAGCCTCATCCTGGGGCACTGGGCTGAGCACCTCAGCTGCCAGGCCGTGCAGGGTTTCCACCAGCAGATCGGCGCACTGGTAAGCCAGGGCCGTCGCCACCTCTCCAGCGGTATCGAGCAGGCCGATGGGCAGGGATGACTTGAGCAGCATGTCGCCGGTATCCATGCCCAGGTTCATCAGCATGGTGGTCATACCGGTGACGGTGTCGCCGTTGACGATGCACCACTGAATCGGAGCGGCGCCCCGGTAGGCGGGCAGCAGCGAGCCGTGGCCGTTGATGCAGCCCAGCCGAGGCATATCGAGAATGCGCTGGGAGAGCAACTGCCCGTAGGCCACCACCACAAAGGCATCGGCCTGGATGTCTTCTAGAGCAGTGAGGGTGGCTTCATCTTTTTTGATGCGGGTGGGTTGCAGGACGGGACAGTTGGCCTGGAGCGCGACCTGCTTTACGGGCGAAGCATCTACCTGGCTACCCCGGCCTCGGCGGCGATCGGGCTGGGTGACAACGGCAGCTACCTCAAACCCCGGCTCGGCCAGCAATCGATGGAGGCTGGGCACGGCGAACTGAGGGGTGCCAAAAAAGACTAGTCGCATGGGTTAGCTACCTGGCACAATGCCAATTTCGATCCGCTGGTTGCGCTGCTGGTCGGCGGCGGTGGTGCCCGCCGTGGTGGGCCGGGTCTGGCCATAGCCCACTGGCACCCAGCGAATGCCGTTCCCCTCTAGCTGGGGGCCCAGATACTGCTGCACTGCTATCGCCTGCTGTAGGGTGAGCTGGCTGGCCAGATCGGGGGATGCCGCACCGTCGGTGTGGCTGCCTACCAGTAGCGTTGCGGCCCCGTAGCGGCGCAGGTCGGAGGCAATGCTGTCGAGCAGCTGCTGGCCAGCGGCGGTCAAGGTACTGCCGCCTAGCTCAAACAGCAGGGCACTGGGCAAGATGACGCGATCGCGCACCAGCGGAAAGCGCGGTTCCTGGTAGGGCACCCGAGCCGCTGAGGCTGTCTTTGGCGATGGCTCAACTGTGGGTGTCTCTGGTTCAGCAGTTTCAGGGGTTTCACGGGCTGCATCACCGCTGGCCCGATTATCGCGGGTACCAAGGCGCTGATCGAGGCGCTGCAAGCGATCTTCGAGCGTCCCCGTGGGTACTCCCCCCACGGTGGTTTCTAGCTCGGCCAGGCGGGTATTGAGGCTGGCAAGGTCTTGGCGCAGGGCGGTGAGGTCGGTCTGAATGCGATCGCGCTCCTCGTCCGGCACAGGCGGCTCAGCCTCCGGTGCAGCTACAACGCCAGAAGCTGCTGACGAAGAAGCATCCAGCGCTGGTGCTACTTCATCGACAACCCCATCAACCGGCCCATCGCCCTGCCACCAACGGGGCAGCTGCCGCAGTTTGCGCTGGGTCTGACTGCCCTGACGCAGGATCACCTCCGTCAGCGGTGGCTCTGGATTGCGGGCGGGCCACGCCTGGGCCACCACCATGCCAACCAGCCAGCCCAGGCTGACGCCAGCACCCAGCATAATTAGGCGCACCACCAGAGTCCACAGCGCGTGCAGCCCTGCCCAACGGCGGGGCTTGGGTGCAGGCGGCGGCACTACCGGGTGGGGAGACACCGAAGCGGGGTCTGAGGGCAACGGTGGCAGATCGGGGGAATCAGCCATGGTGCAGTGGGGCTAGAAACATCGGGCTAGCATCATAGGGGCATCGACAGCGCTAGGGAGGGATCTCAGCCTACTGGGGCCAGCCATCCCAGGGGTTAACCTCTAGCACACCGCTCTCGGTAAACACCACCTGAAAGTCAGCCTGAGCGTCTGTGCTGTCGGCGGCGGTAACCAGGCTGGGTAACGGGGTCTCGGTCGCCAACAGACCAGCAGCAGCGTTGACGGGCTCGTAGCCCACCACCTCACCCGCCTCGGTCAGGCGCACCCGAAACCGCAGGGCTTCGCTAGCCGAGAGGGGCTCTAGCTCAGCCAAGATGCTGTCGTAGAGATTGCTGTTGAGTTCGCGAATGCGATCGCCATCGGTCACCTTCTGCTCCAGAAGCGGCAGCTCGGCGGCATTGGCCTCGGTGGGAGCCTCGGTGGGCTCTACCACCACCTCACCGTCGGGGGTAAAGGTAGCGATAAACTGCGCCACTCGCTCCTGTACTGGTTCCGCACCTGCCACTGGCACAAAGGCGAGTTCGGGCAGCGGAGTGTTATCGACCTCCTCCAGGGCTAGGTCGTTCTCGTATCGGTACCCCAAAATATCGCCGTTTTCGGAAATCGCCATGCGATAGGCCAGATCGCCACTGGGACGGGGCGCATCGGCCCAGGCCTCCTGCAACCGCTGGGTCACGTCAGACTGCAACAGGGCAATGGTGGCCGCGTCGGTAATCACTGGGGCACCCTCCAGACGGTCTAGGCCGTCGCCATCAGGAGCCACCGCCACGCTACTGTCACCGTCGGCAGTGGGGGGATCCCCCGGCACTGCGCTGGCTGCTGCCGGGGCCGAGGCCTCAGACTCTGGGCGGCTGGGCTCAAACTCGGGCGGGGGCACAAAGAACAGCGCCAGTCCGGCGGCAGCCAGGGCCGCCGCTCCCAGGGCCGCAGGGGCCGCCCGCTTTGTCATGGGTTCGCTGGGCCGCACCAGCCGCCGCGACACCGCCTGAAACTGGGCCTTCATATCGGGCAGGGTTTGGCTATCGGCCAGCAGCTGATCGACCGCTTCCATCAGGTCGTAGAACTGCACCGTGGTGAGCTGGATATCTAACGGCGGCAGCGCGTTGAGGTCGCTGACGGGCTCGCCCAAGGGCTGCTGATGCACAATCAGGTGGTGGTGGTAGGGGAGATCCCCCGGTTTGATCTCCACCAGGGGTGGTGCTGCCCCCGTTGCCCTGGGGTAGGGCACGCCGCTGAGCAACTGCTGGCCGTAGCGACTCACAGCGGCCACTAGACTGTCTAAAAATTCGCGCCCCCCAGCGAGGGTGGCATCGGTGGCACCGGGCAGGTGGCACTCAGCGTTCATCAGCACCGCCAGGGGCGACAGGGGGTCGTTGGCGTCAGCGCTGAGCCCTTCTAAAACCAGGTTGCAGTGGGGCAGGGTGTATTGCCGTTGAACGGTCATGATACTTCTCCGTCAAACAGGCTATTCCACAGGCGTTGGGGGCCGAGCACCCCAGCGCACAGCAGCAGTTCTTGCAAAAGCTCAAGGGCCAGCTCGTCGAGCTTTTCGTCGGTGCTGTAGGCAATCACTCCAGCCCGGCGCGGGTTCATGCGGGCGCGAAAGTGGCTGCGAAAGCGGCTCAGATAGTCGGCCAAACGAAAGTGGTGCTCGGGGGAAAGCTGCTTATCGGCCAGCTGTTGATAGCCCACTAGCAGCTGGCGCACCAGCACCGTTAGCCGCCGCGCCAGGGCGCAAATAATAATCACTAGCGCCTTAGCCTCTTCAATGTCGAGGGGACGGCGCTGACTGTAGCGCCGCATGGGGTTGGTGCCCCGCAGCAGCCACAGGTGCACCCGCCCCTTCACCAGCCCCTCTAGGGCCAGTTCGCGGGAGGTGGCCAACATGGCTTCACCGCCCCCCAGGTCAAGGGCTTCAATGGCCAGCAGCAGCAGGTCGATCTGAATGCGCGCCCGACGAGGACATTCGTCGCTGGGCAGCCCTGGGTTGGTAAGGGTGTCGAGCACCATGGGCAACTGAGGAGCGGGCAGGCTATCTACTGGCATTCAGCTTTAGGGTTAATACGAACAGCATTCTATCAAAACACAGTCAGGTGCCGCCCGTCCGGAGAGATTGCCGAACTACGGACATCAAAATGAGCGTTTATGGTAATCCATCATGGGGGCGGGGGAACCACCCATCCCTGTGAGGAATCTATCCGTTCCCCCGTCTTCTCACCCAAGCCAACTCTAATTCACATCGGCTAACTTATTCATCCCCTGGATGTACCACTTGCCATCCTGGCGTACCAGGTCGTACTGCATTCTCAGGGTGTCGTCATAGGCGGCATTGGCATTTTCGACGCCAAACTCAAACAGCTGCGCCTTTTCGGAGACGACGGCGATCGCCTGCAAACTGTCAGAAGTCGGGTCGTCGGGGGTTACCGACTCAACCTCGACGTTGTGCTCATATTCCCAATACCAGCTTTCGGCGGCGGCGGCATCGGCCCGGCGGGTCCACTGGGTAAGGACTGGCTCTAGCAGAATATCGTCGAGGCGATCGCCCTGGTAGCTTTCGCCCAGCGCCCCGCGCTTGATCTCCAGCCATTCGTTAATCACTCGACCGGCCATATCGTTGACGCCAATCTCGGTGGGAGCGGGCGGCGCTTCCGGAATTTCAAAGACGGGCTGGTCAACGCGAATCGCCAGGGGTTGGCCCGAGATTCTGGGGCCGCTAAAGACCCCCGCCACCCAGCCCAGGGCTCGCATCGTGCCAAAGCCCAAAATCCCCACCCCCACAACGCCCGCCGCTCCCACTATGGCCAGCCGTCCCCAGTTGGGTGCGGCTCCGCGACTGCGCCGCCCCGAAGAAGCTATACCGGGCGACAACGCCTGTCCGGGTGCCAGGGTGGCCGTAGCTGGGGTCAGGGGCCGCCGTTCAGATCCTGGCTTAGCCGATGTTTCGCTCCCCGGTGCGGCCATTTTGCCGTCGGGCGATAGCTGAGCGACCCGCTCGGCCACGGAGAGATCGTCTTCCTCACCCTGGCCACTGCGAAACTCTGGGTCGGAGGCGCTTCCGTCCGCCAGTCCATTGGCCCAGGGTTGGGGCTGACTGGGGCGGCCTTTGCCGTTGCGGGCCTGGGGCGTTCGCGGGTAAGCCCCATTGCCGTTGGCGCTGTAGCCGTTCGGGGCAGATTCCGGGGCGTTGCGCCGGGGGGCAGCAGCCGGGTTGGGCATGGTGGGCGCGCCAATCGGCAACGACCCCTCAACCGTAGGAAATTGAGTCGTCGAAAATTGGGATGCCCCAGCGGCGGCAGTCAGCGTCCCCTGGGTGACCTGGGGAGGGTATCCCAGGGGACGCGCTTCCGATCGCGCCTCTGCCCCCGAGCCGGCGGGCATGGTTTCGAGATAGGCCTGCACCTGGGCGTCGGCAAAGTAGTCCTTGAGGGTGGCTTCCTGGTCTTTGAAGTCGCGAAAGTGGGGGAATAGCTCGTCTTTGAGCCAGCGCTCGGCGTAGAGGCACAGCCCCGGCAGCAGGTCGGGCGACTGGCGCGAATGCTCGCGAATATAGGCCAGGGGCTCATACTCCTGGCTCATTTCCAGGGCGCGATTGGCCTCCTCGGTTTGGCCCAGCAGCAGGGCGCACACCGCCTGCTCTAGGTGAACGTCTTGCTGGGCACCCAGGCGCAGCAGCAATTGTTTGGCGCGGCGCACCAGGGCGGGCTGGTGGCGGGCAAACCCTCGGGCCAGCAGGGCGTACACCGTCAGGTAGGTGGCCACGGGGGATGGTCGGCGGGCCTCGTGCTCAAACAGCTCCTGCTGCTCACTGGCGGTGAGGTAGTCGCGCAGCTGCTGAATAAAACGCAAAAAGTCGTCAATGGCCAGGCCAGAGAGGTCGTCCTCACTGCCCTCAATGCCGCCTCGATCTTCGAGCATGGCCTTGAGCAGCTTCAGCCCCTGGCGACGCTCGCGGGTCTGGTCGAGGGGGCGGGCCAGCAGCTCTAGCACCCGGTAGGGCCGCAGCTTGTACAGCTCGGTTTGAATCTCGGCCCGCAGGTTGGGGAAGTGGTTGCCTCGGGCCAGCAGCTCGTGGCCGGTCTGTAGCGACTCGGCGGCAATTTCGTACTGGCGCTGCTGCCACTGCTCGCGGCCCAGCTCTAGGCAGGCCAGAGCCAGGGTGAGCACTACGTCGTCTTGGGCCGGCTCAGGGGTGGCCAGACCACCGCTGGCGTAGGGGTTAACGAGCTGAGGCTGGCCCAGCTGGAGTACCTGCTCGTATTCCCCTAGCTCCAGCAAGAGCAGCAGCGCCCCCACTAGCTGATCGCTCTCGATCTCAATTTTGGAACTCTGGGCCTCGCTGCCGCCGGGCTCAGTGGCGAGCGACCTGAGCGCCGCCTCCCCCGCGTCGGCACTCACCTCCAGGCCGGGGATGCGGCTCTCAAGCAGGGGCTCGGGGGCCATATCGACGGTGTAGGCGCTGGCGAGAAACTTGCTGTCGTAGTCGCGGCGGCGATCGCGGTCAGACAAAACGGTATAGGCTTCGTCGATCAGCTGCTTGCGGGCCTCAATGGCGGCGGTGGAGAATTCGCGCCGGGGCAGCTGCAAGCCGCGATCGCGGTGGGCCTGCTTTAGCTGGTCGGCCGTCGCCTGAATCGGCAGCCCCAGAATTCGGTAGTAGTCTAACGGAATTTGCACAGCTCACGTCCCCAACGGCGAATTCACTCGAAATAGTATCCAAAAAGATTTATTGCGGACTGTCTAAACCGCCGAACTTTACCGCAGCGCGTAACTATCACCCCAACTTCAACGCCGATGGCACTGCATTCATGGGCCTTAACCATCGTCTCAACCCGCGGTTTCCCCAGACTGTGCCAGACTGTGGTCCACCAGCCCTGGGAAGTAGCTACACCCTATCGCGTTTGCCCCAAAAGCAGAACAAAAATGAAGTTTATAACACATGCCTGTCGCCGCCGCCAGGGCCACGGTGCCCCTTGACCCAAAAGGCCAGCGCCATCTAAATTCCCCATCAGCCTCATAATTTGGCCAAAAAAAATTGGCTGGCGGCTCGCTTCGTTCGAGCCCGCTCAGCAAGTTAGCTTATGTAGGTCAGTTCGCCCGGTTGCAATGCAATTAAACATTGAGTAAAGATCTGGCCCTTGCCCCCAGACTACTCAGCAGCCGGTAGAGAAGTAGAGGAGATTGGCCGCAGCGATCGCACTATCTTGGCCCGATGGCCAAGCCGAACACTGTTGCCCAGAAGCCCGATCGGTATGATGTAGGGCGTATCTCCAGCCGGGTCTCTGCCCAAGGGGGGATACTTTTCGGTATAGTCAAATGTTGGACATCGCGGCGTAGGACCCAGCAAACCCATGGTTCAAGAACGGACGTTACCCAAATTCCACGCTCCAACAGCCCAGATCGCCCCCGAAGAGGGGCTAAGGCTCTACGAGGACATGATCCTGGGGCGCTTCTTTGAGGACAAATGCGCCGAGATGTATTACCGGGGCAAGATGTTCGGCTTCGTGCACCTCTACAACGGGCAGGAAGCGGTCTCTAGCGGAGTGATCAAGTCCCTGCGCTCTGACGACTACGTGTGCAGCACCTACCGCGACCACGTCCACGCCCTCAGCGCCGGGGTACCCGCCAAGAATGTGATGGCCGAGCTGTTTGGCAAAGAGACTGGCTGTAGCAAGGGGCGGGGCGGCTCCATGCACCTGTTCTCCAGCGAGCACAACATGCTGGGGGGCTTTGCCTTTATTGGGGAAGGCATTCCCGTGGCCCTGGGGGCGGCGTTTCAGTCGCGCTACCGCCGCGACGCCCTGGGTGACCCCAGCGCCGACCAGGTGACCGCCTGCTTCTTTGGCGATGGCACCAGCAACAACGGCCAGTTCTTTGAATGCCTGAACATGGCCGCCCTCTGGAAGCTGCCGATTTTATTTGTGGTGGAAAACAACAAGTGGGCGATCGGCATGGCCCACGAGCGGGCCACCTCCCAGCCCGAGATCTATAAGAAGGCCTCGGTGTTTGGCATGCCCGGCGTCGAAGTTGACGGCATGGACGTAATGGCCGTACGCGCTGTCGCCCAGGAAGCCGTAGCTCGCGCCCGCGCTGGCGAAGGCCCAACCCTGATTGAAGCGCTCACCTACCGCTTTCGGGGCCACTCCCTGGCGGATCCTGACGAGCTGCGATCGAAGGCCGAGAAAGAGGCCTGGCTGGCCCGCGACCCGATCAAGCGATTTGAGGGCTACCTGCTAGAGCAAAATCTGGCTGACGAGGGGGTGTTGAAGGAAGTGCGCGATCGCATCCAAACCACCATCGACGATGCCCTCACCTTTGCCGAAGAGAGCCCCGAACCCAACCCCGACGACCTCTATAAATATATTTTTGCCGACGAGTAGCCTCGGGCCTCTCCATTCTCCAGGGGATAGCCACCTACCCCATCCACCCACCTACCCACTAACACTCCACCAATCACTCCACCAATGGCAGAAACCCTCCTATTTAACGCCCTGCGCGAGGCCATCGACGAAGAGATGGGCCGCGACGACACCGTGTTTGTGCTGGGCGAAGATGTCGGCGTCTACGGCGGCTCCTACAAAGTCACTAAAGACCTCTACGAGAAATACGGCGAGCTGCGCGTGCTCGACACCCCGATCGCCGAAAACAGCTTCACCGGCATGGCCGTCGGTGCCGCCATGACCGGCCTGCGCCCGATCATCGAAGGCATGAACATGGGCTTTTTGCTGCTGGCCTTTAACCAAATCGCCAACAACGCGGGCATGCTGCGCTACACCTCCGGCGGCAACTACAAAATTCCCATGGTGATTCGCGGACCCGGGGGGGTGGGTCGCCAGCTCGGGGCCGAGCATTCCCAGCGGCTCGAAGCCTATTTCCAGGCGGTGCCGGGGCTGAAGATCGTCGCCTGTTCGACCCCTTACAACGCTAAGGGGCTGCTTAAGGCCGCCATCCGCGACGACAACCCGGTGCTGTTCTTTGAGCACGTGCTGCTCTACAACCTCAAAGAAGATCTGCCCAACCACGAGTATGTGGTGCCCCTAGACAAAGCCGAAATTGTGCGCCCCGGCAAAGACGTCACCATCCTCACCTACTCTCGCATGCGTCACCACGTCACCCAGGCGGTCAAGGGTCTGGAGAAAAAAGGCATTGACCCCGAAGTAATCGACCTGATCTCCCTCAAACCGCTGGATTTCGACACCATTGGAGCCTCGATCAAAAAGACCCATCGGGTAATTATTGTGGAAGAGTGCATGAAAACCGGCGGCATTGGCGCTGAAATCATCGCCTCAATTAACGATCGCTACTTTGACGAACTCGACGCCCCGGTGGTGCGCCTGTCGTCCCAAGACATCCCGACCCCCTACAACGGTAAGCTAGAGACACTGACCATTGTGCAGCCCAAACAAATCGAGGCCGCCGTCGAAAATATGGTCGCCCTCAAGGTCTAGGGAGCCGCTGTAGTGGTGGGCACCGCCCACCACCTAATGCTAGGAACAGCCCTTCCCATCGCCGCCGCCATCTCCAGGGCATAGCCCCATCTTTCCAGGGATCACTATCCCCACCCGCACCCACACCGCAGCAAACCGCAATGGCAAAATATCGAGCTTGGCTAGGGGTTATTTTGGTGCTCACCATCGCCGCCGTGGTGGTGATAACCCAGATACCCACCCGACTGGGGTTAGACCTGCGGGGGGGCTCTCAGCTCACCATCCAGGTGCAGCCCACCGCCGCTATCCCCACCATTACCGATCGCGAGATGGAGGCGGTGCAGACCGTGGTTGAGGGCCGAGTCAACGGCCTGGGCGTCTCGGAGGCGGTGGTGCAGCAGCTGGGCAACAATCAGCTGCTGGTGCAGCTGCCCGGCGTCAGCGATCCCCAGCAGGCTGAACGGGTGCTGGGGGGCACGGCTCAGCTTGAATTTCGCGCCCAGCGGGCGGGTACCGACCAACAGCTCCAGATCGAAAATCAGGTGCTGCAAGGACATCTGGGCGAGCTGGCTGCCCTTCAGGCCTCTATACCCTCAAGTGGGGAAATCAATAGCGATACCCAGGCCCGCATTGACAGACTCCAGGCCGATATTACGGCCAGCGAAAACGCCGTGGCGGCTCTGTTTGAGCCCAGCACCCTGGGTGGCGATGCGTTGACCGATGCGATCGCCCGGCCCACCAGCGGCACCCTCTGGGAGGTGGTGATTCAGTTCAACAGCGAGGGCGGCAACGAGTTTGCGGAGATCAGTAAGGCGATCGCCGGTACCGGGCGCACTATCGGGATCTTTCTCGACAACCGGCTGCTCAGCGCCCCCACGGTCAACGTACAGTATGCCGAAACCGGCATCACCGGGGGCAGCGCCGTTATTTCCGGCAACTTTACCGCCGAGTCGGCCCGCGATTTAGAAATTCAGCTGCGCGGCGGGGCTCTGCCCCTCCCCGTAGAGGTGGTCGAGAACCGCACCGTAGGGCCTACCCTGGGCCGCGACAGCATTCAGCGCAGCCTCTACGCTGGCATCGCTGGTCTCGGGCTGGTGCTGGTGTTTATGGCGGTTTACTACCGTCTGCCCGGTGTTCTGGCCGACATCTCTTTGATCATCTATGCCCTGCTCACCTGGGCAGCCTTCAACCTGCTGGGGGTAACGCTCACCCTACCGGGAATTGCTGGTTTCATTCTCAGCATCGGTATGGCAGTCGATGCCAACGTGCTGATCTTTGAACGCACCCGTGAAGAGTTGCAGGCGGGCAAAACCCTCTACCGCTCGGTAGAATCGGGTTTCTACCGAGCCTTTTCCAGCATTCTGGACGGCAACGTCACTACCCTGATCTCCTGTTTGGCACTGTTTTACTTTGGGGCCGGGCTGGTCAAGGGGTTTGCCCTCACCCTGGCCATCGGCGTCATCATCAGCATGTTTACCGCCCTGACCTGCACCCGTACGCTGATGTTCTTAGCCATCAGCCTGCCGCAGTTTCGGCGCCCCAGCCTGTTTTGCCCCGGCTTAACCCCCGTTCGCCCTGACACCGTTCGCCCCTAGGAGTGCCCATGAAGCTCAACATTATTCAGCAGCGCGGTCTGTGGTGGGGAATCTCGTCAGTGCTGGTGCTAGTCAGTCTGGTGGCTATGGCGATCTCGTGGCAGCAGTTTGGCGCACCCCTCAAACCGGGCCTTGATTTTGCTGGGGGCACCCGACTCCAGCTCACCCGAGCCTGCGTAGTTACCGACAGCTGCACCGAACCGCTCGATCTGGCCGACGTCAGACAGGTGCTGGGAGATCAGGGCCTCGACTCCAGCAGCCTTCAGCTTTTGGGGGATGACCAGCAGGTACTCTCAATTCGCACCCGTACCCTGAACGTAGACGAGCGCGCGCCTCTGCAAAGCGCCCTCGACGAGGCCATTGGCCCCTTTGACAGCAGCTCTACCCAGATTGATACGGTCGGGCCGGTGGTGGGGAAACAGCTCTTGGTATCGGGCTTACTGGCTCTGCTGGTTTCCTTTGCCGGGATTGTGATCTACATGAGCCTGCGCTTTAAGCTCGACTATGCGCTGCTGGCGATTTTGGCCCTGGCCCATGACGTGACTATTACCGCTGGCGTGTTTGCCATTTTGGGGCTGGTGCTGGGCGTCGAGGTCGATAGTCTATTCATCGTGTCGCTGCTCACCATTGTGGGCTTCTCGGTCAACGACACGGTGGTGATCTACGATCGCGTCCGGGAAAATATGAAACTCAGCCCCGGTAGCCACATCAACGACATTGTTGACAGCGCCGTCAACCAAACCCTGGCCCGCTCGATCAATACCTCGCTGACGACGACGCTGCCGCTGGTGGCGATCGTCATCTTTGGCGGCCCCACCCTGAAATATTTTGCCCTGGCGTTGATTGTGGGCTTTGTGGCCGGGGCCTACTCCAGCATTTTTGTGGCCAGTTCGCTGCTGGCCCTGTGGCGAGAACGCGCGGGTCAGGCCTACAGCGATGACCCTGACGGGTCAGAACCCCAGCCCGAATCTCAAAGCTAACGAATTTTGCCCATGGGCACCCCTACTTATTCCGCACCTCTGGAGCGCCTGCGGACGATCATGCTTCGTCGCTGGTGGGTGGTTAGCGGGCTGCTGTGGCTAACGGTAGCCCCCCTCAGCCTGTGGAGCCTGCGGCCTGAGATGGCTCAGCTGCGCCAGTACTTTACCTGGTCAACGGTGCGCCTGAGTCTGGCCTACAACCGCCCGGCGGCGATCGGGCTGGGGCTGTGTGTGGGGTTAACTGTGGCGCTGCTGGTGGCCGAGAGCCGCTATATTTTGTGGGGCATGACCAAAGACGAGCAGCGACGATTGCAGAGACTGTGCGATCGCATCGCCGCCCAAGGGCCATCCCACCCTCTCTGGCGTCAGCTCCATCGCGATTAAAATCACCGATCTGGGGGCAGGTCAGGGGGGAACATCCTCTGGACGACTCCCGCGACTGGATGACATTGGTACCAAGATGTAATTTCATAGAACAAGACGGTTAACCCCAATTCCCCGGCGGAAAACCGGGGTTGCCCTGGCTAGCCAGCCTTGGGCCACCAGATTTCTCCATGTTTCATCATCAGCAGAAGGCAGCGGTATCTCCATGACTCTACACAAAGACGGTATTGCCCCCCACGGCGGCACCCTGGTCGATCGCCTGGCGACGCCCGACCAAAAAGCCCAGTTCTTAGACAAGGCCGACACCCTGCCGCGGGTCAGCCTGGACGAGCGGGCCTTCTCTGACCTGGTGATGATCGCCATTGGCGGCTTTAGCCCCCTCAACGGCTTTATGAAAAAAGCCGACTACGACACCGTAGTCACCAACATGCGCCTGGCCAGCGGCCTGCCCTGGGCAATTCCGGTCACCCTGTCGGTGGATGAAGCCACCGCCGAGCCCCTTCAAGAGGGCAGCCTGGTGCGACTGGATGACCCCAGCGGTCGCTTTGTCGGCGTGCTGGAACTGGAAGAAAAATACACCTACGACAAGGCCCATGAGGCCGTCAACGTCTACCGCACCGACGACGAGAAACACCCCGGGGTCAAGGTGGTCTATGACCAGGGGGCGGTGAATTTGGCTGGCCCGGTATGGCTGCTCCAGCGCGATCCCCATCCCCTCTTTCCCGCCTACCAGATTGACCCGGTGGCCTCGCGGGCGCTGTTTCGCGATCGCAATTGGAAAACCGTCGTCGGCTTCCAAACCCGCAACCCCATCCACCGGGCCCACGAATACATTCAAAAGTGCGCTCTCGAAACCGTTGACGGTCTGTTTTTACACCCGCTGGTGGGGGCCACCAAATCCGACGACATTCCCGCCGATGTGCGCATGCGCTGCTACGAAATTATGGTGGAACACTACTTCCCCCAAGACCGCGTGATTCTTGCGATCAATCCCTCCGCAATGCGCTACGCTGGCCCTAGGGAAGCGATTTTCCACGCGCTGATCCGCAAGAACTACGGCTGCACCCACTTCATTGTGGGTCGCGACCACGCTGGGGTAGGCGACTACTACGGCACCTACGACGCTCAGTACATCTTCGATGAGTTTGAGCCGATGGAGCTGGGTATTGTACCGATGAAGTTTGAGCACGCCTTCTACTGCACCCGCACCGGGGGCATGGCCACCTCTAAAACAAGCCCCAGCACCAAAGACGAGCGGATTCACCTGTCGGGTACCAAAGTGCGCGAGATGCTGCGCCGGGGTGAGCTGCCCCCGCCAGAATTTTCTCGGCCTGAGGTAGCGGCGGAACTGGCCAAGGCCATGCGGGTTCCCGAAGCCGTCAGCTAGTAGGATGCGATCAACTCGGTGACATTAAAACGACGGGCGTTTTTGCAGCAGGCAAGCTTGGCCTTAGGGGCGTTGGGCCTAGGGGGTGGTGCCCTGCTGGCTAGCCCCAGCCAGTACCAGCAGGCTCTGGCCAAGCCCGCCCGTCGTAAACTGGCTCTGCTGATCGGTATCAATACTTATCCCGATCGCGCCCTTGACCCCGGTGTGGCCCAAGACATTGCCCTCAAGGGCTGCGTGACCGATGTGGAACTACAGCGACAGCTGCTGGTGTATCGTTTTGGCTTTCAGCCCGCCGAGGTAGTGACCCTGACCAACCAGGAAGCCACTCGCTCCAATATTTTGACCGCCATCGACGAGCATCTGGTGCAGCAGGCCCAGGCTGACGATGTGGTGGTGCTGCACTTTAGCGGCTACGGTAGCCAGGTGCGAGTAGTCGAGGCTGACGATCGCAGCAGTCTTCAGGCCGCCTGGGTAACGGTAGACAGCCGCCTGCCCAGCGAAACTAATCCCGCCCTGGGTGACCTCCTTGAGGCCGAAGTGGTGGCCCACCTCAGCCCGCTAGCCACCGCCAACCTCACCACCGTAATTGATGCCGGCAGCCAAGATGCTGGCTACCTGCACTGGGGAAATTCCCGCGTCAGGTCACGGCCCACGGTGCCCACGGGGCTGGTGTCGTTTCCGGAGGCGCTGAGTACACCCTGGCCAGGGTTAGTGTTGCGGGCCGCCGAAATGGGCCGTCTGGTGCTAGAAAGCCAGTGGGAGGGGTTCAGCGCTGGCGTTTTTACCTACGCCCTCACCCAAAGCCTGTGGGAGATGGAACCCGACTCCACCGCCAGGGTCTTGATGCAGCGCGCTGGCAGTCGGCTCCAGCGATGGGTAGGAGCCGACCAGCAGCCGGCCCTGAGCGATCGCCGACCGCCCCGTATCGGCCCCATGGCCTACGGCCTGCCCCCTCAACTGCCCCCGGCCGCAGGCGTAATCTTACCGACTAGAGAGGGTCGGCCTTTAGCCGCTTGGCTGGGGGGAGTGCCACCCCAGGTGTTGCGCTACCTACAGCCTGGCTCTCGCCTGGTGGCCGGAACAGGCGATCGAACAGTGCTCCTTCGCCTAGAGACACGCACTGGCCTCAAAGCCTCGGTCAAGTCCCTCGACGGGGAGGTGGCCCCGGCTACCCTGGCCCATCAGCCCCTCTTTGAGCAGGTGCGGCGACTGCCCCAAACCATTGATTTAATTGTCGCCCTCGACAGTCATCTCGATCGAGTGGAGCGGGTTGACGCCACCAGTGCCCTGGCCAGCATTCCTCTGGTGACGTCGGTGACCGCCGGAGAAAGGGCCGCTGACTGTCTGTTTGGTCGCCTGCCCATAGGACCGGTTGCTACCCTAACCGCCGCCTTGCCCAGCACTGCCGAAACCCAGTCCAAGCTGGGGGGAGAACGCCCTGCCGAGAGCAGCTACGGGCTGTTTGCCCCCAACCGCACCCTGCTGCCGGGCACCATGCTGGCCAAAGAAGAGGCGGTCAAGACGGCGGTCAACCGACTCACCCCCTACCTGCAAACCCTGCTGGCCCTCAAGCTGGTGCGCCTCACCGAAAACCACACCGCTTCCCAAGTGGGGGCGGCGGCGCTGCTGGAGGCGGTGCAGCCCAAGCCGATGCCGCTGCTGGTCAAAACCACCGAGCACAGTTCCACCGTCACCTGGCCCCTGGCCATTCGCCAGGCCCAGAAGTCGGCCACCGACGACCCCATCATGCTGCCCCGCGATGGTCGCATTGGCTACCGCCTGGCCAACGTCTCCACCCAATCCCTCCACCTGCTGTGGATGAGCTTTGACAGCCGGGGAGAATGCACCGCCCTGATGACTCTGCCCGATGCGATCGCCGCCGATGGAGCCGAGGTGCCAACCGCCGCCACCCCCCTGGAACCGGGGCAGCTCATTACCTTCCCCGCCGATGGCGCTGGCTGGGCTATGCCCGGGGCAGCCACCTGGGTAGAGTCCCACGTCATTCTCAGCACCCAGCCGCTAGAGCGGTGCTTAGCGGTGCTGGGCAATGATCCGCCGTCGCTGGCCACGGGCTTTCGGCCAGTGCCCCAGCCCCTGGAGCTGGCCCAAGCCCTGCTGCAAGACCTCAGCGCCAGCCCTGACGACTACGCCTACGCCCTGCACCACGATCGCTGGGCCACCCTGAGCTTTCGCTACACCCTTGCCTGAACCCTGGGCGACCTAGGCCAGCAGCAGGCCGATCGCACCGCCTATCCCTAGCCCCAGCAGACAGGTCAGCACTAATATCAGGCTGGTTTTGCGGCCTTTGTTGCGCCGCAGCAGGCGATCGCCCAGGGCCGCCGTCGTCAGGCTGCACAGCACCGCCAGCCCCACCGCCAGCAGGCTGTAGAGGGCGATTTCAAAGAACGCCCTGCCGAGGGTGAGTTCATCCAGATTGTCGGTGCCCAGGTGGTTGAGGGCGATCGAAAGCGCCACTGCCAGGGCCGTGCCCCCTACAATGCTGCCCAGCACCAGCAGGTTGGCCGTCAGCCACCGAAATCTCTTCAGCGCCTCAGGGCCGGCCAGGGTCACCCCCTGAATCACGGTGCCCCCGGCGGCCACGGGCCACACCCAGGGGCTGGCTAAGGCCGTCACTATCATGCCAGCAGCGGCGTAGAGCAGGCCGCACAGCAGCCACAGCCCAAAGAAGGGGCGGCGGCTGGAGGTGCGCCTCGCCGGGCGCTGGCGCGGCTGACGATTAAAGCCGGGGCGACGGCGCTGGGTCGGTTGGTTCATAGTAGACAGACCATAGACCGGTAAAATCCTAGGCTCTAGTTTGCCAGGAAGCGGAGCATTGTGCAGTAACCTGGTCATAATGCTCTGTCATTTCGTCAATGAGCGTTCCCATTGCTGCGCTAGTTCAAGGGTTGTTGGGTGCCTCTAGTTTGCTGCTGGGGGCGGTTTTAGGAATTGCCTGGCGACCGGCGCGATCGCTCACAGCGGCCATAATGGCCTTTGGCAGCGGCACATTGCTCTCGGCGATCGCCTACGACATTACCCTGCCCGCCTACCAGAGCAGCGGCTTTTTGCCGCTGGTGGCGGGCTTTGCCCTGGGGGGCACCCTGTTTACCGTCATCGTCGGCTACATCGATAACCAGGGGGGCTTTATTCGCCACCCGTCGTCATCGCGGCGGTTTCTCTACCACCACCGCCAGGACGAAGCCTCTGAGGTGCTCGATCGCATCGGCCATATCGAGGTGCTCCACAGCCTCTCCCCCGACGAAATGCAGGCGATTATTCCCCTGCTCAAGCCGCTCCAGGTCGAGGCGGGCATGGTGCTGTGCCAGGAGGGGGCTCCCGGCAACTCGATGTTCCTGATTGTGGAGGGGGAGGCCGAGATCTACAAAGGCCCCCAACGGCTAGCCTCCCTGGGCTCTGGAGAGATTTTTGGCGAAATGGCCCTGCTGACCGGCGAAGAGCGATCGGCTACGGTGGTGGCCAAGACATCGATGGAGCTCTACGAGCTTGACAAAGCCGATTTCGACGCCATGCTCACCTACGCCCCCCAACTCTCCAGCGGGCTGAGCCGAATTCTGGCTCGGCGGCTGCGCGAAACCACCCAGTCCACCACCAAGCTGGCTCCGGTAGATGACGACCACTGGCGGCGGCAGGTGCTCGACAGCGTCGAGGTCGATATTCCTATTTCGGAACAGCAGTTTAAGGAGCTGGCCCAAAGCTCGGCCCCCCTGGCCATTTTGGTGGGCACCATGATCGACAATATCCCCGAGGCGCTGGTGATTGGCTTTCACGTGGGTACCGGCCATACGGGGGCGTCGTTTTTGATGGCGGTGTTTATCTCCAACATTCCCGAAGCGATGTCGAGCTCCATTGGCATGCGCCAGGCGGGCACTTCAGCCGGGCGCATCCTGGCGCTGTGGGGTGGGGCGGTGCTGCTCAGCGGGCTGGTGGCCATGGTCGGCAGCCAGCTGGTGCCGGTGGTCTCGGTGTGGATGCTAGACATGGCCAAGGCCACCGCCGGGGGGGCCATTCTCGCCATGATCGCCAGCACCATGATGCCCGAAGCCTACGAAATGGGCGGCGGCTCGGTGACGTTTTCGACCATTGCCGGGTTTTTGGTCAGCTTTTGGCTGGCCTCCTCGGCATTTTGAGGCTACCTAATCTTCGCTAGGGTTAGAAAAACTGAACGGGTCCTCAATCTGCACCATCAAGACCAGAGAAATCCAGGCGGCGGTAGCAGTACCTTCGGGTTTGCCCAGGTTCATCGTCACCAGACCTAGGCATGAAGGCGGGTTGAGCCTGCTAACTTCACCCCGAAAAATCTAGACTCTCCTCTGCTCGCCGCCGGATTGCTAACCCTCTGGCGGTAGCTCTGGCGGGGGGACGGCTTCGGCGTCGATCAGGTTAGCCTTAGACTGCTTCAGATCTTTCCACAGCCGCTTGATTTCATCGTAGGCCTGGTCGGCAGACATTTTGCCGCCGGTCTCGAGGTTGCACACAAACGAGACCCGCTGGGCAAACTCTTGCAGGTTGGCGTTAAAGGCCAGCTGCTGCGGCGTAAACTCGCCCCAATACTTGCTGCGAGGAAATAGAAAGTTTTCCTTGGGGGAGGGTTGGCTGTCTGTCATGGCACCAGCGGATGTAGGGCATAGCTCTTACCTTAACATTAGATAAATTTTTGCCAGTCGGCGGTGATAGCGGCCCAAAATGTGGTCTGCAATACCTCCAATTGACTTCACCTAACCGAGCCTGTCGAAAACGCGATCGGAGGACGGCCTTAGGGGCGGCCAGGGCGCTAGCCACCGCTGAATTTGGTCTGTGGCGGCTGCGACGGTATCGGCGATCGCCAGCGGGCCGGTCGCCAAACTCTGCCACAGGGCGATCGCGTTGGGGGGCATGGCCATCAAAATGACGGGCCGCTGGGCCTTGAGGGCGAGGGCAATTTCGGCAGCGGTGCCGGGGCCGAGGCCGCAGGCCACCACGACTCGGCTGGAGAGGACGTTGACTCCATTGCGGGCATCGCCCAGCCCCGTCAGAATGGGAATATCCACGGCAGATGACATATCGGCCCCATCGGTGGAGGGCAAAATACCCACGGTAAGGCCGCCCGCCGCTTGAGCCCCTCGGCAGGCCGCATCCATAACGCCCACGTGACGACCGCCGGTGAGTACCACCCATCCGGCAGAGGCGATGGCATACCCCAGGGCGTAGGCTGTCTCTATCTGGGCTGGGGTCGCTGAGCCACCAGGCCCCATGACGCCGATGACGATGCGGGTCATGAACACAACCTCTGGGAAACTGCGGGTTGCTCCGACCGGCGATCGCAAAAAAACTTGACGATCGATTCCCACCAGCCAGGGGAGCTGTCGTTTAGATTAAGTTAACGAACAGAGAAAATCTGGGTACTGTACCTCTAGCATAGCTCCGCACCACTGCTCGATTTTGGCCCGCTGCCCCTGCGTTTTAACCCTTCTGCCGTGCGATTTACAGTGCCTTTCCTGAATAGCGTTACCCCTGCCCTAGGGCAGGGGTGTTGGGGTGCGATCGCAACGATCAGCCTGCTCGCGGGCGGGTTGGTCGTCAGCCCTCCGGCAGCGGCCGCCGAGTCGATCACGGTGCGCCTAGGGCGGCTGTCGCAGACCGTGAGCCTAGACGATCTCCAGGCCTTTGCCGCCACTGGAGAAGTCCCTCGATCGCTGCGGCTCTATCAGCCGCTGCTCAACGCCAGCTTTCAGGAGATGCTCCAGGGCGAAATAGCACTGGAACCTGAGGTGGGCCAGGTGATTTTAGACGAGATCTTGCAGACCCCCGGCGGGGCGCGGCTGCTCGATACCCTACAGGCGATCGCGCCCAACCTGGCCGCCGCCGACCTGCGCATCACCCTCAAACAGGTGTCCCAGGCCGAAGAAGGCCTGACGCTGCTGGGAATTTTGCGGGCCATGCCCCAGGACACCCTAGAGATCAATATGGGTACCCTGCTCACCCTGGCCTCTCAGTTTCGCCTGGCCGAGATGGAGAGCAAAGCTCTTAGCCGAGTGCTGCGCCAAGATCCCAAAGCTGAAGCGGCTGAAGCGACTGAAGCCGCACCGCTGCTGGGCATTGACCCCTTTTCCACCGGTTCCTCGAAGGTCGAGCGCTGGGAACTGGTGCTGCGCGACCACAGCCGCGATCGCAGCATTCCCGTCGATATCTACTGGAGCCAAGACAGCCACGGCCCCCTGGTGGTTCTCTCCCACGGGTTTGGGGCCGATCGCCGCTTTTTCGCCTACCTAGCCGAGCACCTGGCCTCCCACGGGCTCACGGTGGTGTCGGTCGAGCACCCCGGCAGCAATGTGGCCGCCCTGCTGTCGCTGCCCGCCGACGATCTGCCCGAGGCCGCCGCCCAAAGCCGCATCTTGCCCGCCACCGAGTTTCTCGATCGCCCCCGCGACGTCACCTACGTGCTCGATCGCCTGGAGAAACTCAACACCTATTCCTACAGCCTGCGCGATCGCATCAACACGAAGCAGGTCGCCTTCATTGGCCATTCCCTCGGTGGCTACACCGGGCTGGCCCTGGCCGGAGCGGCGCTCGATCTGCGATCGCTCGAAGCCTACTGCCAAACCCTCAACCCCGTCAACGTCTCCCCCGCCGACTGGCTCCAGTGCGCGGCCCAAGATTTGCCCGTCAAGTACGCCAACCTGCGCGATGACCGCATCACCCAGCTAATTGTGGCCAACCCCCTCACCGGAGTGCTGTTTGGCGAGGCGGGGCTGAGTCGGGTGCGGGTGCCAACTCTAGTTCTGGCCGGTACCCACGACACCGTCACGCCCATGGCCAGCCAGCAGCTGCGACCCTTTATGCAGCTGCCCGCCGACAAGTATCTGATTACCGTGGTGGGTGGATCTCACCTGAGCGTGGGTGACCCCAACAACCTCAACGCCGACCTAGGCCGGATTCCATTTATGGCCGAGCTGCCCGATGTAACCACTGCCCCGCTGCGCATTTTTCTGCAAGGGGTGAGCTTCAGCTTTATCATGCAGCAAACCCGTGACGCCGAAGACTACGCCCCGGCCCTGAGCCCCAGCGTGGCCCACGCATTCTCGACCACCACGATGTCCTTGCGCCTGAGCCAAACCGTGCCTGAGGGACTAGCCGCCTGGCCCCGGCTGCGCCAGAGCGGGCTGTACCGCCAGGAAGGGTTAATCAGCTACCTGCCTTCACTACTACACCTAGAGGGCCTGGCCATTCAGGATCAGTTTCAGTCCCTACAGCGGCAGATGGTCGCCTATCTGCGCCATACTCCCCCCTCCCTAACGGCTGTGTATTGGCCATTTTTGATGCCACAACTGCCCATGCAGGCCAACCAGCCCGGCAACCAATCGCCGACCTCTCAGTAGAGCCGAAGGGATGCTAGGGCCAGCGGGGTGATGCAAAAGCACTAGTCTTGGGATCCCATAGTGTAGCCATCGGGCATGATAGTACCGTTCACATCGGTACGCCGCAGGTTGGTGTAGTCGAGTTTGGCGTTGATCATGACCGCATCGGTGAGGTCAGCGCCGCTGAGATTTGACCAGCTCAGGCGGGTGCGATATAGGGTTGCCCCCCGCAGATTAGCCCCCCGCAGCGAGCTCCAGCTCAGGTTGGCCCCGCGCAAATTGGCGTGGGATAGGTTGACATTCACCAGGTTTGTGCTCGTCAGCTTGGCCCGACTCATGTCGGCCTCTTGAAAGTCAGCCCCCTCCAGGGTGGCCCCCGTAAACACCGCCCCCACCAGCACGGCTCCCCGCAGGATGGCCCGATTCATCAGCGCACTGGTCATATTGGCATGTTCGAGGTTGGCCCCTTCCATGTCGGCCGCCAGCATTCGGCCCCGGCTGAGACTGGCCTCGCTCAGCACAGCTTTGTGTAGGGTAGCGTGGTCGAGCACAGCTTCGTTGAGGATAGTTTCGCGCAAGATTGCCTGGCTTAGGTTGGCTCGCACCAGGTTGGCGCTGCGCATGCCCGCCTCGCTCAGGTCGGCTCCCACTAGACGGGCGTCGGCCAGGTCGGCCCCAATCAGGTTGGCCAAAATTAGCGTGGCCTGGTCGAAATTGACATCGGTGAGCTTGGCCTCGCGAAAGTTAGCTCCGACGAGAGTCGCCCCAGCAAAGGTCGTATTTTGTAGATTAGACTGGCGAAAATTGGCACCGCTGAGGTTCTGCCGACTCAGGTCAGCTCCAATTAGCTGAATGCCGCGAAAATCTCGCTCTCCTGCGGCGTAGCGCTCCAGTAGATCGGCGACGGTCATCTCTACGGGTAGATCGGGGGGTTGAGAACCAGGGAACTGAGAACTAGGGGGCGTTTCCAAGAAAAATCCTCAACAGCAACGATAATCAGGGTTTAAGCTACAGCTCCCGGCGTTTCAGGTCGCGGAAAGAGTATTTGGATAGATAAAACAAATCGTCATCTACCTCAGGCTAGATATTTTAGGATAACTAGAAGCCTGCCCTGGGTAAACGGTTGTCTGAGTCTGTCAGACTTGAACCTTGCAACCTTAACAGTTCTCAATCTGCCCTGCTGAGGTCGAGGTCAAAAATCAGCCAATCCACCCAGGTGCCAGGCTGAGCAGCCCGCCCAGCTAGGGAAAAACGGCCAAGCAGATTTTCACCTGATGTATGCTAATTCTGAATTTAGGTTGTTCTAGCCTGCCACCTGGGTCGCTAAGCTATGCCCCGATCGCTGCTCACTCTTCTGCGTCGCCGTCTGTTTTGGCTCACCCTGCTGCTGACGGTGTGGCTGCTGTGCAGCGGCCAGGCCCAGGCGGTCGGCCGATCCCTGGCCGATCGCATCGCCACCTTTCCCCAAGAGAGCCGCAAGCCAACCCTGCCTGCCGCCAAGGGCGATCTGGTCTACCCCGACTGGCTGCGGGGTGAGTGGCAGCTCACCAGCACCCTAGTAGATCTGGCGGCTCCGTTGGCCCCGGATCTGGTGACCCCTGGCTTTGAGGGCAACCAGGCCCAGGTGGGTCTGCCGGTGACTTGTCCAGTGCGATTTGTGACGGCCCAACGGTCATGGGGCGGTACCCTGGGGCGATCGCAGCGGCTGATTCCTGTGGCTAAAGGCGCACCCCAAACCGTGGCCGATCGCGCCTTTAACGGGCTCAGCTTGGCCCGCGCCTACCTGGGCGACGCCACGGTGAAGGTGGTCAAGGTAGACCCCCATAACCCCAACCGCCAGGTGACGCTGCTGACGGGCAACCGCCAGCTTGAGTCCACGGTGACGGCCCGAGCCTTTGAAACGGCAGCGGCCGATGAGTTCGTCACCATAGAGCGATTTCAGCAGGTGTTTCGGGGCGGGGTGGCGGTGCCCTACTTCAATGAGGTGGAGACGACGACGGCCTATCGCCGAGCAGACGATGGCTCTGAAGGGCCGGTCTCGGGGCATCGCGTTCTCGCTGACCAGGTGACGGCGGTGTACCTATCACCCCAAGATCCTGACTTTCTCAAGGCGCAAAACCGACCTGTGGCGCTGTATCGCTACCAGTTGGAACTGGTGAGAGACAGCAGCCCACCCTAGGGCCGAAACTCGGTCTCGTTGAGCAGAGCTAGAGCAGTGCGCCACACCATATAGCCATCCTGATTGAGGTGCAGCCCGTCGGTGGTGAGGTCGGCCCGCAGGTAGCCTTCGCCGTTGACAAACAGCGGGTACAAATCTAAAAACTCAGCCCCGGTCTCGATCGCTACAGCCTTGAGCTGACCATTCACCGTACGAATTTGGTCGGGGGCTACCTTCACCAGGCGATCGCGCCCTTCCCAGGTGGCCATCTCACCGCCGTGGGGCAAAATCGACTGCACTACCACCCGCGTTTGGGGATGGGTCTGGTGCAGGTAGTTGACAATTTTGCGGACGTTGTACACCAGATCAGCCTCGGAGCCGCCCCAGATTAGATCGTTGATGCCCACCATGATGAACACCGCCTCGGGGGAGGTCTGGTCGAGCAGGTAGAGGCGATCGCGCAGCCCAGTCGATTTTTCCCCTGAGATCGCCTGGTTTAGCCAGGTTCTGCGCCCTGGCAGCATGTTAGCTGGAAACCACAGCGTCAGCGAATCGCCCAGCAAAATGGTTTGATGAGGAGCCTCAATCGCTACCATCGCATCGGCTTCGGCAGCCAGCAGCGCCACCCACTGCTCGTAGTCGAGGCTGTGGCGCGTGCCTAGTCCGGGGTCAAAGGGGGCCACCGCAGCCTGCTGTTCAGAGGCAAAGGCGTTGGCCTGGGGCAGCACCGCATCGCCCGCCTGACTCAGCTGCCGCAGCATGACCATGGCGGTAATAAAGAGCAGCCCATTCAACACCAGCGACAGCAGCGCCCAAGGGGGTACCCCCTGTAGCCGATTCAGCGCCAAGCGAAGCTGAGGATAGGGTTGAAGCGGTAAGGCCACGGCGATATACCTACAAACCTGGAGCTAGAGAAGCAGCGCTCCCAATGGGTCAAATTGTAGATAGATTTTCTCCCACAAACCACTTTTGCAGCGAGGGTTTTTTACACAATATGAGGGATGGCCCAGGGCAGGCTACACATTGAACCGAAACAGCATCACATCGCCTTCCTGCACCACATACTCTTTGCCCTCGCTGCGCACCTGGCCTTTGTCTTTGGCTGAACCCATTGACCCCGCCGCCACCAGGTCTTTGTAGGCCACAGTTTCAGCGCGAATAAAGCCGCGCTCAAAGTCGGTGTGAATCACACCCGCGGCCTGGGGGGCAACCATGCCCGCCTTAATCGTCCAGGCGCGGGTTTCTTTGGGGCCGGTGGTGAAGTAGGTGCGCAGGCCCAGCAGTTCGTAGGTGGCGCGAATCAGCGTCTTGAGGCCGCCCTCTTCAACGCCCAGAGCGTCGAGAAAGTCCTTGCGCTCCTCGTCGTTCAAATCCACCAGTTCTGACTCCACCTGGGCCGAAATTACCACCACTTGAGCCTCTTCTGCCGCCGCCACAGCCCGCACCTGCTCCACCCAGGCATTGCCGCTGGCCAGGTCGTCTTCAGAAACGTTGGTGGCGTAGATCACGGGCTTGCGGGTGAGCAGCCCCAGGGGCTTGATAATCGCCTCGGCCTCGTCGTCTAGCTCCACCTGGCGGGCGGTTTTACCCTCGTTGAGCACCGGCAGTATTTTTTCGAGAATGGCCAGCTCGGCCTGGGCCTCTTTGTCGGCGCGGGCCAGCTTGCGCACGCGATCGACCCGGCGCTCTAGCTGGGCCAGATCCGACAGGGCCAGCTCCAGGTTGATCACCTCGATGTCGCGCACCGGGTCAACGGAACCGGAGACATGGATGATGTCGTCATCCTCAAAGCAGCGCACCACGTGGACGATCGCATCCACTTCGCGAATGTTGGCTAAAAACTGGTTGCCCAGCCCTTCTCCCTGGCTGGCCCCCTGCACCAGGCCCGCAATATCGACAAATTCAACCCGAGCGGGCACGGTCTCGACCGAGCTAGAGATGTCGGCCAGCACCCGCAGCCGAGCGTCGGGCACCGCCACAATGCCCACGTTGGGCTCGATGGTGCAAAAGGGAAAGTTCGCAGCCTGGGCCTTAGCGTTGGCCACCACGGCATTGAACAGGGTAGATTTGCCAACGTTGGGCAGGCCAACAATGCCAGCTCGTAACATGGGATAACTCTAGATTGAGATCGTTAGATAGGTGCTTGCCGATGCTGGCAAACACCTATCTAGCATAGGAGAGGATGGGGCCATTGCGGAGGTGTTGCTATACCCTTAAGGCAAACCAAATCAACGATCGCAAAAGGGTGAGCTATGGCTGGAGTGACCGGGGCAACGCAGCGGGTGCAGCTTGTTCTAGTGGCCGGACTGATGGCGCTGGGGCTGGGGGGGTGCAGCACCCTGGGCCTGTCGCGATCGCCCGAAGGCACTGGCGAGATGAGCAACCAGTACGTTGACCGTGGGTTTCGCGGCGATATGCTGGTGAGTTCCATCAAGCCCGTGCAGGTTCGTCTGCAACCCGGCTGGACCGCGGCCCCCTCCGGCACGCTGCACAACAACGCCGACCTAGAGGCCTACAACCTCGACGACAGAATGTTTTTGGTCGTGCTGGGCGAAAATCGTGAGGCCGTGGCCCCCGGCAACCTCGAAGAGCAGGCCAACGTGTATCTGCAAATTCTCAAAGGCGGCTTTAGCCAGGTGATTGCCAACCAGGCCCGTACCGACGTAGAACGAATCAGCGGCTTTCCGGCAGTGCAGTACGAGGTGCGCGGCGATCTATCCCGGAGCCAAGTTGCCTATCTGCACACCACCGTGGAGATGGGCGAGGAGTACTATCAGGTTGTCGTCTGGACCCCGGACGATCTGCGGATGGCCAATGCCGATGCCATGCAGGCCATAGTAGAAGAATTTCGCGATACCCAGCTTTAAGCGCCGCCATTCTGTGGCCTAATAGAGTCTGTGGCTGTGGGGCGATCGCGCCCTCGGCCCTGGCCCTAGACCAAGGATATGATCGCCATGCTGCGCTGGCTCACTGTAACGCTCCCCCCCGTGCATTTCTTCCCCAACGCCATGACTCGGTTGAGCCAGGGGATTGGGCTGGCCTGCGCGGCTCTGCTGCTGTGGCTGGGGCTAGGTGGCCAGCCTGCGGCCTGGGCGGGCCTCACCGACGACAACTACGACGGCAATATCTTTGCCCTCTATGCGGGCAACGGGTCGCTGGTGCCCCCCAACGTCAGCCTGGCGCAGTCGTTGAAGTACGGCAAACCCGCGATCGTGGTGATTTTCGTAGATGACAGCAGCGACTGCAAGAAATTTGCGTCGGTGGTTTCCCAGCTCCAGGCTCCCTACGGGCGAGTGGCCAACTTTATTCCCATCATGGCCGACTCGATTCCGGTCAAAGATGCCTACGAGCCCAACGAGCCGGGCTACTACTTTAAAGATGCCGTGCCCCAAACCCTGGTCTTCAACGCCCAGGGAGAGCTGGTGTTTAACGAAATTGGCATGGTGCCCTACGAGGCGATCGACGATGTCATGCGCGAGGTATTCGACCTCCTGCCCCGCGCCGAGTCAGAAGAGCTGCGCCGCCGCCCCATCAACGAGGTGAATTCGGAGCTGGTGCCAGAGCAGTAGCGTTATCTTTAGAAAAATTGGGCTCAACCACCGCTGGGAAGCTGGCAAAATTACGCTTTACCCAGTCCATGCCCACTTCATTGTTGAGCTTGATTTTTTGCGGCCTGTCGGGATAGATCTTGCCTAAAATATCGGCATCCTGCTCGACTACCACTTTGCCAAAGTTAAGGTAGCTGCGCCCCAGCAGGCTGAAGACGGGCTGTTTGGCCAGCCCAAACAGCAAAATGTAGGTGCGGGTGCAGTTTTCGGCCTCGGGCACAAACAGATGGCACTGCACCAGTTTGCCCAAGGGTGATTCTCCGTGAAAAATGACCAGAGCTGGAAAGTGATTTTCGAGATGGGCCTCGATAGTGCTGGGCAGCAAAAACAAATCTGGGCGGCGCAGTTTTTCTACTAGGGTATAGGGAGCGGTGGGCATGTCGTAGTAGGCATGGGACTCGTGCCCCCGATCGACGAACTGGTGGAACTGCACCTCGGCAATGCGAAACAGATTGCGGTGGGTACCGTTTTGGTGGTTGTAGTCATGCATGTTGAGCAGCATGGTGAGTAGGTCAGTGGACACCGTGCAGTCGGCGGTGTGGCCGATGAAGGTGTACTCGGCTGCGATCGCATTCAGCACCCCCGGAATGGGCACCTTGGCTTCGTAGCCGCCATAGGACCAAACAAAATCGCCCTGAACAATCAGCTCTAGTGGCTCCAGTTGAGGCCGCGTTTGCTGATGGGAACCCGGCAGCACCGTACAACCGCGATTATCAAACGCTAAAGCATGGAAGGGGCAAACCACTCGACTGCTGCCGTCACCTATCGCTTCGCACCAGCCTTCTGACAGCATCGCCCCCATATGAGGGCAGGCATTGGGCAGAGCATGAACCTTGCCTGCGCCATCTTTCCACATTACGTAATCATTACCGTAGAGGGAAATTTTGCGGGGCTGGTTAGTGGTCAGCATAGACTTGTGCGCCACAAGCCAGGGCGCACCGGGAAGCATGGACTGCATAGAAGCCTCCAGGGGATATAAAATTGTGAGAAATTCGTCGTGTTTCAAAAATATGACAGATGACTCGCATTCGTCAAGCAGTCTGCGGCGTCAGCCCAAGCAGCGGCGGGGCCAGCAGCGGGTCGAAAAAATTCTAGAAGCCGCCGCCCTGGTGTTTGACGAGGTGGGCTACGAGGCGGCGACTACGCACCAAATTGCAGAGCGGGCGGGCACGGCGATCGGGTCGCTGTACCAGTTCTTTCCTGACAAAGCGGCGATCTTTAATGCCATGGAATTGCGCCATCTAGAGCGGGTGCAGGCGATGTGGGGCCAGGCCAATGCCCGAGAGCTGTGGCGACTGCCGCTGAAGGAGATGCTGGCGCAGTTGACGACTGGCGTAGCGGCGCTGTTTGAGCAGCCGGTGTCGCGGGTGATGTTTGTGCAGTTCTATACGGCCCGCGATCGCTTCCAAACCATCGACGACAGCTTGACCCAGGGGGCGATCGCCTTTCTCTCCACCATCCTGCATCAGCGTAATTCAGCTTTAGAAACCGAGCAGCGCGATCTGCTGGCGGAGGTCTGCGTCCATAGCTGCAATGCGCTGATTTTGGCGGCCTTGCGCCAGCCGGATTTGGAGAGGCGCGATCGCCTGGTGCAGCAAATTCCAGAACTAATGGCCGCGTACCTGACTCCCTATGTAGGCGATCAGATCCATGGCCATGTAATGAATGTAATGATTTGCCCTCACTGCAAATCCCAAAAACTCGCTAAAAACGGGCGGCGGCGGGGCAAGCAGTGCTACCTGTGCAAAGCCTGCGGCAAGCAGTTTGTACATCCTGCTGCCGTTGAGTCTGTATGATTTTGGGCTTCCCTGCGCACCTTGAATCGATCATGCTGCCTAGGGATTAGCCACTTGCTGTACCAATGGCCGAAAGAATTCTACCCAGGAATCCTGGGCTGTCGCCAGCGTGGGATAGGGACGAGTGCTGTAGTCTTTGCCCACCTCCAGCGGAAAGGGTGCCACGTCATCCAGCAGTACCCAGGTGGCTCCGGCGGCCTGGGTAATCGCCCACACCGCCGCAATATCCCAGATTTTAGGCGTCGCTTCCACTGCGCCCACTGCCCAGCCCGCCCCCACCAGCAGCAGATTGTAGGCCGCCGACCCCAGCATGCGAATCTTGCAGGGAAAGGGTTTCTCCAGCACCGAGGTGCTGCGGGCACAAAGGCTAAAGAACTGAGTTTTATCGGGCTCAGCATCGCTGCTGTGGATAGGGTGGCCATTGCAGAACGCGCCGCTGGGCATTGCCAGCCCGCTTTGCCCTGGCCAGTAGCCGTAGAAAGATTGGTCAAGCGGCGGCATAGCCACGTAGCCAAAGACTGGTGTGCCTCTGTACAGCAAACCCAACGAAATGCCCCACACGGGAATGCCCCGCGTAAAGTTGGTGGTGCCATCAATGGGGTCAATGATCCAGCACCAGTCGGTATCGGGAAAAATGTGCTCTACTTCTTCGCTGAGCACGCCGTGGTCGGGGAACGTTTGGTGGATGGCGGCGCGCAGGGTGTCGTCGGCCCAGCGATCGCACCTGGTCACCAAACTGCCGTCGGCTTTCAGGTCAGCCCGCACCTGACCAAAGTCTTCGAGCAGTTTTTGGCCTACGGTTTTTGTCGTGGCCTCGGCAAAGGCCAGCACCTCGTCCCAAAAGTGTTGTGCAACCATGCTCAATCCATATCGCTTTCGAGGGCAGCGGTAATTGCCGCCTTGGCATTGGCCTGAAATTCTTGAATATTTACCCGGCTGAGCAGCCAAATCGCGATCAGCATGCCGATCGCTTGCAGGGTAAACACCAGCCCGTAAGCCAAAAACGCCTGGGGCTGCCCCACTTCCCCAGCTCCGTTGAAGGTTCTAAGGATGGCGCGACCGAGATCGAGCACGCCACCGCCGAGGACGGTAGCGCTGCCTCGGGCGATCGCCTGGGCCAGCCCCCAGGCCCCAATAAACGTGCCCGCCGTCTCGGCCACCGTCAGATCCAGCATCAGCACGATCGCCCCCAGGGTGAGAATGCCAGAGGCCGTGCCAAACAGAAACACCGCCGTCAGCAAAATTGTTGGGTTGCCCGTTAGCCCCGACAGGGTAATGCCCACCAGGCACAGCGCCGCCCAGCTACAGCCCAGCACCACGGTGCGCTTTTTGCCCAGGCGAGGCACTATTAACCAGCCGCTGACAATAATGCTCAGCAGCGTGCCCATGCCAAAGGCGGCATTGAGCTGGGTGGTTTCGGCAATGGTCATGCCAAAGACTTCGCCGCCGTAGGGTTCCAGCACCGCATCCTGCATGAACAGGCTGAGGCTGAGCACCAGCAAAAAGGTGAAAAATAGCCCCGTCTGGCGGCTGGCCGTGAGAATTTTGAGCGCCCGCCCCAGGGTGAGGCTGTCTTCGCGATCGCCCCCCTGCTCCGATCGTCGCCCATCCATGAGCGACGACCGCTGGGTCAGCCGCGAATACTTGCGCTCAATGCCGTAGGTGCTCAGCACCGCCAGCACGCACACCACCGCCGGGGCAATCACAAACAGCCGGTTCACTGCACTGCGCACCTGATCAAAGGGGGCATTCAGCTCAATCGGCTTCAGCACAATGGAGGTGATAATCACCCCGGCGATAATGCCTATCATCAGCATGGCCCAGCCGATGCCCACCAGCCGCGATCGCGAGTCTTCGTCCGACACATCCACCAGCAGCGCCGTAAACGGGGTCGAAGTGGCGCTCAGGGCCAGGCCGTAGATGGCAAACAGCAGCCCCAAAAGCCCTACCCACGGATACACCGCTGGCCCCCAGCCATCCTCGGCAATGCGGCTGCCAATCTGCCACACCACCTGCAGCGCGCAAAATGCCGTCACCGCCACCGTCACAATGCCCAGCCAGATGTAGCCGCTGCGGTGGTGGCCAAAAATTGGCCTAGAGTCAGACATCTGACCAAACCAGATCCGGGCCGGAGCCATAAACTGGTGCACAGCGATCGCCCCTGCCGCCACTAGCGCTGGCACCCGCAGTTCTTCAATCATCACCCGGTTGAGCACCCCCAGGGTGAGCAGCGACATAATGCCCAGGCCCATGTTGAATACCCCTAGGCGCAGCATGGTCAAAATACCCAGGTTGGGCTTAGGGGCGGCCGCCGAGCCTGGGGCCGAGGGCGAAACGTCGGGGCTGGTCATAGGTCGTTCTAAAGGTCGCGATAGGGGTGATTCAGCTGAGGTCATCAACATTTTCAGCGAATAGTAATACCTTAGACCCTAATCGCTAGGTCGCGAACCTCTTCTGATAGGCCGCTCGCGATCGCCTGTTTCAACCGCCCAAAAAAGAACCCAGGCAAAGCCTGGGCGCGATTGTCAGAACTGTTCGCTTGCGAGGTATTCCTGCTGCCGGGTGCTGGGGCTAGCCGAAGCGACCCGACACGTAGTCACGGGTAAACTGCTCACGGGGGTTGTTAAATATGGCTTCGGTATTGTTGTACTCCACCAGGTAGCCGACTTTGCCACCCTTGTCAGTCGCCTCGGCGTTGTAGAACGCCGTGCGGTCAGACACCCGCGAGGCCTGCTGCATATTGTGGGTCACGATGACGATCGTGTAGTCTTCTTTGAGCTGCATCATGGTCTCTTCGACCTTGATGGTCGAGATCGGGTCGAGGGCCGAGCAGGGCTCATCCATCAGAATGACATCGGGCTGAATGGCGATGGTGCGGGCGATGCAAAGGCGCTGCTGCTGCCCACCCGAAAGCGATAGACCACTCTGCTTGAGCTTATCCTTCACCTCATCCCATACGGCGGCCCTGCGCAGAGAGGTTTCCACCAGCTCATCCATATCGCCCTGGTAGCCATTGATACGGGCACCCCAGGCAATGTTTTCATAGATCGACTTAGGGAAAGGGTTGGGCTTCTGGAACACCATGCCGATCTTGCGGCGGAGTTCTACAGCATCCACTTTGTTAGCATAGACATCGCTGCCGTGGAAGGTGATTTTGCCTTCTACCCGGCATGACGCAATCAGGTCGTTCATGCGGTTAAAGCAGCGCAGAACGGTGCTCTTACCACAGCCGGAGGGGCCGATAAAGGCAACAATCTCGTTTCGAGGAATGTCTAGGTCTACGTTGCGCACGGCTAGGGTAGAGCCATAGTATACGTTGAGATTTTCGGCCCTTAGGGCTACATCCGTAGAGGTTGGAGCATAGGTGTTTGACATTTGGGCACCAGGATCGCGCTACAGTCCAAGCAAAAATGAACACCCTAACTATTGCAGGCCCGGACGCCCTTTGGGGTTAAGGATAGGCTAAGAGACCCCGACCGAGGCCAATCTGCCCCAGAAAGTTGTGGACTGCGCTCTAATTTTGTTTATACCGAGCGCCCTAGACTCGCCTAAACCTGTGACTTTGCCGCTACGACTGCTTTAAATCACCTAGCTTTCTCTTTTGAGGTGCTGACATAGCTGTTTGAGATCACGGGCTAGTCCCTAACCTAGCCCGTAGGATAGGCCTACAAGCCAAGCTCTGACTTTCTGTAAACATGTGGCACAGAAGGTGTTTCAGGGCCGGTCTAGGCGCTTTATTCTAGAAAAGCAGGTAGGGTGTTTTGCTTCACTTAATATTGCCGCTCAATCCAGTGCCAAAACTCCCGTTCTACCGACTGTTTAGCCGCTTGCTTAAGCCCTTCTCGCTCAGCACGGTGTTGGTAGCAATTTTTGTGCTTCAGCTAATCGGTGCGGTAGGGCTGCTGGGGTTTTTGAGCTTTTATCTGGGCAACTGGGCCGTGGCGTTGATCAGCCTGGGGGCGATCGGTAGCTCAGTAGTGGTGGGGCTGGCGGTGGTCAACCGGGTGCTACAGCCCATTGCCCAGCTGCACCGGGCGATTCAGGCGACGGCCCAGGGCAACTGGCAAACCCCGGTTCCCATCGAAAGCACCGATGAGCTGGGGCAGCTGGCGCGGGCCTTCAACACGATGGCGGCCAAGCTGCACGACTCGTTTACGGAGCTAGAGCACCTCAATCGTGAGCTACAGCGCAGCGAGCGACGGTGGCGGCAGTTTTTAGACGGTATTCCCCTGGGGATTGCCGTGTACGATCGCCACGGTCAGATGGTGTTTGCCAGTCAGCAGGCCCGCATTTTGCTCTGCCTCGAAGACATGCCCTCGATTCCGTCGCTCGGCTTAGATGAGACCTGCATTGCCTACCGGGCCAGCACCGGCCAGCGCTACCCCACCGAGGCGCTGCCGATTACCGTGGCGCTGCGAGGGCAGCCCGGCTGGGCCGACGATATTGAGCTGCGGCCCGGCAATCAGCCGATCCCCATTGAGATGGTGACAACGCCGATCTTTGACCAGGGGGGGCAGGTGGAATATGCGATCGCCGCCTTTCAAGACATCACCACCCGCAAGCAGGCCCAAACCCTGCTGGCCGACTACAACCAAACCCTAGAGCGCCAGGTGGCCGATCGCACCGCCGCTCTGCGCCAGGCCGAGGCCACCCAGCGAATTATTCTGGAGGCGATTCCTGACCTGCTGGTGCGCTTTTCGGGCGACGGCGTGTGCCTCGATGTGATGAATGCCGGAGCGGTCAGTCTCATCGTTGACCCCGGTGTCCAGATTGGCAAACCCATGGAGACGGTGCTGCCCGCCGATATGGCGGCTGAGCGCATGCACTACATTCAGCAGGCGCTGCAAACCGGCGAACCCCAGGTTTACGAGTACCGCTGCCTGACGCCCGACGGCTGGCACTACGAAGAAGCTCGTATTGTCACCAGCGGCCCTGACCAGGTGCTGGCGATCGTGCGCGACATTACCGAGCGCAAGCAGGCCGAGGCCGAAATCGCCCGCCAGCGCCAGTTTCTGCAAAATGTAATCGACAGCATTCCCAGCATTATTGTGGTCAAAGACCGCCAGGGTCGGGTGCAGATGGCCAACCGCGCCAGCGCCAGCCTGCACGGCATTACCCCCGCCGATATGGTGGGTAAACTCGACACTGATTTTAACCCCAATATCTCGGCCTTTGAGGCGATTCAGCAATACCGCATTCATCAACAGGTGATCGAGACCCAGATGCCCTACCAGGGCGAGCAGGAGGTGATCGACCGAGTGGGCATTCGCCGCTGGTACCAGGTGGTGATTAGCCCCTTTCAAGATGCCAGCGGCACCGTCAACGGCGTAATCACCAACTGCATTGATATCACCGATCGCAAGGGCATGGAAACCGCCCTGACCGAGGCCAACGAAACCCTAGAGCGCCTGGCCACCCTCGACGGGCTCACCCACATTCCCAACCGCCGCCGCTTTGACGAGTACCTGGAGCAAGAGTGGCAGCGTATGGTGCGCGAGCAGCAGCCCCTGTCGCTGATTATGTTTGACGTCGATTTTTTCAAACCCTACAACGACTGCCTGGGCCACCAGCAGGGAGATGAGGCGCTAATTGCGATCGCCGCCGCCGCCACCCGCTCGGTCAAACGAGCCGCCGACCTGCTAGCCCGCTACGGCGGCGAAGAGTTTGCGGTGATATTGCCCAACACCCGCCGCGCCGGGGCCGAAATTGTCGCCAAGGCCCTGCAAGACGAAATTGCTGCCCTGCAAATTGTCCATCCCCAGTCGCCCATCGGCGACTATCTCACCGTCAGCATCGGCATCGCCAGTGTGGTGCCCACCGCCGACCAGTCGCCCGAAGACCTGATCGCCGCTGCGGATGCGGCGCTGTATCAGGCTAAGCGGAGGGGACGCGATCGCTACTGGATTCGCCTCATCTAACTACTGTTGCCGGATCAGACTCCCTGGGCATTCTAAAATAAGTCGCTGAGAGGGTTGGGCTAGCCATAGCTCAACCCTTATTCATATGAAAATTGCCTACGCTACCACCTACGACGTGCGCGATCGCGCCACCTGGCCCCGCCGCCATCTGGGCCTCTACGGAGCCGGGCAAAAAATTGCTGAACTCTTGCAAAATGCTGGGGCTGAGCTGGAGTTGCTCGGCCCTCTAGAGCGACGCAAGGTGCCGATTACCCGGCTCAAGTGGCTGGTTTATCAACGCCTGGGGCAGAGCTACTACAGCCCGGTGGAACCCTGGGTTTCGCCCTACTATGCCCGCCAGATTGCGGCCCAGCTCGCCCGCTCTAAGGCTGACCTGCTGCTCTGCCCTGAGAATGCGATTCCTTTGGCGCGGGTGCGCACTGAGCTGCCCACGGTGCTGTGGACTGATGCGCTGCTGGGAAGCCTGGTGGATTTTTATCCCTATCTAACTAACCTGTGTCCCGAGACGCGGCGGCGGCTGCATGTTGTGGAGAAGGGGGCTTTGGAGCGGTGCGATCGCGTCATTCTCACCTCCCAGTGGGCGGCCCAGTCTGCAATGGATCTCTACGGTCTGCCCGCCGACAAAATTCACATCATTCCCCGAGGGGCCAGCCGAGCGCAGGATCTCGCTCAGCCTGAGGTAGAAGTCCTAATCGCCCAGCGGCCCCCAGATCTCTGTCGGCTGCTATTTCTCGGGGTGGACTGGGAGCGCAAGGGCGGCCCGCTGGCCCTAGAGGTGGCTCAAACCCTCAATCAACAGGGCGTGAAGACCGAACTCTGGGTCGTCGGCTGTGAACCCAAATGGGTGGGCGATCGCCCCAACTTTGTGCGCGCCTTCGGGTTTATCGATCGCGCTACCCCTGAGGGCGAGGCTCAGTTTGCCCACCTGCTCGGTACCGCCCACTTTTTGATTTTTCCCACCAAGGCCGATACCTTCGGAGTGGCTATTAGTGAAGCCAATGCCGCTGGGCTGCCCTGCGTGGCGGCGGCCGTGGGGGGCATTCCCACCGTATTGCAGACCGATATTAACGGTAGAGCCTTCCCGGTAGCCGCCGCCGCTGGCGACTACGCCCAATACATTGCGGCCTATATGGCCGACTACCCGCGCTACCGGGCTCTGGCCCTCTCGGCTTGGCAGCACTACCGCCAGCACCTGAGCTGGGATGCCGCCCAGCAGCAGGCCTGGGGCTATTTGCAGGATTTGGTCGCGGGCAGCGATTGCAGGCCCAATTTACCCTCCCTAGAACCCCGTCCTCGCCACCTCTTCCCGGCGTTGAGCAAAGGCTTCAGAGCTTAGCTGAACGGTTCCAGACATCATGCCTACCAGGTCGGATCGACGTAGAGGTTGATGACCAGCGTTTTGTGGCCCGGCGGCACCGCCGATATACAGGCGCAGATGGGGTCTGCTTCCCCTTCCAACTCCACTTCGCAGGCGTGGCACGACCCCATGAGGCAGCCGGTGGGAATGCTCACCCCGGCGCGATCGGCCACCGCCAGCAGAGGCTCCCCCACCTCGGCGTCGATGGTGACGCCATCGGGCAAAAATTGAATAGAAACGCTCATGGCTGTGATACCGGATTAAGCTCTGGCCTTGGCCTGTTTGAGCATGGCAACTAGGGTGTGGTGGGCGTCTTCGGCCCCCTCTAGGGTGTGATCGAAGGGGACACGCACAGCAGTTTGGTCGCCATCGACGGTCACCGCTAGGGTCATACCCTCAGGATCCACAGATTCCATCACGGCAGCGGTGGCGGTGGGCTGGTTGCCGTAGGCGGTGGCATAGAGCAGCACCGCTTCGGTGTGGTCGTCGTTCATGTGCTTGCAGATGCGATCGCTCACCACTGGAGTAATTGGCTCAGCCATAGAAAATCCCGTAGACTACTTCAACATTGGCCAGTTGTTACATGCTGTTATGATACCGTCCCTGCCGCCCTCCTCAGAGCATCCCTGGCCTACGGGCCACGTTTTTCAAAGCCCAGGGGCGCACCTGACCTATCGCGTGGTCGGCCCCTGCTGCCGCCTGTTCGATCGCGACCAGCTGCCCTGGCCCTGCTGTCGCATTCAGTGGCGGGGCAAAGAACCGAGCTGGCGGCGCATTGGCAAGCAGTTTGTGCCCGATATGGCCACTCGCAAGTCACCCTCCTACTGCGTCGAAATTGTCGGCCAGGGCTACGGGGCTCAGGCGTTTGTCACTACGCTCTACACCGCCAAGCTCGATCGCGAAACCCAGGCCTGGTGGCACAGTCGCCTGCTCCAGGAGGAGGAGACCCCGCCGAGTGAGAAAGTTTGTAACAAAATAGACATACAGATCGCCGATTCGCAGTAGTCTTATGCTCAACGCTGTGATGTTGCTATTGAGGTAGAAACCCTATGCCAGCTGCATTCTTACCCTCTATTCTGGTTCCTTTGGTGGGAATTGTTTTCCCCGCTGTTGCCATGGCCTTTTTATTCCTTTACATTGAGCGGGATGATGCCGCTGAGCCCCTCAAGAAGTCCTAACCGTCTGTGATTCAAGCCCATTCCACTGCTTTGCTTGAGGCCCCCAAGCAAGACTTCAAGCAAGACATCCGGGCCTATTTTGATCGCATTGCTCCCGAGCTAGACCGCTGGAGTCGTCGCAACCGCTACTACTACAACGATCTGGCTCGGCTTCATCAATTCATTATTCCGCCCGGCAGCCGCGTGCTAGAAATCGGCTGCGGTACTGGCGATTTACTCCATTCCACGGCTCCAGCGATTGGGGTAGGTATTGACTTTGCTCCAGCGGTGACGGCGATCGCTCGCCAGAAATATCCTGCGCTCGCCTTTTACACGCTAGATGCCGAGGCGATCGCGCCCTCCCAACTGTCCCCAGAGCACCGCCAGTTTGACTACATTCTGCTGTCTGGGGTGCTCGGCTATCTGGGCGACATCCAGGCTGTGCTCCAGCGGTTGCAGCCCTTCTGCCAACCCCACACCCGCCTGATTCTTACCTTCCACAGCCATCTTTGGGAGCCTCTGCTGGGCCTAGCTGAACATATAGGGCAGCGCCGGCCCCAGCCCCCCCAAAACTGGCTCAGCATGGATGATGTGGCCAACCTGCTCACCATCACCGGCTACCGCCCCCTGCAGCGGGGCAATCGGTTTCTCTGGCCCAAGTTTGTGCCTTGGATAGCAGGCTTGGTGAACCGTTATTTAGCGCCCCTGCCCGTGGTCAAGCACCTGTGCCTGACCACCTTTGTTGTGGCGCGGCCTCAATCCGTTCCCAGTGCAGAGCCGCCGACCTGTTCGGTGATCATCCCCGCCCGCAACGAGGCTGGGAATATTGCCGCTGCCGTGGCTCGGCTGCCCCAACTCGGTGCCCATACCGAAGTTATCTTTGTTGAAGGTCATTCCCGCGACCAAACCTGGCCAGCCATTCAGGAACTGGTGCAGACCTACCGAGGGCCTTTCACCCTAAAGGCATTCCAGCAGACGGGACGGGGCAAAGCAGATGCGGTGCGGCTCGGGTTCGATCAGGCTAGCGGCGACATTCTACTCATTCTCGATGCCGACCTGACCGTTCCCCCCGAAGATTTGCCCCACTTTGTCGAGGTGCTGGCCTCAGGGCGGGGAGAATTTGCCAACGGATCCCGGTTGGTTTACCCCCGCTCTAAGACCGCCATGCCCTGGCTGAATATGGTGGCTAACAAAATCTTTGCCCTGCTGTTTTCGTTTTTGCTGGAGCAGCCGCTGAAAGACACCCTTTGCGGCACCAAAGTATTATGGCGGCGCGACTACCAGCGCATTGCCGCCGGACGCAGCTACTTTGGCGACTTTGACCCCTTTGGGGATTTTGACCTGCTGTTTGGGGCCGCCAAACTCAACCTCCACATTGTGGAAGTGCCGATTCGCTACCAGCCCCGCACCTATGGCAGCTCGAACATCGCCCACGTCAGAGAAGGGCTAATTTTGCTAAAAATGTGCCTCTACGCCTCTCGCAAGCTCAAGTTTCGTTAGACGTAAGGCGTTAGATTGCAGAGGGCCTTTTGCTGTTCGGTGTCAGTGAGGGGTTAGGGGGCATCCCTCCTCAGAACGCCTTTGAAGCGATCAGCTCTCTGGAAGCTGCCCCAAATGACTCTGGGCTTTAGCTGCCCAGGTCGGGTTACCCATGGTGATGTAGAGGTTCTTGGCGTACTCCAGTACGGTACGGGCTTCATCAAAACGACCGAGCTGAATGAACGCTAACCCTGCGCTGTAGTAGGCATCGGCATAGCCACCGTTGATTTGAGTCGCCGTGCGAAACGAGTTGAGAGCGGTTTCGGTTTGACCCTGGTTAAACCGGGCAATCCCTAAATTGTAGTGGGCCTGGGCGTAGCGGGGCTGAAGGGCCAGGGCCTGTTGTAGCACAGCCTCGGCTTCGGCATTGCTCTCCGTTTGCAGGTAAATGATCCCCCGCTGCAAGAAAGACTCAGGGGCATTTGGGCTGAACTGTCCGGCCTGTTCAAAGGCGGCTAAGGCTTCGGGAAAGCGCCCTTGGGATTGATAGACGAGGCCCAGGTTGTAGTGGGCATTGCCTAAATCGGGCTGAATCGCGATCGCCCGCTGCAAATACTGTTCGGCCTGGTCGAGGTTGTTGCCCTCGATTAGGGCACCGCCTAAATTGGCGTAGGCCAAAGCAAACTGCGGATCGGCTCGAATCGCCGCCCAGAAGGCAGAGGCGGCCTCCTGAAGCTCACCCTTTTGGCGCAGAGCTAGGCCAATGTTGTAGTGAGCAGCGGCCAGGGTGGGGTCGAGGGTTGCGGCCTGCTGAAACTGAGCCAGAGCACCGTCGATTTGCCCCTGCTGAACGAGGGCCAACCCCTGGTTGAGAGCAGCCTCTGCCGCAGCGGGCGGTGCGTTCTGAGCGTAGCCTGCGCTTGGATAAAGAAGGGGGAGTGCGATCGCAGCGGCAATCATATTCCCTCGCAAACGCTGCAACAGTCGTAGGTTGGCCGATATCATACTCGCTGCTATGGCCCTTGGCCCAATAGAATGCCCATAACAGTATAGACAAGCGCTTATTTTTTCAACCCCATAACCAGACTCCGTTACTGGTCTAGCGGTTTATGCAGGCGCTCGAGCAAAGTGCTCCATTAGCCGTTGAGCCAGCGCTGTTTACTGGCTTATGGACACTTCGAGGCAGCGCCCACGACAAGACCTTAAAATCCTGCAAGCCGTTTCTATGCGTCAGTACATTGACATAGAAAAGTCAGTAAATCTCCATAGAAACTTGCCAAACTTTCCAGAACAGCACTTCATTTAGGTGAAGAATCTGTCAGTTTTAAGCGCCTTACGGCGGCGATTGGCCGTCGTCGCCGCCGCAACCCTGTAGAAACCACTTAGAAAACTGTCCTCCGTGTGCGGAGATCTCTTCCTCTAGAGTGAGGTTCTCTTCATCGCAAGTTCAAGCGCTAGACCTTCAAGCGCAAATTAACAAGCTGTGTTTCCGGATGACTCCTTTAACTCTGTTGTGTTTTCAACCAGGTAGCCCCATGGTCACTATGAGTTCATCCACCACCCTTTCTAATTCTCGTTTTATTGCCCCCGAACCGACCCAGGAGAACAATGCCAATTTACCCCTGCTTAGCGCCGTGCTCGAAGGCTTTGTTGACGGCATTTTAGTGCTGACCGAAGACGGCACCTGTGTGCACAGTAATCAGAAAGGCAGAGTCCTCTGCCGCGACCTCAGCGACGGCAACAGCCCCGTGCCGGCCAGTCTCAAAGCCATGTGCGTGCACCTATTAGAAAGCCGTGAGTTTTATCCCGATACCCTGCTGGTGCTCACCCAAGAGCTGACATCGCGCTCTGGCCACCAAATTCGGGCCCGCATCCAGTGGCTCGATCTGCCCGCCACGGCCCAAGCCTATTTACTGGTTTCCCTAGAAAATAAGACCCGCTCGGCCCACGCCTCTGCCATGCTTGAGGCGATCCAGTACAACCTCACTCCCCGTGAGCGCGCGGTGTGGGTACTGCGGCGGGCCAATCGCACCTACGACGAAATTGCCCAGGAGCTTTACATTACCGTCAATACCGTGAAGCGCCATCTCAAGAGCATCTATGCCAAGCGCAAGGAGGTGATTGAGGCGATCGCCAACTGACTGCCCGCGATCAACCGCGTCGCTGGAAAGCCCCTAGGCCGCGCTCCAGGTGTGCAGCTTCCTACCCCTCCCCTAGGGATTAGCCCCCACCCCTGCCGGTAAGGTAGAGTCAGAAAAAGCCTCGCTCTATGAGTTCAAACTCTGGGGCTAGGCAGACCTACCTTTGCGAACCTTTGCCCATGCTGCCTAAGGATGATCTGCTCAAATCCACAGAAAACCGCGACTGCCTAGCCCGCATCCTAGATCAGGCCGAGCAGGCCATTAAAACCTGGGATGTTGTCGTCACCGATTTTCTGTCACCCCCAGATCAGATCGAGGCCAAAGCACTGCTCCAGCGCTTAACCGATGTTCACAGCCTGGCCTGGGGTGGCTATCCCCAAGCCGAGCGGCAGCGGCTAGCGATCGCCCGAGCCGACATCCCCCTCGACCCCAGCCAGATTCCTCTGGCGCTGCTGACGGTGGGAGGCAACTTTATGTTTGACCCCGCCAATCACCAAGACTTTTTAGGCGCACTGCTGGGTACCGGCCTCCATCGCGAAAAAGTGGGCGACATCATTGTGCTGGGCGAGCGCGGTGCCCAGGCGATCGTCATGCCCGAACTGGCAGAATTTCTCACCGAGGCGCTCACTCAGGTGCGCTCTGTCCCCGTCAAAACCCAGCCCCTAGAGTGGGATCAGCTACGGGTGCGCCCTCCGCAGAAAAAAGATCTCACCACCGTCGAAGCCTCCCTGCGGCTCGACGCCGTCGCCTCCGCCGGGTTTGGCATGTCGCGCAGCAAAATGGCCGATCTGATCAACAGCGGCGATGTGCGCGTCAACTGGAAGCCGATTACCCAACCCAGCCACACCCTGGCCTCAGGTGATCTGGTCGCCATTCGCGGCAAGGGGCGACTCGAAATTGGCGACGTAGCCGTTACCAAAAAAGAACGGTACCGAGTCAATCTGACCCGGTACCTGTAGTTCTTGCTCTGCGGTAGAGATTGGTTGAGGCTGAGCGCAAACTCAGTCAGCCGTAATCCTACAGACCGATCCCCTCGTAGCGGGCAAAGGCGTGCTTGTCGAGCATGCGGCGACCGTCAATCACCAGAGGTGGGTTAGCCACCCCCGCCAGCAGTTCCGGCAGAGCTTTGAAATCATTCCAACGGGTGAGTAGCAGCACCACATCCACATCCTGAACGGTTTCGGCCAGGGTGTCGCAGTACTGAATGGGCTGGTTTTCAAAGATCTTCTGGGCTTCGTGGGTGGCTACGGGGTCAAAGGCTTTCACCTTAGCCGACCCCGCCAGCAGCTCCTGCACAATGGGGATGGCAGGCGACTCGCGCATATCATCGGTACCGGGCTTGAAGGCCAGGCCCAAAACCGCCACCCGCACTGCATCCAGGTTGGGGAAATGCTTGGCGAGGCGAGTCATCACCTGCTTGTACTGCACGGCGTTGACATCGATTACAGCGTTGAGCAGCTGCATCGGCATGCCCTTCTTGGCCCCGTAGGCGTTAAGCGCCTTCACATCTTTAGGGAAGCAGCTGCCGCCAAAGCCGCAGCCCGCCTCAATATAGGTAGTAAAGGTGGGAACGATGCGCTCGCCACTGGGCAGAATTGGGGTGAGGCGCTTATCGAGATGGACTCCCTTGGTGACTTCCATCACGTCTACCCCGCCGACGGCGGCGCAGAGGTTGCCGATTTCGTTGGCAAAGGAAATCATTGTCGCCAGCAGGGAGTTGGCGGTGTACTTGATCATTTCGGCGGTCTTACAGTTGGTTTCGAGTTGATCAACCCCCTCGAACGGACTGTACATTTCCCGCATCACGGTCAAGGTGCGATCGTCAATGCCGCCCAGCACGATGCGATCGGGGTACATGAAGTCGGGAATCGCCTCGCCTTCCTTGAGGAATTCGGGGTTCATGCCGACGCCAAAGTCAGCCCCAGCCTTTTTGCCAGACGCCTCTTCCAGAATGGAGAGCACAACTTCGTCGGTGGTGCCGGGCACCACGGTGCTCTTGACCACGACTACGTGGTAGTCAGCCTTATCCTTCAGCACTTCGCCAATCTGGCGGGCGACGGTTTCAATGAATCGCAGGTCGATTTCATCGCCCCGAAAGGGGGTACCTACGGCAATTAACGAAATTTGCGATTCCATCACCGCCGTGCGCAGGTCGGTGGTAGCCCGCAGTCGGGTACCCACGTTGGCCTTGAGCATGTCCTCTAGGCCAGCCTCGTAAATCGGGGGAATGCCCTGGTTGATCTGGTCAACCTTGGCCTGGTCAATGTCTACGCAGACGACCTCGTGGCCTTTCTCCGCCAGGCAGGTGCCCGACACGAGGCCGACGTAGCCCGTTCCAACAACAGATACTTTCATTTATGCGTCCTCTGCTTCACGATTGCCGGAATACCAAATCATGGTGCGCTTCAGCCCTTCGTCAATGGCGATGCTGGGGTTGTAACCCAGGTGATCGCGGGCCTTGTCGATAATGGGGCAGCGGCGGTTGGGGTTGTCGATCAGGTAGTCTTGGTCGGCGCTGGTCTGGCGCACGACTTGACCGTCGTAGTCGAACTGGTCACGGGCAATCTCAACAACCCGCTCCGCCAGATTGGCCATCGAGATTTCGGGGGTTTCAACACCAATGTTGTAGGCTTCGCCGGGGTGACCCTTCACCAGGATTTTGTAGTAGCCCACAATCGCATCGGCAATGTAGCAGAAGGTGCGGGTAGGAGCGCCATCCGACAGCATAACGATGTCGCGACCATTGAAAATGTCGCGGGCAAAGTCGGGCAACACTCGGCGATCGGTAATTTTTAGGCCAGGTCCGTAGTTGTTAAAGGGGCGCGCGGTTTTAATGGGCAGCTCGTGCTGCATGGCAAAGTTGACGCACAGGGTTTCGCCGTAGCGCTTCGACTCGTCATAGCAGGCGCGAGGCCCGGTGCAGGACACATTGCCGCGATAGGTCTCGGGGGTGGGGATGTTCTCGGGGCTGGGGTCGCCGTAGATTTCGCTGGTGGAATAGAACAAGAACCCTTCTACGGGATTGCCCTTGGCTTTTTGCTGGAGGCAGTACTCCAGCAGGTAGCGTAGACCGTTGACGTTAGCATCCATCGTTTCGATGGGATACTTGCGGTAGAAGGTTGGCGATGCGATCGAGGCCGCGTGAATGATGAACTGGAAATCACCAATATTCTCGGGCAGAGGGTTGGTGATGTCGTGCTTAACCAGTTCCAAGTGGGGGTTCCCCGACAGGTCGGTCAACCACTCGGGGATGCCCCGGATGTAGTTGTCGTAGATGGTCAGGTGAATGGGCTTAGCGGTGGCATTAACTTCATTCCAGTGCAGCACAGACTGCACCAGGTAGTAGCCCAAAAACCCAGCACCGCCGGTAATCAATAGATTTTTGCCCGACAGGGTGGCAAATTCTTCGGATAGGTGATCGCAGATATAGGTTAGGTCAGCTTGGACAACGTCTTCCGCTGTATTTAAAGAGGCTAGACTCGGTGCTTGAACCATTACAGTTTCCTTATAGAAATTAGAGATGGGCTAGATGAAGCATGGGCAAGAGGACACCCCCATTGGGTGCCCTCGCCCAGCCGCCGGTTGCCGTGGGCATGGGGCAAAACTCCGCTGACAAAGGTGATTACAACCAGCTACACCGCTGCGGCTACCTTAGCCTTGGCAAAGTAGGCGTTTTGCTCAGCCCGCAGCCGATGGGCAACGCTGTCGGCCGGAATTTCCACATCGTCGTAGGTGAGGACGTGATCTTTGGCGACAGGGCGCTTGAGGCGACAGCCCTCGGCTAGACCCATGGGTAGAAGATTGTCCTGGTTCACGATGTCGGCGTTTTCACACTGGCCGTAGGTGTGGTAGCCGCCCAGGCCATCCAGGGTTTGACCAGCCTCAAGATCGATCTTGGCGGTGGTGATCACGTCTACGACCGGGGCACCCAGGGGCGCGATGACAACGTCGTTCAGCAGAACTACCCGAGCGGCTGACAAAGGTACTTCAAAGACGGTCAGATGATAGGGCACGTAGAAGCTGTAGAGCGGGCCTTCCCCCAGCTTGCCGTAATTGAGGTAGTGGGCCTGAGTCGGCTCGTTGCAGGTGGCATAGACAAATACGCCGGGGCTCGGCTTTGGCCCCACCACATAGTCCACAATGCCGCCGAGGGACTCAATCTGCTCAATATCGTACAGATCGAGCATGTCATCGACGTGGCCCTTGGAGTGGTAGCCCAGCATGCCCCGCTGGGCCACTTTCATGCCGGTGGCGTTGGCGACAATGGCCTGCTCAAAGGAGATTTTGGTGCCATCGGCAAAGCTGGTTACCATGTGAGCGGTCTGGCCCCACTGCTTGGCAAAGCTCTCCTGGGTGGTAGGGTTGCGGTAGCGGTCTTGCAGGCCCTTGATATTGCCGCAGACCAGGGGGTTGAGACCAATGCTCTTGACGAAGCGATAGAGGTTGAGCTGCACGCCGGGCTGGTCGCCGTCGCAGCCGGTGATAATCACTCCAGCCCGGTCGGCGTAGACCTTGAGAATCGGGCCAACGGTGCCGTCGAGTTCGGCGTTCATCAGCACCATGGGTTTCTTGTGCTCGATCGCAGCCAAGGTTACCCGAGCACCATACTCCACATGGCCCGTCGCCTCGATCAGAACATCGATGTTCTCGGATTGGCAGAGTAGGGTCGGGTCGTCGGTGACGACGGAATAGCCTCGGGCGATCGCATCTTCCATATCGCCGAGGGTGGACACGACCTTGACATTCTCTACGCCGAATTTAGCGTAGGCCTCGACGGCGGTGTCTACGGTGCGGTTGGCGATCGCGGTGAGCACCATACCGGGGGTGTAGTTAACAATCTGGTTAATCACCCCGCGCCCCATAAACCCTGCCCCCAAAAGACCAACGCGCACTGGGTTACCGGCTTCATGACGCGCCTTGAGCGCTGTATCAACAATGATCATAGAAAAGACCTCGGGTTAGATGGTGAGTAGACTGGGCAGCAGGGGCCAGGCGGTATCTTTGTCGGAGATGGTGGTCACCGGCAAGGGCCAGCGAATGTTGAGGGCCGGGTCGTCATAGCGCAGGCCGCGCTCACAGCCAGGGGTGTAGTACTCACTGACCATGTAAAACGCCTCTGAGCCATCTGTCAAAGCCTGATAGCCATGGGCAAATAGCTCTGGCACGTACAGACCCAGGCGGTTTTCCGCTGACAGCTCAACGCCGAAGTGCTTCAGATAGGTGGGAGACTCTGACCTCATATCCACAATGACGTGGTAGTTAGCTCCGCTGATGCAGCGAAAAAACTTGGCTTCCGCCGCCGGAGGCACCTGGTAATGCAGGCCGCGCAGCGTTCCCTTGAGGTAATTTGAAGCCAGATTACACTGAATGCCAACCGGCTTTAGCCCCTGGCTTTCAAACTCCTGGGTGCAATACGCTCTGGAGAAAAAGCCGCGATCATCTCCCCGTTTATCTAGGGAAACCGTAAAGGCTCCTGACAGGGGTGTTTCTTCAAAAATCATGCCAATGCTCCCAGGCAAATCAAGGGAATGAATTAAAAGTCAGGCTGGATAAATGCTGTTATTTTGGGGCCTAGCAAACTAGGCAGATTAGCATTTAGAAACTACCAAACTTTCCAAGGAGCTTTGCCAGCTTGCCACAGATCGACCAGCATATTTTTGTCGCGCAGGCTGTCCATCGGCTGCCAGAAACCGTCATGACGGAAGGCCGACAGCTGACCCATAGAAGCTAATTTCCGCATCGGCTCGTGCTCCCACATCACCGTGTCGTCGGCAATGAAGTCGATCACTTGAGGATCTAGCACAAAGTAGCCAGCGTTGATGTAAGCGCCATCGCCATCGGCCTTCTCGGCAAAGGATTCAATGATAGTTTGGCCTTCGTGGAGGGCGATCGCTCCAAAGCGCCCGGGAGGTTGCACCGCTGTCAGGGTAGCCAAGGTCTTTTGCTGCTTGTGAAATTCGATTAGTTCAGTAATGTTGACGTCGGCAACTCCATCCCCGTAGGTAAAGCAAAAAGGCTCATTGCCAACGTATTCCCGCACTCGCTTCAAACGGCCTCCGGTCATGGTGTTTTCGCCAGTATCTACTAGGGTCACTTTCCAGGGCTCGGCATTGCCTGTGTGCACATTCATTTGATTGTAGCGGAGGTCAAAGGTTACATCAGACATGTGCAAAAAGTAGTTGGCAAAATACTCTTTGATCACGTACCCCTTGTAGCCACAACAAACGACAAAATCGTTGATGCCGTGGGCAGAATAAATTTTCATAATGTGCCAGAGGATTGGATATCCTCCAACTTCAACCATAGGCTTAGGCTTAACGCTGGTTTCTTCACTCAGGCGAGTACCTAAACCACCAGCTAATATAACTGCTTTCATAAACCCTCTAGGAATTAATAAAACTAGGAAGTTCTGGCCTTATCAAACCAACCACTCAACTTACGGAAGCTGAGTTATTACTCAACTGATTTGCAGCCTGTAGGAACACGGCTATGTCACGTTAGAATCCTCATTTTTTAGTAGGAAATTTTGTTTTGCCGTAGGGATAGGGACTAAGTTAAGGCCGGACGAATCTTCGGTTTAAGTATTCTTACCGTAGCTTACGTCAGACCTTTACGCTCTACCTGCTATCTGCGGTGCATTAACAAGTTTTTAACTTGAACATGAAGTTGTGCACTTTGGGACGGGTAAAAACGCTGTCAGGATGTAATCAGCGTGCTTGAGATGACCTAGGCCTTTCTCTATAGCGACGATAAACACGGTTATGCTTTGCCTTAGTCTCGCTTAGTGGCTAGCTTAGCCCTGACCCGGACTATGAGTATGAGCAGTCGATGAAGTCAAATCGTCAGCGTGTGAAAACCCCATAAATGTAGTCGGAGCTATTTAAGTCTGACCTTTTTGGGTTAGATCAGCCTTAAAGTACCCCGGTGGGAGACTGGGCTAACTCTAGAAAAGTTGAGACAATAGAAAATTAAATTTGCTGTGAACAAACAACTGCCTATGGAAGAGTGCTAGCTAAAGCAGAGGCTGTACCCGTTGGGGTGGCCAATAGATTTTGTAGGCTTGGCCCACCACGTGAGCTTGGGGCAAGAATCCCCACACGTGGGAATCTCGACTGTTGTTGCGATTGTCTCCAAGGACAAACAGGTGGGCGGGGGGCACCGTCTGCGGCCCCCACTGGTATCGGATGGGCTCGGTCAGGTGGGACTCGACTAAGGGGAGGCCATCTAGCCATACCTGACCATCGCGTATTTCTACCTGCTGGCCCGATAGGGCAACAACCCGCTTTACCATCAAATTCTTGAGTTCTCCAGCCTGGTCAATTGGAGTGCGCTCTGGGTTGGAAAAGACAATGATGTCGCCCGCTGCCAAGGGATACTCAAACGGGCGCGGGCGGACGAAGATGCGATCGCGCACCTCCAGTGTAGGCAGCATCGACTCGCTGGGCACAATGCACTGCACCACCTTCTGCGGCACAATAAACGGGATCGAGCTGATTGCCAAACGGGTGATCAGTACCGCCACAAGCAGGCCTCCTAACCAGCTCCACTGACGCTGACGGGCGGGAGCAGATCGGTAGACTAGTCCGCAACCCACTGCCCAAATTATGGGCGGTATGGGCAGCAGAGCTGGGTTGAAGTTGGCTAGGTAGGCCGTAAGAATGCCCAAGATTAGCAGCATTCCCCCTGCGGTGGCCTGTTGTAAAAACAGGTGCCCTAATCCCGGCAATATCTGGGAGAGAAATACGGGGTACCAAGGATCGCTGGATTGGTAGCGCAGCGGGCTGAACTCGTTGAGGGTAATACCCTGCTTAGCAACATGGTGGCTATCCCACAAGTTAAATATATAGAGACTGAGCAATGGCATGAGGGTGATCAGCCCCCGCAGGGTGTTGCCCCTAGGGGCAAAGATTGACCAAAAGATGAAGACGACGAGCCCTAGGTGAGCGGCGGCGATGAATAGACCCCGGGCGATCGCACCATCGTAAATTTGCCCCATACCGGGCAGCGCCGCCGACAAGTTGACCGCCAGCCACGGACTTTTTCGTTGGCCGACCAGTATCTTGGGGATTGCCTTCATCGCTGAGGGTTAGCCATAGCGATGAATAACAGACTCGTGGGCAGCAAATTCTTCGGTGTCAGCCAGAGTGGGAAGGGTGAGGCTGGTGTCGGCATACTTGCGGCGTAGGGCTAACCCAATCAGATAGTCGGCAAAATGCGGATTTTTGGGCAGCAGCGACCCGTGCATGTAGCTGCCGAACACGTTTTTGTAGCGCGCGCCCTCGTACTCGGCGGTGGCATTGTTGCCAAACCCGGCGATGGTTTTGGCCAAGGGCTGTACACCGTCGCTTAGGTATGTTTGGCCTGAATGGTTTTCAAACCCCACTAGGGTTCGAGGAATGTTGCGGGAAGTGGTGTACATCGCCTGCATTTCTGCGTAGGTGGCAGGATTAATTTCGACAATTAGGTTGCCGATGCACCGCTGCTTGACCTCAGTGCCGGGCGCACAGGTGTTGACGTTAATAATGCCCAAACCCTGAGTTTCTTCACCACTGCCCATGAGAAAGGTGTTGCCCATCAGCTGATAGCCACCGCACACACCCAAGAAGACTACCCCAGCCTCGGTATCGGCCCGGATGGCCGCTTGCTTGAGCTGATGAAAATCGTTGACCACGGCTACCTGGTCAGTATCTTGGCCACCTCCCATGAAATAAAGATCGGTCTGGCCACTTTGCGCTATCTCTCCCATCGTCAGGGCGTTAACCGTGCAGTCAATGCCCATCCACTGGCAGCGACGGCGCAGCACGATCAGGTTGCCGATGTCGCCGTAGAGGTTGAGATAGTCGGGGTAGAGGTGGGTGAGGGTGAGAGCGTAAGGCATGGGGGATGGTGGGGGAGATGGGGAGGGGTAGGGGCAGACCTAGGTGTCTGCCCTGGAGAGAATTTTGGCTTGGCAATTTTGGATTTTGGATGGACTAGACCACATCCAACGTTTTGCCCATCAGTTTGCGGAATTCGAGCATGGCGGTGTAAGTGGGCAGGACAAAGACTGTGTCGCCGGTATTGGCTTTGTCAAAAGATAAATCGATCGCCTGGCGGATTGATTCGTCGGTGGGGATAGGACCGGGGGGAGCATCCAAGGCGTATTTGAGCCGCACTGCCATATCTTTGGCGCGAATGCCAGTGCAGAGAATCCAGTCAATATCTGTCTGGTTGAGCCGTTCTAGTTCGCTATCCCACAGCCAGGATACGTCTTTGCCGTCGGCGGTGTTGTCGTTGATGGCCAGAATGAGCTTAAGGGCAGGGATATTGCGCAGCAGTTCTAGGCTGAGGCTAAAACTGGCGGGATTTTTGACTAGCAGCAGACGATAGTTGACCTGTTTATCGCCCCGCTGACGGGTGAGGATTTCGCCTCGGCCAAAGGCTGGTTTGAAGGTTTTGAGCCCGGCGATCGCAGTGGCTCCGTCTATACCCAGGAGGTTGGCGATCGCGATCGCCGTCAGCGCGTTGTACACATGAAAGAACCCTGGCGACACCGTCTTGGCCTGGGGCAAGTGCACCGTTTCATGATTAATTTGCCCCTGAATGGAAAAATCGGTGGTCAGGTCTTCGTTGATGTGGATATTCGTCGCCTCCAGCCCCTGACTGCCAGGGACGCGGTGGTTGAGCTGGCCCTCGTAGGGCAAAAACCGGGCGTACTCTGGGGCAAGGGACATAAAGTAGGTGGCGTTCCCTAGCCCCTGGGTAAGGCGAGCGGTGCGGGGATCGTCGCCATTGACGACCACGGCGGCAGTGGGGCACTGGGCAATGCCATCGCGAATCAGCTTTTCGGTGCGATCGATTTCGCCGTAGGCATCGAGCTGGTCGCGGTAGAGATTGGTAACGGCGATGATATTGGGTTTGATTAGCCTAGCAATGCGGGGCAGGGTGGCCTCTTCTACTTCGAGCACCGCATGGGTGCAATCGAGGCGGCCAACGGCATTGCTTTGCTTAAGCAGCTCTGACAAAATACCCTGGCTGAGGTTGGCCCCAGCTTTGTTGCGCAGCACCTTAGCCTGCGGCACTTGGTCAAGCACGGCGCTGAGCATGGTCTGACTGGTGGTTTTGCCGTTGGTGCCAGTAATAGCTACCACAACCGGAATTTGGCTGACCAAGGCTTCTAGTACAAAGGGGAAGTAGCGCCCGACTAGGTAGCCCGGCAGTGCAGTGCCCGACCCCCGACCCGATACTTGCAAGGCCAGAGTTAGCAGCTTAGCAAACGCAACAATAGGAATCAGCAGCAGTTGGTTCATGGCCGGGCTAGGCAGATCATGAGGGAAAGGGTAGCAGAGTGTAGGGACAGACCCACAGGTCTGCTTCATTTTTTTGAAGCGAAGAGTATAGAGAGACGCATTTTTGCGTCTTGGGAGAAACACACGAGATGGAGGGGAATTTGTGGACAATCGGGGGACAGTCCTATGGGTGATTGGCGGGACAGGGGAGACGGTGGAGTTAGCCGCAGCCTTGGCCGTAGAGCAGATTCCCTGTGTGGTTACGGTGACGACGGCAGCCGCGCGACACGCTTATCAAAAGAGTACCTATCTAAAGGTTCTAGTCGGTGGGTTAGATGTGGCGTCGCTGGGGGCGTTTATTCAGGCTCAGCACATTGGGGCGGTGCTGGATGTGTCGCATCCCTTTGCGGTAGAGATTTCAAAGGGGGCGATCGCCGCTGCCCAGACCCTCACCCTTCCCTACTGGCGCTACGAACGTCCTGCGCTAGAAAAAGCCTCTTCTAGCGGGCGCATTCAATATATAGATGACCTCCATGCGGTGCTCACCCCTAAGATTTTGCTAGAACAGCGGACATTGCTTACCCTTGGCTATCGCTGGCTGCACCATTTCACCCCCTGGCAGGCCCAGGCCACCCTGTTCGCCCGCATTTTGCCCTCGCCGGTAGCGCTGGACGCTGCCTTAGCAGCAGGCTTTACCCCCGATCGCCTGATCGCCCTGCGTCCCCCCATTACTGCCGAGCTAGAATACGCCCTCTGGGGGCAGTGGGGCGTTACTCAAGTCATTACCAAGGCCTCTGGTGCGCCGGGGGGAGAAGATACCAAGCGCGCGGCCGCCGATCAGCTAGACATTGCTCTGTTTATTTTGAATCGCCCTCAGCTCGACTACCCGGTGGTGTGCCGCAGTCAGGAGGAAGCTTTAGCCCTTTGCCGGGGGTGGTGGCGATCGCTCCCCAGCCATGGATAAAATCTACCGACTTAATCTCTCTCGTCCCCGCCGGACTATCTCTTTCCCCAGAGGGTAGTGCACTTTAGTAAAGGACAGAGGAAAACGTAGGCGATTCCCGTTCTGCCAACTTCTCTCTGACGCGGCGATTGTAGTCGTGGATGAACGTCCAGATCGCACCAATGTGATTCTCTAGCTTCT
>NZ_JAYGIH010000076.1:0-165519 GCF_034932455.1 Leptolyngbya sp. CCNP1308 | reverse complement strand
TGAAAAGTGCTGGGGGTGGTTGAAAAGCCGGATTCGAAAAGCCCTTCCTCATGATGATGGTCTGCGGGCTGCCATTGAGGCCGTCCTCAAGCAAGCCGCGTCCTAACCTAAGTGGCTATAGCTATAAGGAGGTGACGCGTAGCACTAAGACCACGAGAAACCGGGGGATCCCCTTACCTAGGTGAGTAGTCTCTAAATCTAGCTGAGTAGTCTCTGAACCTAGTGCAAGCGCTCTGCGAGTCTAGTCGAGTAGTTTCTAAACCTAGCTGAGTAGTCTCCGAGCTTAGTCGAGCAAGTTCTGAGCTTGGTGCAAGCACCCTTTGGGCTTAGTCGAGCAGTCTCTGAACCTAGCTGAGTAGTCTCAGAGCTTAGTCGAGTAATTCCTAAGCCCAGTCGAGTAGCCTCTGGGCCTAGTCAAGTAATATTTGAGCCTACTGACCAACCACTAGCCGCTACTGCACCACCTGGCGCATGTAGTTGCCCCACACCGCCGCCGCCTGGCCGCTGCTGCCCGCCGTTGAGGTGTTGTCATCGTTGCCCAGCCAAACGCCCGTAGTCAGATCGCGACCAGGCACAAAGCCCACAAACCAGAGGTCGCGGTTGTCGTCAGTGGTGCCGGTCTTACCCGCTTCCCCCAGGCCCAAAAAGGCGCTGCGACCCGTGCCCCCCTGCACCACACCCTGCATCAGCCCCGTCAGGGTGCTGGCAATGCTAGGGTCAATAGCTTGGCGATCGGCGTCTCCGGCCTGGCCAAACTCGTAGATGACGCGGCAGGTGTTGATGTCGTTAGGGTCGGTACAGTCGCTGCTGTCGAGCACCCGCAAAATGCCGTGGGGCCGGTTCCACACGCCGTCGTTGCCCACGGCGGCAAAGGAGCCGGTGAGTTCTAGCGGGGTGACTACACTTTCGCCCAGGGTGAGGCCCGGCGAGGCCACCAGCTCAGACTCAATGCCCAAGCGCTGGGCGACGTTAATAACGTTGCGCAGCCCCGCCTCCTGGGCAATGCGTAGCGCCACCACATTCTCAGAGCGGGCCATACCGGCATACATATCCAGCGGGCCTGAGCCCGAGCGGCAGCCCGCAAACCGCTGGCCATTCCAGTTCATCGGTTCACAGGAGAACGATCGCCCCGGAGAAATGCCCTGCTCTAGGGCCGCCCCGTAGGCAAACAGCTTAAAGGTCGAACCCGGCTGGCGCAGCGCCTGGGAAGCCCGGTTAAACTGGCTCTGGGCATAGTCTACGCCCCCCACTAGAGCGCGAATCGCCCCAGTGCTGGTTTCAAGGGTAACCACCGCCCCTTGAGAATAGGCCAGGGCGGCTCCCTGGGTGGCGACATCCTGGCTGAGGGCCTCTTCTGCCGCCGTCTGGAGATCTAGGTCAACGCTGGTTTCCACATAAAAGTTGCCCTCCCGCGCCAGGGAGGTGCCCAGCACGTTGTCGAGTTCTTCAAAGACGTAGCTGTAGAAGTAGGGGGCGCGGGTGCTCTGGAGCTGGCGGGTGGCATCGGGGCTGATCTCAATGCGCGATCGCCGCGCCCGCCGTGCCTCTTCTTGGCTAACCATGCCCAGAGCCACCATGCGATCGAGGACGCGATCGCGGTAAGACACCGCCGCATCGTAGTTTTGCACCGGGTTAAAAGCGTTGGGGCCAGGCAAAATACCCACCAGCGTCGCCGCCTCCGACAGGGTGAGATCGCTGGCGGGCTTGTCAAAGTAAAACTGAGCCGCATCCTCAAAGCCGTAGAGGTTTTCGCCCAGATAAACCCGGTTGAGGTAGGTGAGCAGCAGATAGTTTTTGCTGTAAAACGTCTCCAGCTTGAGAGCCGTGATCGCCTCGCGAATCTTGCGCCCCGCCGAATCGTCGGTGCCGGTGTACTCGCGGTAGACGCTGCGGGCCAGCTGCTGGGTAATCGTGCTGCCCCCCTGGCGAATCGACCCATCCTGCACGTTGATCAGCACAGCCCGCGCAATGCCGAGGGGGTCTACCCCCAGGTGCCAGTAGTAGCGCGTGTCCTCAGACGCGATCAGTGCCTGGGGCAGGTAGGGCGAAAAGTCGCCCATGCGGCGCAGTTCTTGGTGGGTCTGGGTGTGCTGCTCGCGCAGGGGGACTGCGGTGCCATTTTCTTCGCCAAACACAACTACAGGCCCCTGCACTGAGTCGGGCAAAGGCCGCATGGGTATTTTGGGCCACTCTACACCGACAATCCAGGCACCCACGGCCAGCGAGAGGCCGGTGAAGCCATAGAGGGTGTAGCGGGCGGTTTTGACATACCAGGGGGGCGGCTCGCTAAACCGCAGCTTGACGGCATCCTCCAGCTCCGGCGGGCCGAGGGTGTAGACATCGCCGTGGTTCATCACCACCTGGGTGAGCCGCTTTTTGCCCCGGTAAATGCCGTTGGTGGAATTGCGATCCTTCATCACGAAGGGCTGGCTGGGGCGGTTGGTGTCGCGGGTGAGGGTGGCGTGCACCTGGCTGACGATGGGGCTGGGGGCCACAATGTCGCACTGGGAAGTGCTGCGCCCCATGATGTAGTGCTCACCCAGTAGGGGATAAGTGGTGGGTTTGCCGTTGACCGTGACCTCTAGCTCGGCAGCGCGAGCCCCCGGCTTGACCGCCAGCTTGCCAAAGTCAACCTTGGCTTGCACGGCCTGAAAGGCCTGGGTAACGGTTTTGAGCAGGGTGCGAGGGGGGGATGGAGGTGAGGGCGACATGGCAAGCGGCAATAAGCCCAACCGAAATACTGCCCTATTGTAGTCATAAGCTTCGCGATCGCTCTGGTAAGTAGACCACTTTTAGCAATGGCTACTCAAGTTCGACAGGAATCCACCAGCATTAAATGCCTCTGTCTTCCATGGAACGGCCTGTACGAGCTAAAGTCACCTAGCAACAACCCAATCACCTTTCTGGGAGAAGCTGAGCCTTCTAATCTCTTTTAAGTTTTTGCTGAAGTAATGATTCAAGACTTCAGTCATTCATGATTGAAATTGAACAGAACCCCAACACAGGATAAATGTAAATCATTGACAGCCAATCTTGATGTTGCCAGCATATCCTACAAATTTGCCTGCTGAAGAATTATTATGTTGCACACAGGCATTTCTGGCAATTGCAGATCGAACTTAAAGTCTATATAGAAGTCAAAACCTGGTGAATTACTGAAGCGGATAATCGTGCGCCTTCAACTGACGGATGGGAATATTCATCCCTGTAAAGCAAATCTCCGTTTGCAGCGTTATACGTGCAAATCTTCTTAGGACAGAAGGTATCAAATAAATCCACAACGTATATTTTGCTTTGTCTCTCTAAAGACATGAGAACATTATCCAGCGCCTGCCTGCGCAAAAGCGACTCGGCTTTGTTGGGCATGTCGCAGAGTCCGCCAAAAGGCTGAAACCATTGTTTTGTGGCTGTTGCTGGCTTACATTTAGCTTCGCGGGCGAAAGGATTCCCGTGCAGGACAGCTAAGTGTATTCCTTTTACTGAAAGCTGATTTGAAAATGTCTCAAGCCCTATTCCCAATAGCTCTAGATTTTTTTGTGAGTCAGGAGTCTCTTCTGGGGGAGAAAGCCATGCTAAATCATTAACTAAGAATACTATGTCATTGGGTTGCAATTGTTCAACGAGATCAGGCATGATGTTGTCCCAGTAGTAACTGCTCGCTTCACTTCGCGAGCCGTTGTTAGGCATTCCTCTTATCGGTGATGCATCCCAAGCAGATGTGATAGTGACTGAGTAGTTATCAAGTGCTACTAAGCTGTCAAAACCCTGTACAAATGCTGCAGAGAACGAATTTCCAAAAATCACCACCCTTCTCTTAGCTTCTGAGAAAGTACCAAGCGTACATTTTTCAATGATTATTTGTTTTCCTGCCTGGGCCTGAGAGTTATCGGATATGATGCAGTTCTCACCCTCCCATAAAGAGTCAGTATCTTGCAAGTGATACGTGTTAGCAAGAGAAGCAGCGCCTTTTTCAACAAGCGATGGGCGTTGGCCTGTGTAAAGAGAAAAATCAGGCATTCTGAGCAGACTGATAAACAAACTAGCAACACTTGCAGAAATGATTACACTGCATGCTATGAATTGCCATCTATTCAAAGGCCATTCTGCCCGACGAAAGGGTACTTCGATGTAGGTATAAGATAAAACTGATAATAATAATATTAAAATGATTTGAATTGGCAACGACCACCAATGCAAACCTATTGTCCAACGACTCAAAGAGAGAACGCCCCAATGCCAAAGGTAAAGAGAATAAGAAATTAGGCCAAGATAAACAATTCTATGATTTGAGAATAATCTGTAGGCCAATGTCCCTGGTCGCAGGCAGGCAAGTAGAATCAATGTGAGTTCGACTACGGCAATTTTAGCTTGAACGGCAAATTTGAGAGGAATCCATAGGGTAGCTATCATCGTCATAATAATCGCCATTGGCGGAATTTTATTCAATTCACAAATGAGCTGATTTCCATGTTTTATACCTAAAAATAAAAGGCACCCTGCCCCTAACTCCCACAGGCGAGTAATTGGCAGAAAATAGCTGGCAGCTTGGTTCGTAGGATATAGAGATATAAAAGCTATCAGAGATGCGACGGAAAGTGCGCTCAGCACCCAGAAAAAACTTCCCAGCTTTTTGCCCGCTAAATTATTAATCCCCGTAAAGCATGCTATGAGAGGGAGCAAAACATAAAATTGTGTTTCTATTCCTAAAGACCATGTATGCGTAAATACATTTAGTTCTGTAGAAGCGGCAAAGTAATCGGTTGACTGATTAACAAGAGAGAGATTCGAGACACCAAAGAGTGATGCTATTCCAGTACTTAGAGATGAGTCAGGATTAGGATCGAATAAGCAGATTGCAATACCAGCAATGAAAACAAAAACCATCAGAGCAGGGATCAGGCGCTTAATTCGCCTAACGTAAAACCCTAGCAAAAAATCACCTGCACTCTCGTTGGAATGTTTTGTTAAAGACGCGGTGGTGACAAATCCGGAAATCACAAAAAATATGTCCACTCCCAAATATCCACTGGGAAGTATATCTTTGTTGATATGGTTAATAATGACCGCAATTACCGCTAGCGCTCTCAGTCCATCGACTTCCGGTCTGTAGGACGGTTTGAAATGTTCATTGGCTACGCAGCTAGTCTTTCCCAGAGCCTTGGTCATCAAGTTATCCTTCCGCCAGTCAACTTTTTGAGATGCTGAGATATGCAGGCAAAGCATCCTTTCCGTTAAGACTACCCAAAATCTCAAACCAACTTTTGTTTGCCAATCGAATACTTGTTTCTGGCTTGAACTTTTAAGCTGATTTAGGCGACCCATGTAAAAATCTTGCCATGAGAAAATTGCGGAAGGTTTGATCCCGAAGAGAAAGGTGCTATTGGCCACCGCTCTTGTGCAGAACAACGCTTAAAGTTCCCTAATCTTTAAAGGATGCCTATTTTGCCGCCAAACGCCGAGTACAGCAGTACTTCACCAGGGCAATGAAGATCGCTGTTCCGGCAACATATTTAAACTCGTTAGGAATCCAGGTCTGGGGCGAGAAAAACCCTTCGATTAACCCCGCAACAACCAGCATGGGGATGATGCCGTAGAGCAGCTGAGCCGCCTGTAGACCATACAATTTCAGCGCATCGATGCGGCGGTAGGGGCCAGGCAGCAAAATGCCTCGGGCCAGCAGCAGCCCGCCCCCCCCGGCCATAAAAATAGCCGGTAGCTCCAGCGCCCCGTGGGGAAACACAAAGGCCCAGAGGTCGTAGGCCAGATTGGCCTGGGCCACCAGCACGCCGACGCAGCCAATCATCACCCCGTTAAACACCAGCAGAAACACCGTAAACGCCCCTGGTGGCGTAATCAGCGGCACCCCAGGCATAAACATCGTGACGCCCCCCACCAGCGCCCGCAGGGAAACGCCAATGTTGTTGATCATGATGCCGCTGGAGGCCACAGGCTCAATGCCCATGATGGAAACCGTCCACAGCTCCTGGCTGGTTTTCACCTCTTCGACAAACTCCTGGCCCAGTACCAGCGTCAAAAAAGCCGGATCTTGCCAGGCAAACCACCAGCCCACCAGCCCACCGATCGCAAACAGCCCCGTAGCCACCGCAATATAGGCCCAGCTCCGCTGCACCACCGCCGGAAACCCGTAGCGGCAAAAGTCCCACAGCGCCTGCCACTCTTGGCGGCGAGAGCCCTGGTAAATTTGGCTGTAGCTGCGGCTGGTGAGCCGCTGCAAATCTTTAATCACGGCTTGCCCCACGCCCTGACCCTTGGCCCGCGCCAAATCCGCCGATACCGACCGATAGAGGCTGGCCATCTGCCGCACCTGAATAGCCGAGAGCGACCTGAGCCCACTTTTCTCGGCCTGGGTGAGCAGGGTTTCGAGCTGTCGCCAACTGGCTTCTCTCCGGGCCATCCAACGCTGAATATTCATGAAGCAAAGCCAGAAAAACGGGCATTCTACAGAGAAGTGTAGGCTAACCTCGAAATGAACGCACACCGCTTTAGAACCTCTAGGAGACGGAGCCGATGACCCCATCTGCACAGCAGGGCAGCCAGCTCGGCCCCCTCAATCCCGGTGACGTAGTGAGCGCGGCGCTGCGGCTCTACAAAGACCGGTTCAAGACCTTCTTTCAGCTGGCGGCGCTGGCGACCCTATGGATCGTGGGTGGTCTAGTGGGCATGGGTCTGGCGATCGCCATTCTGGCCGGCATCGGCGCTGGCGTCGGCAATGAGGTGGGCGCTGTGATTGGTGGCCTGGTGGGGGCGCTAGTGGGGTTTGCGCCGCTGCTCTACGGCTCTGCCAAGTACTATGCCCTCTCTAGCGTGATCGGCAGGCTGTCGTTTCGAGAGTTGATTAGCCAGCCCGAAACCGCGTTGGATGCCCGCCGCCAGGTGGCCCCTCGCCTGGGGCAGTTCTTACTTTTGGGCTTTTTGCTGCTGCTGGCCTACATAGCCGCTTACCTGGCGGGGGCGCTGCTAGCGATGATTGCCGGAGGCAGCATTGGCTTCTTGACGGCGGGTATTTTATCGGCGCTGATCAACGAAGCGGTCGGCGGCGTCATGGGCATTTTGCTGGGGGTGCTGATTGGCCTCGGGATTTTGCTGATCGCGCTGATTTGGATCGCCTCCCGGCTGTTTATCTCTGAGGTGGTACTCGCTATCGAGCCCCAATCCGATGCGGGCGGCAGCATGAGCCGCAGCTGGGAGCTTACTAAGGATTCAATTCTGCGTATTCAGGTCGTGTTTCTGGCCACGTTTTTAATTCAGCTGCCCATTCTTTCGGTGACCAACTACCTCCCCAGCATTTTGCTAGAGCTGCTGCCCGCCGATGGCGTGGTCTACGGCATTACCGCTGTGCTCAGCCTGGTGCTGAGTCTGGTGGGCAGCATATTTGTGCTACCTCTATGGCAGGCGGTAAAAGGCGTGCTCTACTACGACCTGCGCAGCCGCCGCGAAGGCCTAGATCTCGCCCTGCGCCACGATGACGGGCCAAGTCTTGATGGGGGGATGTAAACGTGCATCGGCCTCCCGTAGGGTGGAGGTGGGGAATGGATGAATGCAAAATGTAAAATTGAGAATTCAAAATTTTGAACCTTGCATTTTGAACTTTACACTCCCCCCTCCGTCCTCCCCCATTCACCCCCAACCCCCTCACCCTTTCCCCAATGCCCCTCTTCAACACCGTCACCATTCGCACCCCCGAGAGCGTTGAACTGGAGTTTGTGCTGGCCGGGGTGGGCAGTCGTGCGGTGGCGCTCTCCCTCGACTACCTATGTTTAGGCACCGGGCTAGTGGGGTTGGCGGTGGTCTACAGCTTTTTGCTGGTGCGGCTGCTGGCGATGGATACGCTGCTGACGATTCCGAGCGAGACGGTGCAGCTGTGGATAACGGCGATCGCCGCCGTCCTCGCCTTCTTTATCTACATCGGCTACTTTGCCCTGTTTGAAACCTGGTGGTACGGCCAGACCCCCGGCAAGCGCTACGCCAAAATTCGCGTCATTCGCGACGATGGCCAGCCCGAGCGGCTGCCCCAGGCGACGCTGCGATCGCTGCTGCGCCCCATCGACGATATTCTTTTCATCGGCTTTTTTTGCGTGCTGCTGAGCAAAACCGAGAAGCGGGTGGGCGACTGGCTGGCGGGTACGCTGGTAGTGCAGACCGACCCGGTCACCCACGGCGAGATTCAGGTACCGGAGCGATCGCAGGCGATCGGCAAAGACCTGCTAGCCCTAGTGGATATCACCCGCCTCTCCCCCGACGACTTTGCTACCGTACGCGAGTTTTTGCAGCGGCGGCAGGCCATGAGCCCTAAAGCCAAAGCCCTAGTCAGCGACCAACTCGCCCGCCGCTTCAAAGATCAGCTCGCTTTGGAAGCACTGCCAACCGAGATGACCGCTGATACATTCCTAGAAGCGTTGTACTGGGCCTACCAGCAGAAGGGGTAGGCGAATTCAGAGGAGCACCCGATTGATAGCTATCCATACTAAGAGCGGGGCAATGTTTGGGTGGTAAGGCAGCATGGTTCAGGCTCTCTCCAATCCAGTCAGCTTCGATGATTTTTTGGAGTGGTACCCAGACCCAACCGACCGCCGGTATGAGCTGCATCGCGGGGCCATTGTTGAGACGCCAAAACCCAGGGGCAAACATTCAGAAGTTGCAGGGTTTGCCAACGGGCAATTGTTTCTAGAAATTACGCGCCTTGCTCTGCCCTACCTGGTTCCAAAGGAATGCATCATCAAAGCTCCGGATGGCTTGTCCGGCTACGAACCCGATGGAGTTGTGCTCGATCGAGCCTCTTTAGCAACGAGCCACTGTGGGAAAAATCTTCTGCAATTACCTTGGGCGCTTCGGCACGGTTAGTCATTGAGGTAGTGTCTACCAACTGGCAAGATGATTATTTGCTCAAGCTAGGCGACTATAAACGGCTCGGCATTCAAGAATATTGGGTGATTGACTATTTGGGCTTGGGGGGACGGCTCTATATTGGTTACCCCAAACGCCCCACTCTGTCGATTTATCGTCTGGTGGATGGGGAATACGATGTGGCGCGCTTTACAGATAACGAGCCCATCGTGTCTCCTGCCTTTCCAGAGCTGACGATGACCGCTGCCCAGGTGTTTAAGGCCAACTTAGCAGGTTAATGCCTGGGCGGCTCTGACCTCAAGAGTCTGCGATCATCTGGGTGTCCGGCTTTCACTTTTTTCCCTTCATCTCCTTCGTCGATCTCTCCCCACCTCGCCTTGTGGGAAGCCACTGCACGTCTACATCTTCCCAATCCTTAGGAGCACCTTAAAGCTTAGAGAATCCTTACAGCCCGGCTGCTATCATTCGCAAACTACGGTTTGTCAGTCACCCTTACCCCTGGGCCAGGCCATGTTCTTCGACCCCATTTATATTCTGCTGGTTGCTATCCCTACGGCCATCCTCACCTTTTGGGCGCAGAGCAAGGTCAAAGGCACCTATCGCAAGTACTCCAAAGTGCAGTCCACCATGGGGATGACGGGAGCCCAGGTGGCCCAGACCATTTTGGTCAAAAAGGGCGTGCGCGACGTCAAGGTTGAGCCTGTGACGGGTGAACTCACCGACCACTACGACCCCCGAGCCAAAGCTGTGCGCCTTTCTGAGGGAATCTACGGGTCGGGTTCGCTTTCGGCGGCAGCGGTGGCGGCCCACGAGTGCGGTCATGTGCTGCAAGATGTCGAGGGCTACAAGTTTATGAACCTGCGGGCAGCCCTGGTACCCGTGGTCAATCTGGGCTCTCGCATGGGGCCAATGCTGATCATGGCGGGCCTGATTTTCAACATTCTTAACCTGGCCTGGTTGGGGGTTATTTTCTTTGCCACGGTGCTGCTGTTTCACGTGGTCACGCTACCGGTGGAGTTCGATGCCTCTCGCCGGGCGCTGCGTTTGGTCGATGAATTGGGTATTCTCCAGGGAGAAGAGCACAAAGGGGCGAGAGCCGTGCTCGGTGCCGCTGCTCTGACCTATGTGGCCACAGCGTTTACCGCGTTTCTCAACCTGCTGTACTACATCATTTTGATTAACCGTCGCCGCTAGACCCGTGCTGCCATGACCCATCAGCATCCCACCGTTGAATTTTACGAGGGCATTGTCGAAACCATTAACAACATCAGCCTGAGGCGAGACCCAGCGACAGGCGATCGCATGATGCTGTTGACCTTTGATCAGCTGCGGGCGATCGAGAAGTTTCAGAGCTTCCGCAGCCGCTTTGCCAAGGCCCTCAAACTGGTGGATGAGGAAGGGGCGATCGCCATCGAGCCAGAAGGGATTCGATTTATTTTTGATGGCCCCGAGGGCGACGACTTACAGCGGGTAGAATGCACCCTGGTGATCGATCGCGACGATCACTGGGATCGCCTGATGCGCTTTATGGAGCGTTACGCTGAGGCCAACAGCATGGCCTATGGTGAATCGCCCCAGGCAGATGGTTTATCCTAGACCAAGCCCGCTTCTAGGGCAGGGGCATACAGTGACTGACCAGATGTTGCTGTCAGGCGCAGGCAATGGCAAGCCTGCTAGCTGTTCCAGTTTTGGGCGGCGATCGCCCGCTTTCGCCCCCAGCTAGCGAGCCAGACCTATCCTTACCCAGAATCAGGAGCCCATGAAAATTGCAATTACTGGAGCCACGGGTTTTGTTGGCAGCCGCCTAGTAGAACGGCTCCAGGCCGATGGCCACACCGTGGTGGTGCTCACCCGCAGCGTTGACCATGGCCGCCGGGTATTCCCTGAAACCGCTTTTCCTAAGGTGGCGGTAGTGGGCTACAGCCCCTTAGAGTCAGGCAATTGGCAAACAGGTGTGCTCTCTGGCTGCGATGGGGTGGTCAACCTGGCCGGGGCACCTATTTCAGAACGTTGGAGCGATGAGCACAAGCAGGCCATTATGGACAGCCGCAAGATCGGCACCGAAAAGCTAGTGGAAGCCCTGGCTAAAGCCGACCCTAAGCCTGCGGTGTGGGTCAACGCCTCGGCCATTGGCTACTACGGCACCAGCGAAAGCGCCACCTTTGACGAAACCAGCGCCCCCATCGAAGACGATTTTCTCTCCCAGGTGTGCCAGGCGTGGGAAGGGGCAGCCCAGTCGGTCAAAGACTACGGTACCCGCCTGGTAATTTTGCGCTTTGGCATTGTGCTGGGCATGGGGGGCGCAGTGGCCAAAATGCTGACCCCCTTTCGCATGTTCGCCGGGGGGCCAATCGGCAGCGGCCGTCAGTGGTTCTCGTGGATTCACCGCGACGACCTGGTGAGTCTGATTGTGCAGGCCCTCAACGATTCACAAATGGAAGGCGTTTACAACGCAACCGCCCCCAACCCGGTGCGCATGGAGGAATTTTGCAAAACCCTGGGGAAGGTACTCAACCGGCCCTCCTGGCTGCCGGTACCTGACTTTGTGCTAGAAACCATTTTGGGCGACGGGGCTCAGGTGGTGCTCGAAGGGCAGCAGGTCTTGCCCAAGCGCACTGAGGCCAGCGGGTTTACCTATCACTACGCCAAGGTCAAAGACGCCCTGGACGAAATTGTTTAAGTCTGAACCCTGGAATCTAAACGATTAAGCCCAACCACGCCATGGATATTGGTGAACTGCGCCGCGACTACACTCAGCGGGGATTAGACCTGGCTGATCTCGACCCCGACCCCTTTGCCCAGTTTGAGCTGTGGTTTCAGCAGGCCCGCGAGGCCGAGCTGCTAGAGCCCAACGCGCTCGTGCTGTCTACGGTATCTTCGGCGGGGGCACCCTACCAGCGCACGGTGCTGCTCAAGTACTTTGATCGCGACGGGTTTGTCTTCTTTACCAATTACGGCAGCCGCAAGGCCCAGCACATGGCCGAGAATGCTCAGGTTTCGATGCTGTTTCCGTGGTATCCCCTGGAGCGGCAGCTGGCGATCGCAGGTACCGCCAGCAAAATCTCGACGGCAGAGTCGTTGCGGTATTTTTCGTCGCGCCCCCGGGGCAGCCAGATCGGGGCCTGGGTGTCGCAGCAGAGCAGCGTTGTCTCCTCGCGGCAGCTGCTAGAGATGCAGTTTGAGAAAATGAAGGAAAAATTTCTCCACCAAGAAGTGCCCCTGCCCGACTTTTGGGGGGGCTACCGGGTTAGACCCACCAGCTTTGAGTTTTGGCAGGGGCGACCCAGCCGCCTCCACGATCGCTTTTTGTACAGCTGGCAGGAGGATGGGTGGGCGATCGCCCGCCTTTCTCCCTGAAGCAACAGGCCTCCTAGACCAGCAGGCTAAAATCCACCCGCTCGTAGATATCCATCATGGGCAGGCGGACATCGGTAATCGCCAGTTCTACCACCGAGTCGAGCCCGCTCTGGGCCGTCATACCCCACAGGTGTTCCTCCTCCGCCCGGTAAAACTGCTCTACCCGGGCTTCGGTTTGGTGCACAAACACGTAGGCCTGTAGGTACGGAATCGCCCGACAGTGGCGAAACATTCCGCCGCGTTGGCCTTTGGCCAGTCTTTGACTATCGTCCAGAGTAGCGGCCTCCGGTTTGTAGCTGGCGGTGGGGTCTGACAAAATTTCGAAGATGACGCAGGGGTTGAGCAATTTGTCTTCCTGACCGTCGTGGAGCAGGGGTTCACCAGCCACCACCACCAGGTCAGGGGAAATCCCCACACTCTGCTCTGGCAGCCAGACCTGCACCCGAGGCAACACTTCATAGAGGCTTTGACCGCAGGTAACATCCATCAGGCGCATCAGATTGCGTAGGATGCGCCCCTGGTTCACGGAACTATTACTCATAGCCGGTTTCGGCCTCACCTCCCACCACCACATTGCGAATCCGCAGGCTGGGGCCACCACAGCCTACGGGCAGCCCATTCTGCCCGCCCTTGCCGCAGCCCCCCGACTCATCCCAATAGAAGTCATCGCCGATCGCCTCAATATCGGCCAGGGTGCGAAACACATTGCCCGACAGAGTGACATCGCGCACGGGCTCCGCCAGCTTACCGTTGCGAATCATCCAGGCTTCCCCAGCGGTAAAGGTAAACATTTCGCCGTTGGTCATGCCCTCTAGCCAGTTGCGGGCATAGACCCCTTCTTTGATGTCAGCGAACATATCATCAACTGGGGTAGTACCGCGCTCAATCCAGGTGTTAGTCATGCGCACCAGGGGCGAGTAGTGATAGTTGAGGCAGCGGGCGTTGCCCGTGGGTTGCTCACTCAGCTTGCCCGCCGTTTCGCGAGAGTGCAGCCGCCCCACCAAGACGCCATTCTCAATCAGCTGAGTGGTCGTGGCCGGGGTGCCCTCGTCATCGTAGAAATAGCTGCCTCGGTGGCCCTGGGGAGCCGCCCCATCAAAGATCTGTAAGTTGTCGGGGCCGAACCGGCGGCCCAAGCTCATTGACTCTAGCAGGTCGGGGTTTTCGTAGGCCATATCGGCCTCCGACAGGTGGCCAAAGGCCTCATGCACAAACAGCCCGGTCAGAATCGGATCGATCACCACATCGTAGGATCCCCCCCGCACCGGGGACAAATCTAGCGCCGCCACGGCCCGCTGGGCTGCCCCCATCACCTGGTCATCCAGATTCTCTAGATCCTCGTAGGCTTTACGCGAGCCGGTGGTTTCGCGCCCGGTCTGCACGGTGTCGCCGTTGCGGGCGGTGGCGGCAAACCGCATTTCCATGTCCGACCAGGCCTGATCAATCAGAGTGCCTTCGGAGGTAGCCAGGAGCACCCGCTGAGCCACATCGTTGTAGCGCACCGAAGTGGTAGCAATCCGGTTATCTATACTCTGGAGCAGGTCAGCGTAGTGGCTGCACAGAGCCTTTTTGCGCGCCAGAGAAATTTGGCGGGGGTCGGTGCCCGTCAGGGGCAAGTGGCGGGTCATTTGCACCGGCTCCACGGGGGCCAGCAGGGTTTCGTCGTGGCCAACCAGACGAGCGGCGGCGACGGCAGCTTCCACAGAGGGCACCAGGCTCTCCAGGTCATTGAAGCTGGCAAAGCCCCAGCCGCCCCGATAGCAGGCCCGGATATGCCCCCCGATCGCGATCGCCTCACTGAGCGTCTCTGCCTGGCCGCCCCGCAAGAAAATATCGGTGCCTTCTGACTGCTCTAGGCGAATGGCCAGGTAGTCTACCTGCGGCCCCCAGCGATCGCATAGCTCCTGTACGCGGGCCCTTGATTGATCAATCACTGCTTGGTCAATCGCCTCTGCCATACCCATACCCCCAACCCTTTCCCCAAATGTATCATTCAGAAGACCTTGCCCTCAGGTTGAAATCACAGGCTAAAATCACAGGTATGACTACAGACTTTGACTACACCCTACCTCCCGCCGTACGGCGCATCTCAGGCTCCTTCCGCGTGGTGGGCTGGATCAGCTTTTGGGTACAGATCGTGCTAGCGGCTATCTCCAGCCTGGTGCTGATGTTTGCCCTGGTCAATCTAGGCGCGCGATCGGGTACAGGAAACGCAAATCCTGGCACGGGCGTGGGGCTGCTGTTTGCGGCCCTGGGGTTGGTGGCGGTCTACTTCAGCGCCTTTTGGGCCTTTCGCTACACTCGCTTGGGGCGACGGCTGCGCAGCCGCGACATCGCCAAGCGCCCGAGCCCCAAGGATGCGCTCCAGGCTTTGCGACTGGGCACCGTGGTCAGCATGGTCGGAATGTTGGTTACCCTGTTCGGCAGCCAGGCGCTAATTGGTTCGCTGTTGGGCAAGGCCCTGGCTCAGCCCCAGGGAGGCACAGTGTTTGTGCCCGGCAACGTGAGCCAGTACGTCGAAGCCTTCGATATTTTTGTGGTGCAGGCCAACACCAATACCTTGCTGGCCCACTTTGTCTCGCTGTCTGCCACCCTTTGGCTGCTCCGCACGGTCAACCGCGCCTAGGGAATCGGCTTTGAGGATTGAGTTTTGAATTGGCCACTCAGCTCAAAATTAAGCAATCCAGACGAAGTCTAACCTAGGCCATCACCATGCCGCCATCTACATTGAATACCTGGCCTGTAATATAGGATGCTGCCGGGTCTGCCGCTAAGAACCGCACCATGCCCGCGATATCTTCGGGCTGGCCGAACCGCCCCAGGGGAATGAATTTGCGGATATCGTCGGTGTTGGACAACTCGTCGGTCATGTCGGTTTCAATAAAGCCTGGGGCCACGGCGTTGACGGTAATGCCTCGGCTGGCCAGCTCTTTCGCCACGGTTTTGGTAAACCCGATTACGCCGGCCTTGGCAGCGCTGTAGTTGGCCTGTCCAGGGTTGCCCATCTGGCCCGCCACCGAAGCAATATTAATAATTCGCCCCGATCGCTGCTTCAGCATAATCTTCGCCACGGCCCGAGTGCACAAAAATACCCCGGTCAAATTGAGGTCGATAACGGCCTGCCAGTCTTCCAGCTTCATGCGTAGCAACAGGGTGTCGCGGGTAATGCCAGCGTTGTTGACCAAAATATCGACGCGGCCAAATTTCTCTAGAGTGCCGCTGATCAAAGCATCTACCTGATCTGGCTGGGAAACATCGGCTTGCATCGCGATCGCGCTCCCCCCGCCAGCAATGATCTCAGCCACCACCTCGTTGGCCGCCGCGCTAGAGCGGGCGTAATTGACGACAACTTGGGCCTTTGCTGCCCCTAGAGCGATCGCCACGGCCTTACCAATACCCCGTGATGCCCCCGTAACTACAGCAACCTGGCCTTCCAGAGATGGGGATGATGCACTCATGGGGTCACCTCGTTCAGGAAAATATGCTCAATGTTTGTATCACGAAATGGGGACGAGGTGAGGAGTGAAAATTTTGGATAGCACAGATACAGCCTGGCAGCACTACTAGAAGCCCCAGGTCACAGGATATAATGACGATTTGCAGACAGCACCACGGAGCTATTTATAAGGAGCAAGAGGTTAGTCAGTCGCTACGTTAGGATCTTCGCACTCAGCATTATTGGCGGTTTTAAGACTGCCCAATAGGTTAGCGACAATAACGCACTGCTGGGCACCACTATTGCCAGCACGAATACTTATAACAAAGGGCAGATCCTCGCTAGACGCATCTTCTGGATCAATCATCGTGCCATCTGATGGACTTGTACCGATCGCAGGCATGCCGCGATAGTCAAACACTATCGTGTCAAAGTCATCGTCTTGATCGCCGTCTGCTACAACGTAAGACCTAAGCTGAATATTACCGGGGTTATCAGCGCTATCTCCCAAATTTTGTTCGCGGCCATTAACAATTACAGTGGGAGAAGCGGCCCCATCATTGATTTGTACAGGAAAAGTTATGCGACGTTGAATAGCATCTTGCTGTGCGTTTTTTAATGTCTGAATCAAGTCGCTCTCAACGGCACTTACCCGCTGGCGGGTGAGAAAAGCTAACCAGCCCGGCGCAGCGATGGCGGCTAAAACACTGGCGATAATTACTACCACCAGCACCTCGATTAGAGTAAACCCAGCGGTTTGGTTAGTTCTGCGAAAGGTAAAGAGTTTCATGGCGAGCAACGCTGGTGAAAACTGCTGATAAACGATTCAGAGGCCAAAGGTCAGCTAAAAAGAGCACTGGCCTAACGGCTAGAGCTGCCTCTCGATTCTGCCACGCACCAAAACTTCGGTGCTGATGGTAGGTAGACTGCTGTTCCGGCTAGTGGGGCCAAAAATGACAGCGGTGCCTGTGCCAGGTTCAACGGTGCTGCCCCGCAAAAACACAGACATGCTCTGGTTGAGAGGGTTGGCTCCGGCACCCGTATCCCTCACGCAGACGAAAAAGCTGTTAGATTCTGCTGTTGTAGTCGGCAAAAAAGCTGTAGGACACACAACATCCCCTAGCGTGTCGTCATGGACATCAATAAAGTCGGCCAAGACGGGTTTGCTGCCTGTGGTGGTATCGCCCTCGCGCGTCCAGCTGGCAAATCCATCTCTGGTCAGAGACGGGTCGCGATACCCGTCGGTTGGAGTCTGGGCGGCGAAGTTGGAGTAGTTAGTCAACTCATAGCGAATAATGCGTCCTGGGCCAGACCAAAGGTCGCCAGGGTTGTTGGGTCGGTGGAAGTAAACCACCAGGTCGTAGACGTTTTGTCGCACCCTGAGAGTTGCACATGCATCGGTATTGCAACCAGCAATAGCGCCAATGTCAATGGGCTTCAACCGCCAAAAGGCCAGCACGGGGATGCTGTCTGCTGGAGCATCTGTTAGCTGATCAGCTACTGTTGCTGGGTCTGCATAGACGAAGACTGCTTCTCGGGCATCTCGGCTGATGTAGTCTAAGGCTCGCCTGGTATCTTGCTGGGCTTGGGTGAGGCGCTCTTCTCGCACGTTAGTACCCAATAGCTCAACGACTAGGTACAGCATGCTAGTTACAATGACGGAGCCAACGGCAATGGCCACCAAGAGCTCGGCAAGGGTAAACCCACGACGGTTGGTTTTGGCTCTCTGCAAGAGCCAGCGGGCTAAAGCTACTGAGGGGAGAGGAGATGACATGGGACTAAGCACCCATAAAAGAACAGAAATGCCAAAGATTTTTCATTGAGCGAGTTTATCAGGAGTGGCAGGCAGCTAACAACAAGGGTCTTAACTAAGGAATTGCCTCGCAGAGCGTAGGTAAAGCTTTGTCTGGACCAGTGGTGGTGCTATTGAAATAGGTGATCAGGTTGCACATCGAATCGCCCTCATCGCTAGCAGCGATCGTGGTGTAAAGGGAGACCATTGGGCGAGTGCTGCGACCCCGATCGCTAGCGGTCATCACTAAAGATGCGGGGTCGGTCGAGAGCGTGCCCGTGGCAGAACGATCATAAACCCGTACCCCCATAGCAAACGCGATCGGAATGCCGTTCGCGTTTGCTTGGCCTTCGGCTCGATAGCGCTGGACAAAAAAGTCTGTTTCTCCGTCGCCGTTGAGATCGATTGGTTCAGCACGGATAGCGCTAGCCGCACCAGCACCGAGGGCTGTTGGGGCCGGGGCGGTCGTAATATCGGCGTCGGCTGTGCCCGCTGCCAAGGGAGGCAGGGCGGCAGCGGCATAGCCACCGCGCTCGACTACGACCCGAGTATTTTCGATTTCGCTTTGGGCCAGGGCTAGGGCCTGCTCAGCCCTTTGGCTATGTACCCTGGTTGCTACCGAGATCACCAGAGCCGGGGCAATGGCGCTGGAGACCAAAGCCACCATAACAATCGCGACTAAGCACTCAATGAGCGTAAAGCCCTGCTGCTGTGCCTGCGCCCTTGGGCTGTTAACCGCCTTGCGACTCAGTTGAGGGGTAAAAACGTGATGTCTTAGCAGGTTGGTGATCATGGTAGACATTCCTTGACGATGGTGTGGCCTGTTGCCCCGAGGGGGGCAACAAAACTGCTTTTAACTAGGCGGGGCAGGTGCCTCGAATTTCTTCGTCGTAGACGAAGCCACCCCCATCTCTTTCAGCACAGCGCAGGTTGGTGATGTAGGGGTCGTCGGAGGGCAGCTCGCGGAAGTACTCGCTGCGGGGGGTACCCACCGAGACAAAGCGTCGAGCGGCAGCGGCGGGTGGGTAGTAGAGCAAGCCTGGGTCGTAGCCCCAGCGCCGGGCAGGGGCATTGTAGTAGCCAAGCTGCTCAGAGGCAATGGGGGCGGTGCCGGGCTGCCAGGCATCGTGCTCAAAGGGGCCGGTGGAGCCAGTGGAAAAGTTGAGCTGGAAGAAGGCTCCGGCAATCTGCAAAGCCCTGCCGTCCCAACTTTCGATCAACCGGGGGAAGTTGTGTAGACCACCATTGGATTGCTGAACCCGGTTGGGCACAACGCCCCCGATAAATACCGCATTGACAAAGGCATTTTCGGTAGCTGGAACAGCTCGGGTATTGCGTCGGATGTTATTAGAATCGCCACCTATCGTAGTCCAGTCGCCTGCGGCTATGTCGCGAATTGGGGCTCGTGTATTGGGTGCAGTCTCTCTAAATGAATCGCCGTTGCGGTCAACAAAGATCGGAGATGGAGAAGTTGCTAGAGAAGCGCTTCCATTTTCTCTGACCGCAGTAAGGGCAGCGGTGGGTCGGCTTTGGCTCATGTAAGAGGTGTTGCCTGCGGCGGCGCCACCTGGTCTAGCCTTGATGTAGGTATCTTCGGCAGCGCCATCGAGAAAGCCCGCCGACAAGATGGTGAGGGCGTCGGTCAAAATCTCTACGGGTCGCCAGGTGTCTTGGTCGGGCTGGGAGAACCTTTCGTCGACTTTGGCCTCTGTTCTAAGAGTGTAGAAATTGTTAAATGTCCAGTCTACACCGCCAATTTTGTCATCAAATTCCTCGATTAGGGTGGCGGCGGTGGCGGTGCCATTGGTGCTGTGCAGGTTGAAATTGCCCATGACGTAGGTGCTGTTGTCGGTGACAAAGGTCATGCCGACGGCCCGAGCCCTGCTTCTACTCATATCTGCCCCGTTGCGCAGTCTAAAGCCGTGGGGGCGACGGTCTGGGTCAGCAAAAAAGTCTACGGGCTTGAGGCTAATGCCTGCGGCAGTTAGGGGTGGGTCTGCCTCAGAGCCTGGGGTTGTCACCATGCGGCAGGTGGTAGAGACAACGTCAGCCACCGTAAGGCAGGAACCAGAATCTGCGGTGGCCGCAGGCCGCACAATTTCGTCTTCGCGCACAGCGTCTTCTCTAAAGGCGTAGATAATGCCCTCGGTAAAGACGTCGCAGTCTTGGGTGTCTGGGTCGCAGGCAATGTCTGAAAGCCAGGTATCGCCGCCAGTAACCACTGGAGTATCGGTGAGTCGTTTGAGGTCAATATCGAGAACCCGAACGCCCATTTGCTCTCGGCCATTGAACATGCCTTTGTCTAGGAAGGCTACTCCCCTAACATTGCCAACGCCACCAATGATGTGGTTGGCCTGAGGGTCAAAGGGGACACCGGGCGATGTGAGTGTCGGGGTCTGCCATGAACCACTTGACCGAGGGGCTAGGGCGATGTCAGCAGGGTTAACTATTCTGTAGTCGTAGCCGTTATTGACCCCAGTGCCTGCTGCATTGAAGGTGTAGCCGTTTCTGTTAGCAGCAGGGTCAATGTACTCTTCAGCGGATGGCTGAAGATTTCCATCAGCTACATCACCATCGTGATCATGATTAGCGATAGGGAAGAGGTAGAAAAGGGAGGGGTACTTGGGCCGTGAAGCGCAGACAAGAGCTACGCCAGCTTTTTGGTCGGTTGTACCCCCAGCACCAGCGGCGGAGTTAAACAATGGGCCAAGCGTTCCAGTCGTGTTGTTGGGGTGGCAGTTGTCTGGGAATCTGAATAGATAACGCTGGCTGCCTCGCTGAACTTCATAGGCTCCAAAGGTTGAGGTCTCTGGCGAACGCTCAAACCCATAGGTTCTATCGCGCACAATTTGAGTTAGATCGCCCAGCATATCTACATAGCGATTTTGATTGGCGTTTAAACCAGCCAGGGCAAGGAGCTGCTCTTTGGTCGGTCTAACATTTGTGCAGTCGTACTGGTTAGCGGCGATTAGAATGCACTGAGCAGCTAGGCTACCAGCGGCAGGGCCACTGTTGCCACCTCCAAAAGCATTCCAAATTGGCGTACCGATTTGGTTGAAAATCTGCCCCTGGTTGCTGATTCCGCCTACCGTATTGGCCCAAGTCAACAGCTGGGTTGTGTCTGAAGCAAACCGTAGGTTATTACCCAACATACCTAAGGTACAGGCTGCAGAGTGCAGAGTCGCCCGATCAGCCGAGCTCAAACTGGCGTAGGGGACTGCTCCCGTAGAGGCATCGATATATTCATCAAAGATTCTACGCAGGGGAGAAAAGTCTCCCCACATCGCCATGTAGGGGAAGGGGTGAACAAAATTATCTTGCACCGGGTTGAACGAGGGCGCACCGCCGTTGGGGTCGCCAGCAAAGTGGGCCAAATTCCTGAGGGCACTACCTAGAGGAGAGGTGTTGTCGTAAACTGCTGTACCAAAGTCGGCTTCTGAATAGAAGTTAAACTCCCAGCCATTGGTGCCGTTGCCGGTCAGGAAGTTGGGGTAGGGCAGGCTGGTGCCAGGAAAATTCGTGAAGTCGCGGCTGTTGCGAATAGTTTGCAGCGTACCCGGATGGGCGGTCAGCGCCATACAGGCGGCGGGGTAGTCACCCCCATTGGGGTGGTTGTAGTGGTAGACAACCATTGACTGCACGGCAGCCAGGTTGTCGCGCAGGGCAGTTTTTTGACGATATTCGTTTCCGAGAACTGCCGCAGCACCTGTACCTACTGATCGTGCTGCGTTGGGCGGGTAAAGGCGATCCTGCGTACTAGTAACCCCTGGGGGGGTAAAGTTCCAGCCATTGGGGTTGCCTAGCTCGAGGCGTTGACCCACCACTAGACGCAGCCCGTAGTTAACGGCCTGCCGTTCCCAATAGCCGTCTAAGCCTGTAATCGGGTTGGTCACCTGTTCGATGTCTACGATACGGTCACCCAGTCTGACGTTGTTGGCAGGGTTCGTCACATCTAGATCTGGGTTGGTGTCGCTGTAGCGAGGCTTTGGCCCCCAGCGGTTGTCGGCCCTAGAGAAGTCGTCAACAAAGGGCCTGTCCACCGCTCTGCCGATAATGCGCCCTTCGGTGAAAATGTCACTAGTTAGGTAGGCGGGAACGCTGGTCCAGGTGCTGGGGTCGTTGTGTTGCAACCGATCTTGGGCGTAGAGCACCAGAGGGTTTACTGCAATGTCGGCGGGGTTACCTCCGTCTACAGAGTCGTTGGCAGTGGTGAGCGTTCTAACGTTTGGAGGAGCGTTGTCTGCACTAAAGGTATGGATAGTGGCGTTGCCGCCACCATAGGCGTTATTGAAAATTGCACCTCTAACAACCTGCCCCTGGAAGGTGCCATCGTCTGCCCCCACGGTAATTTCTGACGCCTCTATGCTGTAGACGCAGGATTCGTGGGAGCTGATCATGTAAGAGGTTATTTGGCCATTGTTGTTTCTGAAGAAGAGGCTGCTGTCGGTGTGCATGGCCCCGTTGATATTAAACGGTGCCCCAGGGAAAATTTCCATGTCGTAGCGGAACCAGGCGGCCCATTTGTTGCCCCGGTTGGCAATGCGCGACTGCTGAAACTCAAACGACTCAACGGTGCGGTTGGCGTTGTTGGCGTTGGGCACAAACACGTTGACCTGAAAATTCTTTTGGAGGGCAGTACTGGTGCCATCGCTGACAATTTGCCAGCCTTTCTCAGCCCTAGCATTGGCGCAGCCAGTGGTGGCTTCGGTGGTGGCCAGGGGGCCAGTGCGGGTTACCAGCCCATTGGCCTTGGCTTCAAGGTCTGTAGATTGAACATTTATAGTTGCATCGGCTTGAGCTTCATCTTCGACCAAGATTGAGTAGGTGATGACTTCACCGTTGTTGTCGCTGACAAACGACCAGGCATTGTCGGGAGTGTCATCGCCGTTGATGTCTAGGCGGGTTTCGCCGGGCAGGGTAAATGGGTCGTTGGGCAGAGCGACCACTGTACCTGGGTAGGGCTCGGTCAACATCATGCTGGCTAAGAAGTCGCCCGTGGGCAGACCACTGGAGAGGCGATTGTCTCGGTTAAACAAAAACTCAATTTTGGCCCTAGCTCGGTCGAGGGCCGGGGTAGCCGCATTGGCAATCACCTGCTGCTCGCGCTGGGAGATCGCCATATCGCTACGGGTAAAGGAGCGATAGGTGAGGGCCGTGGCCGTGAGCACCAACATCAGCACCAGCAGCACTGTGGTCGGTAGCACAAAACCCGACCGGGCTAAGCGGGCCGGTCGGTTGGCTAAGAGGACGAGTTGTAGTAGCCCTGTAACCAATCGCTTGATTGCTGCTTGAGGAAGCCGCAAAGCCTTGCGCAGTAGATGACGACTCATGTTTCTAAGACCGATATGCCAAACAACAAAACCTGAAACTCGCGTGGGGTAAGACCTATTTAGGAGGCATGAGTCTTACGGCAGTGGTAGCGAACTCTAACAGACAACTACGCCCAGTAGCCTAGGCAACTACGCCTAAAACAGATAACTGGATGATTGGGGAGCAAATTTAAACGTCACGGGCATTAGGGCACTTCTGCGGGAGAGAGTGGTATTTATCCCTAAAATACCCAGTAATTATAATTAAGCGATCACCACCGTAACGTCGCTCGACCTACAGGGGCGAAAGCGGGCTATATCTTTTACCTTCTCCTAGGGTACCTAGAGGGGTTAGTCGAAGCTAGGGGTGTGCACCTCAGGCTTCTATCTTAGTAAGAACTTCATATTGTGTACTGAGTATTTTTTCGATACTTAATCGAATTTAGGTAACTTTTTTATGCCGAGCTCGGCAAGTTACTTAGATAACGGGTGGCTGCTGGCCTATGCCCGCGATATCGGCCAGAGCATGGGCATAGGCTTCGAGCCCGCTTCTCAGGTCGCTGAGCTCTTGGCGCAGGGTGGGTTCTAGCTCCCAACCCTTTTCGTGGGCGACGGCGCTAACCCCTTGGGGCTTTTGGGCTTCCCACTCTTGCAGAATGGGGTGCCACTTAGAGAGGAAGGGGCGCAGGCCGTTGTTGAGGACAGCGATCGCAATGCCACCCACGGACTCTTTTGAAGCGCCAACTTTAGGGCCAGCAGTTCGTAGTACTTCGCGGGTAGAGCCAAATAGGCTATAGAGCGAGTTGAGCGCTTCGCGCACCAGCCCCGCATTGGCATCGAGAGGCTGTACGGCGACGCGAGTGACTAATTCGATATAGAGTTCCCATGCAGCGGCTCGCTCGGTGTTATCGGGCTTCCATTTTGCTCCGCCAATGCCCCAGGGCAGGTTAACGGAGACCTCTGTAAGCTGAACCGCATCAAAGTTGGGCATGGGGGCTAGGGAAATGTTTGGCCATCATTATAGAGCGCTGGGTTAACGACTGAAAATTTTGCGAACTGGCTGGGGAGAGTACGGCCATCTTCAGAAAAAGGTCGTAAGCACCGTATAGCTGGCATTTCACCCTTCGGCAACCACGCCTGGATTGGGGCGTTTTCCCCTCTGGGGGAGCAGGGCTAGGTGCCACAGAATCGAGGAAGTGAGGGGTTGGCGGGGAGCTTTTCCCAGCGCCTCGCACCTTTGAGTTGGCCCCTATAAGGATTTACCCCATGAAAACGGAAGCCCCCATGCCAGCGGTCTACAGCACCTTTGTAGAGCAGGTCAACAATGCCCAGGTGCAGCGGGTGACGATCGGGCGCGATTCTCGTCGAGACGGCAAAGCCGAACGCATCGACTATACCCTCAAGCCCGAGTTTGGCCACCGCCGTTACACTACGCAGCCGGTTGGATCTACGGACGAGGTGGTGAGTAAGCTTAAAAGCCAGGGGGTGCAGGTGACATTTGCGCCTGAGCCTCTGCCACCCGCGAGCATTGCCGGGCTGATTATTTCGTCGGGGATGTTGGTCGGAGCCCTGGCCTTGGCGGCCAAATTTAGCAGCGCGGGTGGCGGGGTAGGCACTGCCGTGGGCATGGGCAAAAGCAAGGCCCGCAGCTACGACAAAAGCAAAACTGGCGTTACCTTCGCCGATGTGGCCGGGGTTGATGAAGCCAAGCAAGAACTGCAAGAGGTGGTCGACTTTTTGGCCAACGGCGAGAAGTACCGCAAACTAGGGGCCAAAATTCCTAAGGGGGTGCTGTTGGTGGGGCCGCCCGGAACGGGGAAGACGCTGCTGGCTAAGGCGATCGCCGGAGAAGCCGGGGTGCCCTTCTTGAGCATGGCCGGTTCAGAGTTTGTCGAGATGTTTGTGGGGGTGGGAGCCTCGCGGGTGCGCGATCTGTTCAACAAGGCCAAGCGTCAGGCTCCCTGCATTGTGTTTATTGATGAGCTGGATGCGGTGGGGAAAACTCGCGGCGGCAACCCTACCGGCGGCAATGACGAGCGTGAGCAGACCCTCAACCAGCTGCTGACCGAGATGGATGGCTTTGACGGCACCGATGGGGTGATCGTGATTGCGGCCACTAACCGCCCCGAAACCCTCGACCCCGCCCTGCGTCGTCCGGGCCGCTTCGATCGCCAGGTGTTGGTCGATCGCCCCGACAAGAGCGGCAGGCTAGAAATTCTACAGGTGCATGGCCGGGGTGTGGCTCTAGGCGAAGATGTGAACCTGGGGGAAATTGCTGCACAGACCGCTGGGTTCGCTGGGGCAGATCTGGCCAATCTGGTCAACGAAGCCGCGCTGATGGCCGCCCGTCACAACCGTCAGGCGGTGCTGATGGCTGACTTTATGGAGGCGATCGAGCGAGTCATTGCTGGGCTAGAGAAGCGCTCTAGGGTGCTTACCCCCATGGAGCGGCAGACGGTGGCCTACCACGAAGTGGGCCACGCCCTGGTGGGGGCGCTGATGCCCGGCGGCAACCGAGTGACCAAAATTTCCATCGTGCCGCGCGGGCTGGGAGCGTTGGGCTACACCCTGCAAATGCCGGAGAATGACCGATACCTGATGCTCGAAGACGAGCTGCGCGGTCAGTTGGCGACCCTGCTGGGGGGCCGCGCCGCCGAAGAAATTGTCTTTGGCAAGGTTTCCACTGGAGCCAGCGACGATATTCAGAAGGCGACCGACCTAGCCGAGAAGGCGATAACCCAGTACGGCATGAGCGCCAGCCTCGGCCCGGTCGCCTTTGCCAAAGCCTCGGCCCAGTTTCTGGATGGGGGCAATGAGCGGCGGGCGACCAGCCCTGAGGTGGCAACTGAGATCGATCGCCAGGTAAAGCTGCTGCTCAACAACGCCCGCTCTATGGCGATCGAAATTCTGCGGCTAAACCAAGAGCTGCTAGAGTCGGCCACCCAGACCTTACTTGAGACCGAGGTGCTGGATGGAGACCAGCTCAAAACTATGCTGGCTGAGGCTCAAGCTCCTGCTGAGCTACAGATCTGGTTGGCCGGGGGCTACAGCCTGGTATAACCCTGCCTTGATAGGCTTGGTTTGAATTTGGGAGGACGCTGCGATCGCAGCGTCCTTATTTTTGCCTGGGCTAGTCGGGCAGCTTGTACTGGCTGACGATGCGCTTGGCAAACTCGGGCACGTGGGCGGCCAGCTTTTGCGGATAGTTGCGCTTGACGTACAGATAGTTGCGGGTGAAGTGGGAATCGATGGAAAAGCGGGCGTACTCTAGCCCTTTGGGGCCGATGCGCTCGATCACCACGCCCATGAGCTTGGCGGCCCACATAGGTAGGGTAACGGCCTTGTCGTAGGCGGGGATGCTCTGCTGGACGGCAGCCTTGCGATCGCCCTGGGACGCTACCGGCTGGGTATCGAGCTGATCCATGACGGTGTCGAGCATGGTTTGGCCACGATCGTTGCGCACTACAATCCACTGCCAGCCAAAGGGGGCACCCATGTAACCCACAACTAGGTCGGCCAGACCATTCACATAGTCAAAACAGCTCATGCAGGAGGGGGCAAACACATCCTTGAGCTGGTTAGTCTTAAGACCAAAGAAAGGCACCGTTTCGGTGGAGCCATCTTCGTGCTTGAAATGGACGCGGAAGTCTTGCATGAACTCGTAGTGGACTACGGTATCCGGCGATCGGCTGGTGGTTTCGAGAAACTTCTGTAACCCGGCGCGGCTGACGTTATCGACGCAGGGGGTGCCCAGCACGTAGAGCTGCTCTAGACCCAGCTGCTTTTCGACCGCCCGCAGTGCTTGAATCTGGCAGCCAACACCGATCACTAGCAAGCGCTTCATGCCCGATCGCTCCACCTGCTCCAAAACAGATAGGTTGGGCGACAGCGTAGGCTTGTTGACCCGCGCCGCCAGGATTTCTTCGGGAGTGGTAGCGAGGACGGGCTGGGGCTGGAAGCGATCGCTCTCCGTATTCTGAACACACACCACTCCTTCCACCAGCCCCTGAGTCAGCATTGCGATCGCAATCGAGCTGACGATGCCCGTCCACTGCGCCCCCTCAATGGGCTGCTGCTTGCGGGCGGCCATCATGTCCTGGTGAACGCCGAAGTAAATGTCGTTTTCAGCCTCTAGATCGCGGCTGCGCCCGTGGGTCTGCTGCTCCAGTTTCGGGAACTGCTGATTGAGAAAGGCGCAGGCCTCTTTAACGTAGTGAATATAGTAAGTATCGCAAAAGCCGCACTCACTACAGAGTTCTTTGGCGGGGCGGGTGGCCCCAGGGCGCAGGGCTTTGGCTTTGTTGTGGGGAGGCTGGGCCAGGGTCATAGGGACGGGGGTGGGTTGCTCAGTAACAGCTGTTCTTCACCATACCGCACGGGTTTGGGCGCTTTGGCGCGATCCCTCCAATTGTTACGAAATATAGCGCTGACTGCACGGCTCAGCGGCGGCAAAAATGCTACAGCATCGGAGTAAACAGGGAGTTTAAGACGGCGATCGCAGTACAGTCTCCCTACAGTCTTTTGTTTAAGCTGGAGATTACCCAGCGTCTTTTCCGGTCTATAGTCTTCCCGGCCCAAATTGCCGTGGCTTTTTACCTATCCGCTGGCTGGCTGGGCAAAATCCCCCCTCCCCGACCGATTACAGGTTAAATGGAAGTAAGCATAAGCAAAAGCTATGCCTCCGCTCCCTGGGTTTACCGTTGTGATGATCTGCTGCCTCAACCCCCACTGCACCCAGCCCAATCACGCCACCCAGGCCGCGGATTGCCCTACCTGTGGCAATCCCTTTGAGCCCCGTCTGCGGGGCCGCTATCGCCCGCTGAAGCTAATTGGTCGGGGCGGCTTTGGCCGCACTTACTTTGCCCTCGACGCCGATCGCCTCAATAGCCGCTGCGTGATCAAGCAGTTTGCCCCCCAAACCCAGGGAACCAAGTCTTTCTTAAAGGCAGTGCAGCTGTTTGAACAGGAAGCCGTGCGGCTGCACGAACTGGGGGAGCACCCGCAAATTCCGACCCTGCTGGCCTATTTTGAGCAAAACAAGTATCTCTACCTGGTGCAGCAGATGATTCAGGGGCGCACCCTGTATCAAGAAATTGCGGCCCAGGCGGCCTATAGCGAGGGCAGCCTGCGCCAGCTGCTAGAGGATCTGCTGCCGGTGCTGCACTTTATCCACGAGCACGGCGTCATTCACCGAGACATCACTCCGTCTAACATCATTCGCCGCAAGATTGACCAAAAGCCCGTGCTGATTGACTTTGGCGTCGCCAAACAGTTTAGTGAAGCCATTCGCTACGAGCCAGGCACCCGCATTGGCACCGAGGGCTATGCTCCCATCGAACAACTGCGCAGCGGCCAGGCCTACCCCTCCAGCGATCTGTATAGTCTGGGAGCCACCTGCCTACACCTGCTCACTGGCTGCAAGCCAGAAGACCTATACAGCCCCCAGGAAGGCCGCTGGCTGTGGCAAGAGCACCTGCAAAAGCAGGGACGCACCATTCATCCCGATTTGGCAGAAGTGCTGAACTACATGACCAAAGATCTGGTCAGTGAACGCTACCAGACCGCCCAGAATGTCCTAGATGACGTGCAGCGACTGCCCAAACTCGAAGGCGCGGTGCCAGGCTGGGTTTCCAATCAGTCTGACCAAAGTCTCTTCACCGGCATCGATCGCCCCCCCCTGAGCGGGCCGGGCCAGTCGGCTGGCCTGGTCATGCCCACCACCTCGCTGCCCTCAATGGCTGAGCCCCAAACACCTCTAGCGAACCCTACCCTTGGGCCTAAGTCGGGGCCAGTTTCGAGGCCAGCGTCGGGGCCAATTTCGGGCAGACCTGCCTCCGGCCCGCCCAAACCTGCAAGCCTCCAGCCGGTCAGTCCAGGCTCCAGTTCCAGTCCGCCTAGCTCACGACCGCCTAGTTCCGGCTTGGGCTGGCAGCCCATGACTACCTTGAAGGGGCACCAGTCGTGGGTGACTGCCCTGGCTTTTAACGCCCAACAGCCCATGCTAGTCAGTGGTAGCCTAGACGACAGCGTCCGCATTTGGAACTGGCAGACGGGAGATTTGCTCCACACCCTCAAGGGCCACGCTCGGGGCGTTAATGCTGTAGCCGTTGACCGGCGCGGGCAGTTGCTGGTCAGCTGTGGCGACGATGCGACCGTAAAAATCTGGCAGCTGGGCGATGGATCGCTGCGCCACACTCTTAAAGGCCATCTGCGGGATGTGAATGCGATCGCCCTAAGCCACGGCAACAACTTGGTCGCCAGCGCCAGCGAAGACGGCACCCTAAAACTGTGGCACCTGAACCAGGGCACCCTGCTCAAAACCCTCCCTGGCTCGGCGGGCATGCTCAAAACCGTCGCCTTTGCCGCCGCTGACCAGCGGCTGATCAGCGGCGGTCTCGATAACACCGTACGCATTTGGGATGTACAAACCGCCACCACGCTCAACGTGCTCACCGGCCATACCAATACCGTGAACCAGGTAGCAGTTAGCCCAGACGGTCGCTTAATCGCCAGCGCCAGCAAAGACCGCACCGTGCGCCTATGGGATTTAGCAGCAGGTACCCTGCTGCACACTCTCCAGGGCCATAACCAGGAGGTCAATACCGTGGCCTTTTTCCCCGACGGGCAGCGCCTGGTCAGCGGCAGCACCGACGGCACTCTGCGGTTTTGGCGCAGCAAAGACGGCTCACTCAAAGAGACCCTGTCGGCCCACATCAACCCTGTGCATCAGGTGACGGTGCAGGCGGGCGGCAAAGTATTGGCCAGCGCCAGCGCAGATAAGACCATTAAGCTATGGCAATGGCAAGGGTAGGGGAGGTGGTTGGGTTGATGGGTAGGTGGTAACCTAAATCGGTTTGGAAGTCAGCACTAGACGCAGCTTGGCTTGGATGAGGTTGAGCTGCGCCATGCCCAGGTCAATATCGCCTTCGACGACGACACCGGTATCGAGAAGGCGATCGAGCAGCTCCAAAATAGTCGGGTTCTGATTTTTTTGACCGGGGTAGTAGTTGCCTTCTTTGGGCAGCAGGGTACCAATTTCCCCCAGGTCTATGTTGAGGTCGGCGGGGTCTACATCAAAGATTTCGCACATCGACACCACCTGCTCTTCCAGCTTGCGCAGGCTGTCGGCGGCCCGTTCTAGGTCGTCATCGTTGAGATCGCCCGACTCCATGCGGCGAATTACCTGGGCTTCCATCAGCTGGCGTACCAGCTCAATCACGGTGAGCAGCAGGGGCGCTAGGCCCGCATCGGTTTTGGCGGGGGGCTGTAGCGCCAGGCTGGGCAACAGGTCTGGCTCGGCGTTTTCGGAGGTCATAGCCACAGTCTAGTGCATCTCAAGGAGGGCAATTCTGCCGCCATAGCCCCTACCACGTGGAACTATGGCCGATTTTGCCACTGCTGTTGGAGCCACTGACGGCGGGCTTCTTCAGCTTGGGCTCGGCTTTGGTGGTGGCCAATACGGCCCTGGTCGGGGGTGCGCAGTCGGTTGCCCTGACTGCGGCTAGGGGCTGAACGAAAGCTAGGAATCGTGCGGCTGGTCGCAAGTTGTCGGAGGGTACGGAGCGTCAACATGAGGGTATTCAAAAACAACAGTGAATGGGAAACCCCTGGATTCCAAGAACCCAGGGGTTTTCTGAACCAAATCGACCGGGCTTCTGGTCTAGCTCCCGGCTTCGGCGGGCCGCAGAGCCTTGAGTTCGGCCTCTAGGGTTTCTAAACGAGTCTGGAGCTGTTGATTGGCCTCTAGCAACTCGTTGGTGCGGCTGCTGAGGTAGGGGTCGCTTTCCCACCAGTTAATGCCAATTTCGCGGGCCTTATCGACCGAGGAAATGATCAGGCGAATGCGAATGCTCAGCAGTTCTGTAGAACCAACGGAGACCGAAATATCTCCGGCAATCACAATGCCTTTGTCGAGCACCCGCTCAATCACATCCACCAGGGAAGACCCCTGGGTGGCAGTAGCCATGCTGCGACCGGGTTGGGGGCGGGTCGTGGGGGTAGAGGGGGTCACGGCAGATTACCTTCAGTTAGAACTCAACTGGTAGCCGGTGGGCTGTCCATCGGTTTCCTGTTTTTCGATCAGCGACTGATCGAGCATCGATCTAAGGGCGTTGACCATTTGAAAGCGGTTTAGCCCTAGGTCTGCCTCGATGGTAGCGAGAGATGCGGTACCGGTCGCATCGAGATAGTCAAAAATGCGGGTTTCAATATCATCGTTAAAGCTGGCATCGTTGACGCTGGCTTCGGCCTGAGGAACCTCCTCAGCTAGAGCCTCGGGCTCAGCCGGTGATTCCACTACGGTTTTGTCCTGAACCTCAGAGATGATGGCCACAGCGGGTTCTTCAACTTGAAGGACTTGGGTCTCAGGCTCGTCATCAGCCACAGCCTCTTCAGAGACAGCCTCGACCAAATCCTCAAGGGGTAGGGCCAGGGCGTCATCCTCTTCTTCCCCGTGGAAGCGGGCCGCAAGCGGAACCTCGGGCTTAAGGGTGAGATCGTTGACCAGTGCGGATTGGGACACCACAAAGCGGTTAAATAAGTTCCACAGGTGGCGAGTGGCCTCGGGAGCGGGCTCTTTAGAGCGGGCTAGCAAAATGTCGCTGCACACATCGCGGAAGTCGGCGTTTTCGGCCAGGGGCAGAATGCCGTGGTCGTGGCAGATGGTGGCGATCATCAGGCTGGGGCGCAGGCTCGAGACCATGTCTGGCGCAACCGCCGACTGGAATGCCTTAACCAACTGCACAATTTGCAGTGCCGCTGAACCATCAATGCCGACCTTTTGAACTAAGATTTGCTGCTGAGCCAGCTCGTCGGGCTCGGGCATGTTGATGGTGATCAGACGATCTTGCAGGGCGTCTTGGGTGCCGTGGACGCCGCAGTACTCCTCAGGGTTAGAAGTGAGAATGGCGCGGAAGTGGGGGCTAACACGAATGTACTCGGCCCGGTTATTGCTGGGGGGCAGCACTAGGAGTTTTTCTTCCAGGGCCGACAGCAGTACGTTATTAACTTCGGGGCGGGAGCGGTTGAACTCGTCGTACACCATGGTGAAGCCTTCGCGGCAGGCCAGGGTGAGGCGCGAGTCAGTCCAGTTGTGGCGCAGCTCGTCTTCCACCTTCATGACGCTGTGGATGTAGTTATCCACAACTTTTTTGCGGGTGTAGCCCGACTGGTTGCCGATCAGGTCTGAGGTTTTGAATTCGTCGTCGCCAAACAGCAGCATGATGGGGCGGTCCAGCAGGTCAGCCAGGTGCAGGGCCAGGGTGGTTTTGCCGGTACCAGCGGGGCCTTTGAGGTGGATTGAGTACCCCGATTGCAGGTACCGCAGGGCTCTGAGACTGGTGCGCTCCAGGGTAGGGGTGGAGACAAAGTTGCGGGGGCGGGCTTGGAGAACGGTGTTCACAGAACGGCTTCCTCTTGCACGAGATAGGTACGGTCTTGCTTGACGACGAGGTCTTTTTGGATGAGCGATCGCAACGCGTCTACGGCCTGAAATCGGTTGATGCCCAGCTCGGTCTCAATTTCGCTGAGGCGGGCACCCTGGGCCAGGTGCAGGTAGTTGTACACCACCTCTTCGAGGGACGGGGGCTCAGGGGCAGGGGGCGATGCCACCGCCACCGCTGCCGGGGCCACTGGTGCCACGGCGGTGGCAACTGGAGCCGGGCGGGTTGCGGCAGCAGCAGGAGCTACCTTGGCTGGGGTAGATCGGGCGGGTACGACTTTTGCGGCTGGTGCTGCCTTGGCAGGAACTACCCTAGTGGATACAGCTTTTGCCGCCACAGGTTTGGGCGCAGCTTTAGGGGCCGTTTTGGCTGGCGCTGCCGCTCGAGTCGGTACCGAAGTGACAGCGGGCCGAGTTGCTACCGGGCGAGGGGCTGGAGCAGTCTGAGCCACGGCCGCGCCACCCCAGACAACGTGGGAGAGCTGAGCCCGCTGAGCCTGGAGTTGGTGGCGAAAGTCGGCCAGTTCGGTGAACATGGCATCGACGGAATCGGTGAGGGCGGCGCGATCGCTCTGCCGCTGCTCCTGGTTTACCACGGCGGCCTGCTGGCGCACAGCGGTCAGGTCTTTGAGGGTGGCCTGCACCTGCACCTGGAGGTCTTCGACGTAGGCGGTGAGCTGGGGCAGTAGTTCGGCCCGTACCATGGCCTGCTCTTGGCGGTAGCCCGCCAGATCGACAGCCGTTTGGGCCTGGATGTTGGCGACCTGCTGCTGTACCTGGCGCAGCTCTTGGGCAATCTCTAGGCGCAGTTCACTAACGGTAGCCTGGAGCATCTGGCAGTCGTACTCCAGCTGCTGGCGCACTTCACTGGCACTAATTTCGCGATCGCCCTGGTAGTTGGCGAGCAATACTTCAGTGTCGGCCTGGAGCTGCTGAATATAGTCTTGGCGGGCCTGCTGCCGAGGTAGGATTTGGGCAGCGCGATCGGCGGTGGTTTGGGCCAGCCATAGGGTGGTGTTGGCGCGCAGATCAGCCATCAGCTGGTCGAGGTCTTGGCGCAACTGCACGGCATGGGCCAGCCGGTCAGCCTGCCAGCGCTCCAGGTCTGTCGAGACCTGATCGCGCCGGTCAACCACCTCGCTCTGGCGCAGCTGTCGTGCGGCTTGCCACTGGTCATAAAGTGCTGTCACAGGACGGCTCTCCCTTTAGTAAAAATGAAACGGGGTGAATAATTTGGAGAATCTTTTAGGGCGGCAAGGAGAGAAAATAGCGCGGGGATAAGAACGTTTACGAGACTCTAAAATCTAGCTGCGCTTGAGCGTCTTGATTCGATAATTAGGCGCTGTTTTAGAGCTTGCCGACGACAGACTTGCGGTTAATAATCGCCATGAAAAATATTCGTTTTACCCAGCTTATGGGGCAGTTAAACAGTGGTTTAACCAGCGTTCTGCTGCCCCATTAGTGTAAAGAGCAGAGGCGCTCTTAGGCAGCGGGTACAGCAGCTTGGGCGGTCAGGCCAACGGCTTCAGCGTACTTGAGGTAAGTGTCAACGGAAGCAATCACAACGCGGGCTTCGATAGCCAGCAGTTCAATACCTACGAGAGAAACACGAACCCAAGCATCAATGACGATGCCTTTGTCCAGAATGCGGTCAACAACTTCAGCCAAGCTAGAGGAAGAGTTTACTTTTTCAACAGCCATGATTTTGAACCCCTAAACAATGAATATGTTCAATGAAATTGCAAGGATAATCTCCTCAAATACACCTAGCTGCTACTGCAAAGAAGCGGTAGAAACAGACTCAGTGCGTAGGGCTTATTCCTTGCACATTTGTATTCTGCCCATCCGCCTAGAACAGCTCACAACTTTAGAAAAATCAGTTCACTAATTGTTACCTGAAGGGCAGCAAGTCCCAGCTCTCAAAAGCCAAAACGCCTTTGGGCAGCCAATCTTAGCCGAATGCTTGATAATAAAAGGCGCAAGCTACGGTTAGGCTACGGCATGATGGATGACTCGACGCTGGAAGTGCTGCTGCAAAGCCTAAAGCAGGAGGATGAGTACCAGCGGGAGTTGGCAACCGCCGCCCTGTGGCAGCGCTGGTTTTACCAGAAGGGAGAGTTGGGCAACCAGCAACTGCAAGAGGCCCAGGCGTTGATGGATAGCGATCGCATGGATGGGGCAGAGCTGCTGCTCTCAACCCTAGTGAGTGAACTGCCAGATTTTGCCGAGGCCTGGAACCGGCGGGCCGTGCTCTATTACGTTCAGCACCGGTATCGAGAGGCGATGGCCGACTGTGAGCAGGTGATTGAGTTAGTGCCCTACCACTTTGGGGCTTTGCACGGCCTGGGACTGTGCCATGCGGCCCTGGGACAGTATGCGGCGGCGATTCAGTCGTTTCGGCGGGCGCTGGTGGTGCAGCCCTACGGTCTGGTCAACCAGCGGCTGATTTTAGAATGTACGGCGCAGTTGAGCTAGCGACAATTTTATGACAGAGAGGAGACCAGACCGGTCTATGCCAGAGAATGCCTCGACGATTTTGACCCGGCTGCGGGAAGGCAAGGCTCGTTTTGTGCGGGTGGTGTGGTGCGACAACGGCAACGTCATTCGCGGCAAGGCCATCCACATCGACGCGCTGACGCGGCAGCTAGAAGGGGGAGAAGCGGTTGCTGTGGGACTCTCGGCCGCCCAGCAGGCGATTCCGGTGGTGGCCGATGCTGTGGCCCCGGGCAGCGGGCTAGGGCCGGTGGGGGAAGTCTGGCTGGTACCTGCCTGGGAGACCTTGCAGATGCTTCCCTACGCGCCAGGCCAGGCGCGGGTAATGGGGGAGATGGTAAAAGACGAGCAGCCTTGGCCCTGGTGTGCACGGCAGTTTCTCAAGCGCATGGTGCAGCGGGCATCTGACCAGGGAATTGCTATCAAAGCGGCCTTTGAGCCGGAGTTTTACTTACTTAGGCGAGGCGACCACGATAGTCTCCCTGCCGACAATACGCCCTTTGCCGCTACGCTGGCGATGGATCGGCACCAGGAGGTGGTGATGGCGATCGCCGCTGCCCTCAGCGCCCAGGACATTGCTATAGAGCAGTACTATCCCGAGTCGGGGCCAGGCCAGCAAGAAATTTCGGTGCGCTACACCGATGCCCTAGCCGCTGCCGATCAGCATGTGGTGTATCGCGAGACGGTGAAGGCGATCGCCCACCAGCAGGGCCTCATAGCCTCCTTTGTGCCTAAAGTGTTTGAGTCCCACGCAGGCAGCGGGTGTCACCTGCACCTGAGTCTGTGGGAGGGAGAGCAAAATCTCATGTCCGATGGGGCAGGCGGTCTATCCGATGTGGCCAGCTCCTTCACGGCGGGGCTATTGCACCATCTGCCAGCGCTGATGGCGATCACCGCCCCCAGCCCCAACTCTTACCGACGGCTGCAACCCCACTGCTGGAGCGGAGCCTACGCAGTTTGGGGTATGGATAACCGGGAAGCGGCGCTGCGGGTGCCGAGCAATTTCTCGTCGCCCAGCCCGACCCATATCGAGCTGAAGACGGTAGACGGCGCGGCAAACCCCTATTTGGCGCTAGGGGGGGCGATCGCCGCGGGTCTCGACGGCATGGCTCAGGGCTATTCGCTGCCGGAGCCGGTGCAGTGCGATCCAGGAGTATTGTCGGAGGCGGAGAGGGGCGATCGCGGCATTGCCCTACTGCCCCAGTCCCTAGCGGAATCCCTGGCGGCTCTCGATCGCGATGCCGTGCTGTTAGACGCGCTCGGTGAACCTCTTGCCAAAACCTATCGGGCAGTGCGTCAGGCTGAATTGGCGGCCATGGACGGTATGACGCTGGCCGCAGAGGTTGACCTGCTGTTAGAGCGCTATTAGCGCCCCGCTAGTCTTCCACCGATAGCTCATGGACGTTCCAGAGCGCACCGCCGAGGGCGGTAAATTTCACCCCCTGCACCCGGTTGCGCACGGCGGTGAGCGATAGGTTGTTAATCAAGTACATAAACGGCAGGTATTCCTGGGTGAGCTGCTGGGTTTCTTTGTACAGCTCAAAGCGCTCGTCTTCGTCAATTACCTGGGCGGCTTGAATGTAAAGATCGGCGATGCGGCGCTCCCAGTCGGCAGCCTGCCAACCCTCTAACGGATCTTGGCCGGGGCCTGCATTTTGGTTAAAGGCGTGGAGGGCACCGTCGAGCAGCCAAACGTTTGCGCCGCCGTTGGGCTCTGGGCCACCGGTTAGGCCTAGCACCATGGCTTCCCAATCCAAACTGTCGGTGAGGCGATCGACCAGGGAATTAAAGGCCAGGGGTTGAAAATCGACCTGAATGCCTAGCTTGGCCAGGTCGTTCTTAATCTGCGCCCCAATCGATTCCCGAATCTTGTTGCCCGAATTGGTAATCAGGGTAAACCGCACCCGATTGCCCTCGGCATCGAGCAGCTCGTTGGCCGCATTGTACTGAAACCCGTCAGCCAGCAGCAGTTGTTTCGCGTTTTCGGGGTCGTAGTCGTAGGTGCGAATGCCCATTTCGGGCGGGGCATAGAAGGGGCTGGGCACCGAGATAGGCGAGGTCTGGGGTTGCCCTAGGCCCTGAAAGATATTGTTCACCATGGTCTGGCGATCGATGCCGTAGGAGACCGCCTGGCGAAACGCTACGCTGTTGAACCAGGCCGACTTGACGGGGTTGACCAAGGGCTTACCGTTGCGGCTGGCCCGGTTGAGGTTGAAGGCAAAAAAGTTGGTGCCCAGCCCAGGACCGCCATTATAAATGGTGAAATCGCCACGATCTTCTTCGCGCTTCAGCAGTGAGAAAAAGTCGGGCTGCACGCTCTCTAGGTCTAACCCGCCGGAGCGAAACTGGAAGAAGGCGGTATCGGTAGAGCCAACAATTTGCCAGACAATTTGCTCAATGTAGGGCTGGGGGTTGCCCTGATCGTCCTGCTGCCAGTAGTAGGGATTACGCTCAAACACCATCCGCTCGCCGGGGACGTACTGGGCGAGGCGATAGGGACCATTGCCCACAATTTGGCGCGGCGGCGTGTCGGTGCCCCAAGTGGAAAGGAACTGGGGGTTGCCCTGGGCGTCGGTGCCGTCCACAGCGGGTTGAAGAATGTGGGCTGGAATGATGTTGAGGGCGGTGTTTTCGAGCATGGGGGCGAAGGGCTCGGGCAGCGTAAACTGCACCCGACGGTCATCTACCTTGCTGACCTGGGGAAAGCGTCCTTCGGTGCCAATGCGAAACCCGTCGCGGCTATTGGTGGGAATGGCGGGGTTGAACAGCACGTCGTAGGTAAAGATCACATCGTCTACGGTGAGGGGTTCGCCATCTGCCCAGCGCAACTCGTCGCGCAGGGTAAAGACCAAGATGGTGCCATCGTCAGAGATCTCCCAGCTTTCGGCCAGGGCGGGCACGGTTTCGCCACTAATGCCGTCGGTAGTGGTCAGCCCCTCAAAGGTAAAACCAAAAATATTCGGCGATTCCTGGCTGAGAATGGGGTTAAAAGTTTTTGGGTCACTCAGGGCACTGAGCACCAGGCGGGGCACATCGGCACTGGCCTGAGCAAACCGGGCGGGGTTGCAGCCCGCACTGGCTAGGCCCACTGCGATCGCCAGCAGTAGAGCCACAAACCGCCTACCCTGGCTATGCCAAAAACCCAGCCGTTGCCAGACCCTGGCTATTCCCGATGCCGTTGCCATGGTTGTAACCCTCCTGCCGCCAAGACAATGCCTCAAACACTATAGCGAGTTACCCCTGGGGATTTGCATTCTCGACACCGGAGGATGGCAATGTCCCCAGACGCAGGCTCGACTCAGGGCATGGATCGACAGGGGGCGATCGCAACTTCTGTCGAAGACAACCAGGGTTTGGGGCACCCTAGGGTGCATCCCCCAAGAGACTGTCCTATGGCTGATCGCTACTATCTATATGGTATTTTTCCGGCCCCTGGCCCCGCTGAGCTACCCCTGATGGGATTAGATGATCAGGTGGTGCAGGCTCAACAGCTGGGCGACTTTACCTTTCTCTATTCTTTAGCCTGCCAAAAGCGCTACTTGTCGAGCCGCAAAAATTTGCTGGGCCACGAGAAGGTGCTAGAAGCCGCCATGGAGCAGGGCCACCGCACGCTGCTGCCGCTACAGTTTGGCCTGATTGTCGAAAGCTGGGAGCAGGTGCAAAACGATCTGGTAACGCCCTATGCCGAAGATTTAACGCACCTGTTTAAGAGGCTCGACGGCAGCCGTGAGGTGAGCGTGAAGGTGCAGTGGGAGCCCTCCACCGAACTAGAGATGATGATGGCCGAAAATACCGATCTGCGGGCTCAGCGCGACCAGCTAGAGGGCACCCAGCTGGGTATGGAGCAGGTGATCTTCATCGGTCAGCAGATTGAGGCGGCCTTGGAGGAACGCAAGCAGGGGATTGTTGAGCAGTTTCGCCAGGCGCTGTCGCCCCTCGCCAAAGACGTGCTCGAAAATGCCCCCCAAACCGATGTGATGATTTATAACGCTGCCTTCCTGATTCCCTGGGAAAGCGAGGCCGAGTTTGGCCAGGCGGTAGATGCCATCGACGGCACCTTTGGCGATCGCCTGCGCATTCGCTACAACAATTTCACCGCCCCCTACAACTTCGCCCAGCTCAATTAGGGGGTTGAGGACTAGGGGTTAAGGATTGCCTTACCCCTTCAAGCCTAGAACCTTGCACTTTAGAGATTCCTGCTTCCCATGCTATTTAAACTTCTCTTTGCCCCCGTGCTCGGCCCCATTGAAGGCGTTAGCTGGGTTGCCAACAAGCTGTTAGAACAGGCCGACGTGGCCACCAACGACCTCGAAAGCCTGCAAAAGCAGCTGCTGGCCCTCCAGCTCGCCTTTGATATGGGGGAGGTGGCAGAATCAGACTTCGAAATTCAAGAAGAAGAGATTCTTCTAGCCATCCAGGCAATTGAGGATGAGGAAGACGAAGATGAGTGACCTTAAAACTGGGGTGCTAGGATTCGAACCTAGGAATGCCGGGACCAAAACCCGGTGCCTTACCACTTGGCGACACCCCATCGATATCGCTTTCGTAATATAGCAGGTTAAACCGCATCTCTGTCAAGATGGCGCAATAACTTGAGTCTGGGTATTGCCACGGAGAGGCGCAGTAGATACCTAGGAACTGAACCAAAGGTCTGAAGACCGTTTGACCCTGGCATGGACTGCGCCTGAAACCGAGGCCAGATTTGAGTCTAGGTGGTGTATTCAGCGTTGATTTTGACGTAGTCGTAGCTCAGATCGCAGCCCCAGGCCTGGCCGCTGCCAGGGCCGTCGCCAATGCTGACCTGGATGGCGACGGTGTCGGTCTTGAGATATTCGCCCTGGGTGGCTGCTGTCAGGTAGGCGCTGGCGGCGGGGCGATCGAAGGTCAGGGGTTGACCGTGCTCCATCAGCAAAATATCGCCTAGCTGAATCCGCAGGTCGCTCTGGTCAAAGGTGACTCCGGCCCGCCCGGCGGCGGCGGCAATGCGGCCCCAGTTGGGGTCGTGGCCAAAGATGGCCGACTTCACCAAGGATGATCCGGCGATCGCCTTGGCCACCTGCCCCGCAGCGGCAGCGGTAACGGCCCCGGTGACGGTAACTTCGATTAAACAGGTGGCCCCTTCGCCATCGCGGGCGACGCACTTGGCCAGGTACTGGCAGACGGCGGTGAGCATGGCTTCGAGCTGGTCGGCCTCAGCCCCTTCGTCGGTGATGGCGGGGGTGCGCGACTCGCCGTTGGCCAGGGCAATGAGGGTGTCGTTGGTGCTGCTGTCGCCATCGACGGTGATCTGGTTAAAGCTGCGGTCGGCGGCACGGCGCAGCATATCTTGCCACAGGGTGGGCGAAACGGTGGCGTCGCAGGTGACAAAGGCCAGCATGGTGGCCATGTTGGGGTGAATCATGCCCGAGCCCTTGGCGATGCCGCCGATGCGCACAGGGCGATCGCCGATGGTGGTTTCCATCGCGACGGATTTGGGCACCAGGTCGGTGGTAATAATCGCCCCAGCGGCGGCATCAGAACCTTCTGGTGACAGGCTCTCGACCAGCTTGGGAATGCCCGCCTTCAGCTGCTCCATTTTGATCCGCTGGCCAATCACCCCAGTGGAGGCAATCAGCACGGCCTCGGAGGGCAGGCTGAGGGCAGACCCGAGGGATGCGGCGCTTTCGACCGTATCGACCCAGCCCTGGTTGCCGGTGCAGGCGTTGGCCTGGCCCGCATTGATGAGAACGGCGCGGGCGCTGGGGCGAGCTTCGAGGCGCTGGCGGCAGTAGTCAACGCAGGCGGCGCGCACGTGGCTGGTGGTGAACACTCCGGCGGCGATCGCCTCACAGTCTGAATAGATCAGGGCCAAATCAGGCGCACCGGAGGGTTTTAGCCCTGCGGTAACGCCCGCCGCCTGGAAGCCTTTGGGTGCTGTAATGCCCCCCTCAATCACCCGCCAGTCTGCCATGCTGTTGTTACCCCATAGGTCTGCCGGGGATTATACCAAGCTTCTGCGGGGATGCTGCTGGCCGTTCAAACACCAAATCATGCAATCACCCGTCATCACCGTCTGTACAGAGAGTCAGCTGCCATTTATCCAGCATCTCGTTGAAGAAAGCCAATCTGAAGGCTTTCGGTTTGTGCGGCGGCTGATGGATGAGTATCGCAGTGGCTTGAATCGATTTGATCAGCCGAAGGAGGTGTTGCTTATTGCCTCTGTAGAGGGTGCAATTGTCGGCATTGGCGGACTTAATCGTGACCCGTATTTCGACAATCCAAACGTGGGGCGATTGCGACATGTGTACGTCGAGGCGGCTTGGCGCAGGCACGGTGTCGGGCGTGTTCTGGTTACCGCACTCATAGATGCCGCCAAGCCGCACTACCAGCTTTTGACCCTGCGCACAGATACGGCTGCCGCTGAGGCGTTTTATCAAACCCTAGGTTTCAAAACTAAGCCGCACTGGACTCATACGACCCACCACCTACAGCTTAAAGATGTTGATACTTACCCGTCGGTGCTGTCATCTCAATAGATCTTGCCTTCAAGGCTCGATTGCAGGAGTTAAAGGATGCTCCAAAAACGCAAATTCTTCGACGACCTGGCCGCCGATCAGGTGTTCTTGAATGATGCGCTCGATCACCGCTGGAGTGGCGCTGTGGTACCAGACGCCATCGGGATAGACAAGCAAGATCGGGCCTTTGTGGCAAACCCGCAGACAGTTAGCCTTAGTGCGAAAGATCGAGGTTGGGTGATCTGCCGTGGGCCGATCCAGCCCCAATTCCTTCAGCCGATTCTTTAAGTAGTCCCAGGCGACGATGCTCTCGGCTTTGTCGCAGCACTTGGGCTTGGTCTGGTCGGCACAGATCAACACGTGGCGCTCAACGCTACTTAGCGCCAGGGCATCCACACAGGCAGCTAGAGAAGTGCAGGCGTCGGGGGCGTTACTCATCGGGGGTGGCGGCGGTTTTTGTGGGGTCAGTGGCTTCCTGGGATTCGGTGGGTGCTGTGGTTTCAATGGCAGCTGCGGGTTCCCTAGGGCTGGCTGGCGCAGCTCCAGGGGTGGCAGGATCGGGGGCAGTGGCCTCGGGCGCTGGCGCGGGTTCGGCGGCAGATTCGGGGGCAGCGGCAGGGGGAACTAATTCTTCGAGGGGGGGTAGCTCAGGGCGCACCCGGCGAATGGGCAGGTTGGCGATTAGCGCTGTCATGCGCTGGTCGCTTTCTAGGGTAAATTCCAGATGCTCTTGGTCGAGTTCGACATAGCGCGAGACAACTTCGAGAATTTCCTTACGCATTTTTTCGACCATCTCAGGGGTGAGGTCGGCGCGATCGTGGGCCAGCACGAACTGTAGCCGCTGCTTGACCTCAGCCCGGGGGGTGAGGTTGCGGCTGCGGTTAAACAGCTTATCGAGAAGTTCGCTTAGCATCGGCACTGGCGGCTAGGTAGAGGAAACATCAAACACCGTGGCAATAGACGGCCCTAGCCCCGAAAGAAGCGGCGCAGGCGGCTGAACAAGTCGTCGTGGGTAGCATTGAGGTCAATCAAGGGTACCTCTTCACCCAGCAGACGGCGGGCCACGTTGTTAAAGGCGACCCCAGCCAGGGAGAGCTGCTTGTCGAGCACTAGGGGTTCGCCCCGGTTCGAGGAGACAATCACCCGTTCGTCATCCGGCACCACTCCCAGCAGGGGCACGGCGAGAATATCGAGCACGTCACGCACCGACATCATCTGGTCTTCTTGCACCATCTTGGGCTTGATGCGGTTGATCAGCAGCTTGGTGAACTTGACATCGTTGGCTTCGAGCAGGCCGATGACGCGATCGGCGTCGCGCACGGCAGAAATTTCGGGGGTGGTGACGACGATCGCCTCTTTGGCCGGGGCGATCGCATTCTGAAACCCCATCTCAATCCCCGCCGGGCAGTCGATCAAAATAAAGTCGTTGCTGGGGGCCAGGCCCGCCACCAGCTCTTTCATTTGTTCAGGGGTAATAGCCTCTTTGTTGCGGTTTTGGGCCGCCGCCAGCAGGCCGAGGGTAGGCTGGCGCTTGTCTTTGACCAGGGCTTTTTCGACCGTGCAGTCGCCCGCCAGTACGTCGAGGGCGGTGTAGACGATACGATTCTCTAGGCCCAGCAGCAGGTCGAGGTTGCGCAGACCAAAGTCGGCATCGACGACGGCGACCCGCTGGTTACGCTGGGCCAGGGCCATGCCCAGGTTGGCGGTGCAGGTGCTCTTGCCGACGCCCCCTTTGCCCGAGGTCATTACGATAATGCGAGTCATGGACGAACCCAACTTTCCTTAAAGAACCAACTGCCCAACGAAAACAACCGTTAATAATACGCCATGGGTGCAAGCTGAGGACTGCGAATTAGCCTTTAAACGCATCGGTGAGCTGCGCCCCCTGCCCGAGAGTGGCGTCAAAGTGCTGGCGGGCAAAGGCCTGGGCCTGGGCAATGCGAATACCGTTGTCGCCGACGTAGGCCACCTCGGGCAGGTAGTTCCCGGTGGGGCCATCGGGGGCGCGAGCCACCAGATCGGCCAGGCGCAGCTGGGTAGGGTGCATTTGCAGGGCCATAATGCAGCGACTGCGATCGCCCCCCGACCCCGCGTGAGCCGTCCCCCGCAGCCTGCCCCACACCAAAATGTCACCCTCCGCCACCAGCGAGCTGCCGGGGTTGACATCCCCCATCACCACAATCGTGCCGGGATGGCGAATTTCGACGCCGCCCCGCAGGGTGGTTTGCAGGTACAGCGGTTCGGCCAGAGGCTTGCCGGGGGTGGGAGGCGACTTCACCAGGGTATCTTCGGCTTCGAGCTGATCTACGGAGTAGCCTGCGGCCACGGCGGCGATCGCGGTCTGACGGCGGCTGGTGGCGACCCGCTTGAGGGTAAGGTGGGCAGCGGTGAGAATTTCTTCTAAAGCCTGGAGCTGGCGGGCATCGAGCAGGCGATCGCGGGCGGCCAGGTGCACCACCGTATTGGGCTGCCAAAAGGGTTCGCCGCCATTCAGCCGCTGCTTAAAGTGCTGCAACAGCTCTCCCCACGCCAGGGCACCGCCCTCGGCCTCGCCCTGGGGGCCGTTGGGCATCAGCAGCACGAGGCGATCGCCGTCGTTGCGCAACCGCAGCTGAGTGCGAGGGTCGATGGGAGGGGCAGGCACTGGGGGAGCGTCCGCCGCAACCTCAGGGTCGTCCGAGACACCTGAATTGGTTTGAGCAGCGGGCTCTGGCATATCCGAAGGCGCTGGAGTAGAGGCATTGACCGAGGGCATCTCTGGGTCTGTAGCAGCCTCAGTTATAGCCAGGGAAGCAGAGTCGTCAGGGACCATAGGGGGTTGGGGAGGTTGAAAACACTGGGCCAAGCCCGGTGCTGCCTATAGTAGATCACGGTGGTTGGAGATAGCCGGTCGGTTAAGGTCGGTTTTCCCCTTGCGGTTTGCCCCAGGCTGTTGGTTATAGTAGAGGAGGTCTCACTACGGCGTTGGTGACTACCAACAATGTTTGTCGATCTATGTTTGTTCCGAACGGGAGCCAAGTTGCACCGGCGGCAGTAAACCGAGCTTGTACTCGGAAACTTTAAGCCAAATGCCACGGCACCCCCCTGGTTTTCCCAGGTCGGAAACTGAGGTAAGACGGCGTTGCGGTGAGGCCTTTAAGATTTTCGACATTCCCCTGTCTTTCGCAGACGGGGGAATTGTTTTTGGAAATGTGATTTAGCTTACTTGAGCGCTAGTATTGACAACATAGCTAGCCTCAAATCCCGATGCTGCGATAGTTTGGCAGGTCAGTTTCAAGGTGGCTTGGTGGTTTCTTGTAGGGCCTGCGCCGTTGAATTCGGTTGATTTTCCCGCCAGTGTAATTCGTTTGGAGAATGGGCTGACCCTGATCCACCAGGAGATTGCGGCAACGCCCGTGGTGGTGGCCGATGTGTGGGTGAGGGCCGGTGCCATTGCCGAACCGGCGGAGTGGGCGGGTATGGCCCACTTCTTAGAGCATATGATTTTTAAGGGCACCGATCAGCTGCCGCCGGGGGTGTTTGACTATGCGATCGAAACTCAGGGGGGCATGACCAACGCGGCCACCAGCCACGACTACGCCCACTTTTATATCACCATTGCCGCCGACATGCTGCCCCAGACGCTGCCCTACCTGGCCGATCTGCTGCTGCACGCGGCGATCCCCGCCGATGAGTTTGGCCGGGAGCGGCAGGTGGTGCTCGAAGAAATTCGCCAGGCCCAGGATGACCCCGACTGGCTGGGCTACCAGGCGATGTCGGAGCTGGTGTACCAAGACCATCCCTACGGTCGCCCGGTGCTGGGCACGGCAGAAATCTTGCAGCAGCGATCGCCCGAAGAGATGCGCTGCTTTCACCAGGCCCACTACCAGCCCGACAAGATGACGGTGGTGATCACGGGCGGCATTCCCCTAGAGCCGACGGTGGCGATGGTAAAGCATGCCTTTCGGGGCTTTGCGTCGCCGCCGCCCTGCCCAGTCGCGGCGATCGCCCCCGTGCCGACCCTGCCGGGGGTGCGCCGCGAAACCCTGCACCTGCCGCGCCTAGAGCAGTCGCGCCTGACTATGGCCTGGCTGGCCCCCGGCATCGACCAGCTCGAAACCGCCTACGGCCTAGATCTGCTGGCGGCTATTCTGGCGGAGGGGCGCAGCTCGCGCCTGGTACGCGAGCTGCGGGAAGACCGCCAGCTAGTGCAGGACATTAGCGCCGGGTTCTCGCTCCAGCGCGATTGCAGCCTGTTTACCATTCAGGCCTGGCTCGACGGTAAGGATGTGGATCGGGTGGAGGCGATTGTGTGCGATCGCATCAGCGAACTGGTGGCCAACCCCATCACCGATGCCGAACTGGCTCGGGCTAAGCGCCTGCTGTGCAACGACTACGCCTTTTCCACCGAAGCTCCGGGGCAACTGGCAGGGCTCTACGGCTACTACGGCACCATCGCCAACGCCGATCGCTGCCTGAGCTACGTCCCCACCCTCCAGCGCTACACGAGCGCCCAACTGCAATCGCTGGCCCATCAGTACCTCACGCCCCTGCGCTATGTGTCCACCATTTTGCGCCCGGCCTGATGCCGCCTGGGCAGACTATAGTTAAACTGGCGATCGCCCCAATGATTAAGGCCACCCCTGCCGGTGCCATCCACTGTTCTCTTCGTTAACAACCTCTTGCCCTGTGACAGCCTCCCTCCTTCAAGCGCCGCGCCTGCACCGCACTGTTTTAGCCAATGGCCTGACGGTTCTGGTTTTAGAAAACCCCGTGGCCGACATTGTGTCTGCCCGGATGTTTATTCGCGCTGGCGGTGCCTTTGAAGCTCCCCATCAGGCCGGGCTGGTGAGCTTTTTGATGGGACTGTTGACCAAGGGCACTGAGACGCTGTCGTCGATGGCGATCGCCGAAACCGTTGAGTCGGTGGGGGCCAGTCTGGGCACCGATGCCGCCGCCGATTACAGCGTCATCAGCCTCAAAACCGTCTCCGCCGACTTTCCCGAAATTTTTGCCCTGGCCGCTACCCTGCTGCGGCAGCCCAGCTTTCCCCTCGACGAAATTGATCTGGAGCGGCGGCTCACCCTCCAGCAAATTCGCTCGATGCAGGAGCAGCCCTTCACCATCGCCTTCAACCGCCTCCGCCAGGATATGTACGGCGACCATCCCTACGCCCTGCCCGGCATTGGCACCGAGGCCTCGGTGTCCGCCATTACTCAGCAGGCCCTGGTAGACTTTCATCGCCAACACATGCGGCCCGACAACGTTGTCGTCACCATTGTGGGCCGCATTGGCCCCGAAGCCGCCCTGGCCCAGGTCGAGAAAGCCCTGGGTGATTGGCAGGTTCCGACAACACCGCCCCCGGCACTGACTCTGCCCTCGGTGACGACCACCGCCACCTGCTCAATGGTGGCTCAAGACACCAACCAGGCGATCGTGATGGTGGGCTACCCAGCAGCCCCGGTTAAGCACCCCGCCTACGCCGCCCTCAAGCTGATTAACACCTACCTAGGCAACGGCCTCTCTAGTCGCCTATTTGTAGAGCTGCGCGAAAAGCGGGGTCTGGCCTACGATGTGTCGGCCTTTTACCCCACCCGCCTAGGGCTGTCGCAGTTTGTCGCCTACATTGGCACCGCCCCAGAGAATACCGCCACGGCCCTAGAGGGCCTGCGCTTTGAGGTGGAACGGCTGCAAGAGACGGTGCTTTCCGACGATGAGCTACAGGCGGCTAAAAACAAGCTGCTGGGCCAGTATGCCCTGGGCAAACAGACCAACGCCCAGATCGCCCAACTGCTGGGCTGGTACGAAATTTTGGGGCTGGGGGTCGAGTATGACCAGCAGTTTCAAGACATGGTGGCAGCGGTGACGGTGCTCGACGCCGAAGCCGTCGCCCAAGAATTTTTCCACACCCCCTGCATTTCGCTCTTAGGACCAGAGGAATTTGTTGCTCCTGTGGCGGCTGCCCAGGCATAGTAGGTCAGTTTAGATAAGTGTTGGCAGACCTGGACTAAAGGGCAACGGGAGGGTGCGGTGGGGAGTGGATTGGTATTGGCTCTGGCGGGACTGCTGGCCGGGGTGCTGGCGGGATTTTTGGGCATTGGCGGTGGCACGGTGATGGTGCCGGTGATGGTGGCCCTGGGGCTGTCGGGGGTACAGGCAGTGGGGACGAGTACCCTGGCGATCGCTCTCATTGCCCTAGTCGGCAGCGTACAAAACTGGCGCATGGGCTTTCTCAACCTCAGCAATGTCGCTATGCTGGGCCTGCCCGCCCTGGTCACTGCCTATCTGGGCAAAGAGCTAGCCACTGCCCTGCCCGAGTATGCGCTGCTAGGAATTTTTGGCCTGTTTCTGCTGCTCAACATCTACCTGATTGGCATCAAAAAACAGGTCATCCGTCAGGCCCAAAAGGCTGAAACCGGTGAGGCGGCTGCGGTGCCCAAGGTGCGATCGCCGCAAATCTCGCCCACGGTGTATCGCCTGGGTATTGGCGGGCTGGCGGGGTTCTTGGCCGGGCTGTTTGGTGTCGGCGGCGGCGTGGTGATGGTGCCGCTGCAAATTTTGCTGTTGCAAGAGCCGATTAAGTTAGCGGTGCAGACCAGCCTGGGAGCGATCGTGATTACCGGGCTGTGGGCCTGTCTGTGGCACGCCCAGGCGGGCAACGTGCTGTTGGTTAGCGGCCTGATATTAGGGGCGGCAGGGGCGATCGGGGTGCAGGTCAGCACCCGCTACTTGCCTCGCCTGCCCGACCAGACGGTAAATGTCATGTTTCGCCTGCTGCTAGCCCTGCTGTCTGGCTACTTCTTCTTCAAAGCTTGGGCCAGCTACACCGCCCTCTCCACCTAACTTAAGCAAAGCGCGAAGCTAATGGTTGGGTGGTTGGCGAATTTAATAAAGCTCGCTGAAGAATATCTCAGGCCCATGGCAACTGGCAGATAAACGGGCTAGCGTGCGGATGATGCGTCTTCACTGCCATGCGCCCTCTGCTGACCGGCTCCCTGACCGTTGAAACCGTGACCGTATCCATCTGCGACCTGCCCCAGCGGCTAGAGGGGTGCCGCATTGTGCAGCTCTCTGACTTTCACTACGATGGGCAGCGGCTCTCGCCCCGGCTGTTGCAGCAGGTGGTCGATCGCGTCAATGAACTAGCCCCCGACCTGATTGCCCTCACGGGCGACTATGTCACCCGCGACCCCACCCCTATTTTTGACCTGGTGACTTACCTCAGCCAGATGAAAAGCCGCTTTGGCACGGTGGCGGTGCTCGGCAACCACGACAACATTACTCTAGAGGGGCGCAAGATTATTCTGCGATCGCTCCAGCAGGCCGGCATTTGCGCTCTGTGGAACGAAATCGCCTACCCGCTGGGCGACGATTTGCCGGTGGTGGGCCTGGCCGATTTTTGGTCGCGGGAGTTTCACCCAGCGCCGCTGCTCAACTCCCTGTCGTCCACCCAGCCCCGGCTGGTGCTCTCCCACAACCCCGATACAGCGGAATTTTTGGCTCCCTGGCGAGTCGATCTCCAGCTTTCGGGTCATACCCACGGTGGGCAGATTGTGCTGCCAATAATTGGGCCTGCGGCTGCCCTCATCCAGTCGTTACGACTCTCTGTGCTGGCGAAACTGCCCTATTTCAAACGCAACCGCTTCAAAGTTGTGCGCCATTGGGAATGGGTTTCAGGACTGCACCGTGTGGGGCAAAATCAGCTGTACGTAAACCGGGGCTTGGGCAGCTATGCGCCGGGGCGATTGGGGTGTCCGCCAGAGGTGACGCTCGTGGAGTTAGTGAGAGGGAAGTGAGGAAGGTGAGGGAGGTGAAAGCTTCGTGGTTTCATGTACTGAAATTCACCCTTTCCCTTGGTGGAGAGGCTACGCAAAGGATCCGCCAAGAGCCTCACCTGCCTACCCACTCACCCTCTAGGACGCAACTGGCGCAGGCCGAACCTCTTCGACTAACGGTTCCGCAGCCATCGGTTCTTTAGGCAAAAACCCCACCGCTCCCATAATGGCCCCTAGGTTGACGCCATCTTCGAGCAGGCTGACGTGACCGCTGTGGGGCAGAGGATAAATGCGCGGATTGGGTAGCAGGGTAGCAAGGCGCTGGGCTTCTTCGAGGGACGGCAGCAGGCGATCGCCCAGGGATGCCACCAGCAGAGTCGAGGCGGTAACTCGGTGCAGGCGCAGCGGCTCTAGCCGAAACTGGGACAGCAACCCTAGCCGCCAGGCGGTGCTGGACTGGGTGACTGCGCCCATAGCGCGCACCAGCGCTTGGCGGTTGACCTCCCCAATGCGGCTAAGGTTGGCCAGCACCGGCAGGCTAGTCCATGTGGAGTTTTGATAGAGGGGAGGGGCTACCCAGGGGGTGAGTTGGGCCACCCATTGCAGCCACGGAAAGCGGTGAAACGATGAGGCCGAGTTAATCAAAATCAGGTGGCTGGCCAGGGCCGGAGCCAGGGCCACGGTTCGCAGGGCCAGGCAGGCCCCAAACGATTCGCCACAGAGATAGACAGGCGCAGTGCCGGCCTCCTGGCGAATGAGTTGGACAATCTGGTGAGCCAGGCTTTCCCAAGACGACATGTCATCTCCCGGAATCACCAAGCAGCGAATATCAAAATAGGACTTGAGACTGGCGCTTTGTAGGCCAAAGAGTTCGCCACTGCCATCCATGCCGGGTAGGTAAATAAAGAGCGGCCGCTGGGGGTTTTTGCCAGCGGGGGCGCAGAGCTTGAGGGTAGCAGGTTCAGGCATGGAAAGTGATGGTGACGGCAGACCCGTAGACGGGCCAGAAAACACGGTTGACCTTAAATAGAACCCTAGTAGAACCCCTGCTTAAGCAATGTAGCGATTTCATCTTGGCAGCACTGGGCGATCTCAGCAGCCAGGGTGTTGGTGCCTTTGCTGCGGTAGTGCGATCGCAGTCGGTCATCTACCCGCACCGGGCGACCAATCATCACATTCACCTCTTGGTAAAACACCGCCGGATGCCACCCCGGCTGCTGAAACAGCGGCTCTGAGGCGTCGAACAGACTGAGCAGCCGCAGGGGCACCACCGAGTTGCTGGTCTCGCGGCGGGCGGCGATCGCCACCGGCACAATCGCCAATTCATCCACCGGAGCCCGCAGGGCCAGATGGGCAAACCCGCGATGAAACGCATTGAGATTGTCTGGGGCAGTTTTGCTCACCATCGGAGCGGCCCCCTCCGGGAAGATGCCCACCGCTTCCCCGTCCCCCAGCGCCTTCCTGGCCCGGCGAAAGAAGGCAGTCTGCCCCTTGTCAGGCGCATCCAGCGGCAGACAGCCTAGGGCGTTGATGACATTGCGCAATCCGGGCACCTGGCTCATGTAGTGGTGGCAGGCAAACCGCACTGGGCGACCCACCGCACTCATCAGCAAAGGCGCATCCATAATGCTGCGGTGGTTGCTCACCACCACCATAGATTGGTGAGGCGGCAGGCGATCGCGCCCGTGCACAGACATCCGCACCCGCGACAGGGTCAGCAACCCGTTAGACATATCCAACGGATTAGCTCTCAGCGACGTTAGCGGCAATACAGGAGCGAGGGCCATTCAAACCTTCAAAGCTAAGGATGGCTGAGCCTCCCCTAGCCAGGGGCTGCAAAGCCTTGTGTTTCATAACTTAACAAAATACCAAGCTTTCAGAAACGTAGAAACCCACCGATTTAGACGAGATCTCCCCACCGGCATAGCTCTAGCGTTGGGAGGCCCGCAGCTGCCCGCAGGCGGCGTTTTCTTCTAGCCCGCGCGAATAGCGTACGGTAACGGCGATCCGGCGGTCTTCTAATTCGGCGACAAAGTTGCGAATGCTGGCTTCGCTGGGGCGCTGGTAATCGGCCTCGTCAATGGGGTTGTAGGGAATCAGGTTGACGTGGCTTTGAAAGCCGCGCAGGTGCTGGGCTAGCTCAGCGGCGTTGGCGGGCTGGTCGTTGAGCCCCGCCAGCAGAATGTACTCGAAAGTCACCCGGCGGCCCGTCAGCTGCACGTACTCGCGGCACTCGTCCAGCAGCACCTCCAGGGGATAGGCTCCGGCGCTGGGGATGAGCTGGAGCCGCTGGGCCTGGTTTGAGGCGTGCAGACTCACCGCTAGAGTTACCTGGAGCTGTTCTGCCGCCAGGGCGCGGATGCGGCCCGGCACCCCCACCGTAGAAAGGGTTATGGCCCGCTGGCCAATGCCCACATCGCCATTGAGGCAGCGGATGGCGGCCACGGTGTTGGCGACATTCAGCAGGGGTTCACCCATGCCCATGAACACAATATTGCTCACCCGCTGACCAAAGTCTTCCTGTACCGTCAGCACCTGGTCAACAATTTCGTGGGTGGCCAGGTTGCGCACAAAGCCGCCCTTGCCCGTGGCGCAAAAGTCGCAGGCCATGGGGCACCCCACCTGCGACGACACGCACACCGTCAGCCGCTTGGCCGAGGGAATGCCCACGGTTTCAATAATTTGGCCGTCGGCGAGCCTGAGTAAATACTTCACGGTGCCGTCGCTGGCTACCACCCGATGGTGCAGGGTGGAGCGTCCCAGATCCACGTGCTCCATGGCCTGCCGCCAGGCTTTGGGGAAGACGGTGATCTCTTGGAGCGATCGCGCCCCCTGCTGATAGATCCACTGGTAGAGCTGCTTGCCCCGATAGCTCGGCTGCCCCTGGGCCTGCACCCAATCGGTCAGCTCCTCCAGGGATTTTCCCAGCAAGGGCGCTGGCGCAATCCCCGCTGCCGGACTGTGCTCGACGACAATGTCTGCAAAAGGTGAGTCAGGGGAAGACAGGGGAGAAACAGCCATGGCCACAGGGAATGCACAATCCCCTATGGTAGCGATTTTTGACATTAGAGGGCTACCGACGGCGACTGGGGAAGTCGTCTGAGTCTGTCTTCTTGGGGGTGGCAGTGTCCGTATGCATCAGCTCGACTAGCCCCTCTGTCAGCATTTTAGGATCCATAAAGACCACTTTGGAGTTGTCGCTCTCCCCCAGCCTTTGGTTGGCTTCCACGTAGCGCTGGGCCAGCAAGTAGTTGAGAATTTCGGAGGTATCTCCCTGGTTTTGCAGCGCCTGGGAAAGCATTTGAATCGATCGCACCGTAGCTTCGGCCCGCTTAATGGCGGCCTCCTGTTCCCCCTGGGCTTCAAGCACCATGGCCCGGCTTTTCAGCTCCGCCGCCTGCTGCAACTGCATCGAGCGCCTCACCTCTTCAGGGGGAATAATTTCCTGTACCTCGACCCGCGTGACCTTTACCCCCCAGGGCTCAGTAGCTTCATCGAGCTGAGAGAGTAACGCCCGGTTGAGCTCATCGCGAGAGGAAAACGTCTTTTCAAACTCCATCTTGCCGATTTCCGATCGCAGGGTCGTTGTGACCAGTTCTTGAATGGCCTGCTCGACGTTTTCGATGGCATAAAAGGTCAGCTCTAGCTCCAGAATGCGCCAGTACACCACCGCGTCAACTTCCAGCGACACGTTGTCTCGGGTGATCGCCCCCTGTTTGGCCACATCGAGAATCTGCTCGCGCACGCTGTCGCGTAGCACAATGTAGTCGAGCACCGGCACAATAAAGTTTAGCCCCGGCTTAAGCTTGCGGTTGTAGCGCCCCAGCCGCTCTACCAGCGCCTCGGTACCCTGATTGATGATGCGCACCGAGCCAACGGTGTAGCCGATAATAATTAACGCCAGAATCCCAATGATTGACGGCACGGCCAGCTCCCGGAGCTAAAGAGTTGAGTAAGCCTGTTCTACTGACCAGTGTACCGATTTCTCGCTAAAGTGAGCGATTTCTGCCCCTAAGCCGCTGCACAACTCAGGGGTTAACATTCAACGCCTCAACCCACTCCTGCCCCTCTAAGAACAGGCGTTACCAACGCGCCCAGAATAGACCCAGTCGTCCCCATCAGTTTGGACAGGCCACCCGTTTGAGAACGGTCATCGGGCCAAGGGTTTTGAGCAAGTCAAACTGCTCTAGATTTTTAACCAGCAGCGACCCCGCGAACCCCAGGGAATTCACCGGAATCGACTGGTAGTGATCCTGCTGGCGGGCCACCATCATCATCCACTCGCGGGTGATTAACAGGTTGTAGGGAAACGCCTGGGGCGGCTCGCTGCCATCGATACCCAAGTGGGCCAACAGGGTTTGGTAGGCCTTCAATAGCGCTTTCCCCTGGGGAGACGGGGCGCTGCCTAGGGGCACAATGGCGTGGCGAAAGGGTAGCAGCGGAGAGGCCACCGGGTCAGGGGAATCGGGTTTGAGGTCTAGATCAGCAATTACGGTGGCCAGGGGCAGCGGGCGGCGATCGGGGCAGAGGGGCGGCGGCACGAGTTGGAGGTGCTTGTGGTGCTGGCTGGCCCCGGCCAGGCGACCGCCGTTGTAAAACGCCAGCCCGTCAATGTCAGCCATACAGCGGGCCAGGGCATCAAAGTCGCTCAGGGTCAGCCAGCTGTCTTGATCTTCATAGGCGCGGGTGACGATCAAGATGTGGTGATCGACCACGTTGTATTTATTGAGCAGGCACAGGTGGGTGGCCGAAAGGTTGGCCACAAACAGGTCTGGGTCGTAGGGCAAAAAGGGATTGGCGGGCTGGCCGGCCCGCTGCTGCCGCTGCTGAGCCAAGTCTGCCTTTTCTTTGCGGGTCAGGTTGGCCAAAATTCTGACTAAAAAGCGCATGCCCCCCTGCTCTAAAAATTCGTGACGGGTGTCGATGGGTTGCAGGGCACCACAGCCCTGGGCGTGACGCGTCTGCCGCTGAATTTTGCTCCAGAGAACACCAGGCGCTAGCTCAGCCTCGGGAAATTGCTCCATAGGGAAGGGAATGGGGAGAGGGTTGCCTTCCCGACTTTAGCAAACCGTCGCTGGTGACGGCACCACGGCCAGCATACAAACATGAACCGAAAAACTTCGAAAAATTAGTTTTATTTAAACCAACAACACCCAGACTTTTTACCAAAGAACTTCCTACATTTGATTGAGCCTACGTGGAGATAAGAAACAACATGCACGTTCTATTTGCGCTCTCGCGGAGAATGTAATGTTGTTCTTAAAAACTCCCATTTGCTACTTCAGGAAGGGTTGGCCTAAGTGCTGGGTGCTGCCGTTTAGACGAGACAGATGTATAGCTAACAGCGTTTTCACTCCTTTTTTATGTGGACTTTTGGCTGTTTTATCTGCCAGGGGAGCCTTATCAGCTCCACATTCAATATAGTCTCTGGGTCGGCTGATTTCCACCGATGAAACGATAGTTAACAGTGGGCTAATGGCGAGCTTTTTTAGCAAAAACCCCCTTGACAAAGACCGTTATTTGCTAAGGGGTTAAAACAGTCTTTTTGTCTCGCCAAAAAATATAGGTGCGACGTTCTGACGCCAATTGCGCTAGGGAAACAGCGGGTAGCCCTAGCGGGTAGTGGCTTTAGCTTTCGGTGGGGCGGTCGAAGCCACGGCTGCTGAGGATTTGTCGCCCGCGCTGACGGGCCAGTTTTTGCAGGTCAATGCTGCGATCGGTCTCATCGACGATTTCGCCGGTCAGTACCTCCAGCACGTCTTCGAGGGTGACTACCCCCGAGACGCCGCCGTACTCATCGACCACCACCGCCAGGTGCTCGCGGGCGGTTTGAAAGTCTTGCAGCAGCTTGTCGGCCCGTTCGGCCTCGGCCACGAAGCGCACCGGGCGGGCCACCTGGCTGAGCAGCTGGTGCCCTTGGCCGCGAATCAGGGCGGTGAGCAGCTCATTTTTGAGCACTAGCCCCATAATTCGATCAATGTCGTTGTCGCTGATTAGAATGCGGCTGTGCTGCGAGTTGAGAATTTGGGCTTCGGCTTCGGCGATGGTGAGGTCACCGGGCAGGTGGGTGACGGCGACCCGAGGGGTCATGATATTGACCGACTTCATATCGTTGAGGCGAAACACTCGCAGAATCATCTCGGCTTCGTCGGCCTCGATGATGCCTTCCTGGTGGCCGATGGTGGCCAAAAGTTTGATCTCGGCCTCGTTGGTGCTGGGGCGCTTGCCATCGCCGAGCAGGGGAGCGGTGGCTTTCTCTAGCAGCAGCACGACGGGAAGAAACAGCCAGGTTGTCCACCGCACAGGGGCGGCGACGGTCAGAGCGATGGGAATGGCGTAGCGTTCTCCCAAAATTTTGGGGAAAATTTCGCCAAACAAAATTACCAGCAGCGTGAGCACGCCGGTAAACACCCCCAGTAGGGCATCGTTAAAAATCGTGGCGGCGATTCCCCCGATTAAAACACTGCCCACAATATTGAACAGGTTGTTGAGGATCACGATGGTGGCAATGGGCCGATTGATTTTTTGGCGAATGGCCAAAAGCGTAATGGCGGCAGGTTTTTTAGACTCGGCTAGCTGCTGGGCCTTGAGCGTGGGCACCGACAGCAGTGCCGCTTCGCTACCCGAGCACAGGGCAGAGCCCAAAAGCATGATCAAAATCGCGATCGCAAGGGTGAGCATAGGAGGGTTGGGGACGAACGAAACCGGCAGAGGGGAGGCTGTTATGATTCATCTACTATGATCCATTAACGGGATTAATCAACCCCTCTCTTTCCCGGTATATTGGCCATCAAGGGCCGAGGGTGAGCGGGGGCTGTCTCACCCTGGTCGTTCGCCAGCAAGCAACCCAATGAGTGATACCATTCTCGACGTTCAGCACCTCACCGTTCACTTTGAGGTGGATGAGCAACTGATCCAGGCCGTGAACGACATTTCGTTTCAGGTGCAGCGGGGGCAGACCCTGGGCATTGTGGGCGAGTCGGGGTCGGGGAAGTCGGTGACGTCGCTGGCGGTGATGGGGCTGGTGCCCAATCCACCGGGCAAAGTGGTCAACGGCGAAATCTGGTTTAACCCCGGCACCGGCACCCCGGTAGATCTCGCTACGCTGAGCGAGACCCAGCTCCAGGGCTACCGGGGCGGGCAGGTGTCGATGATTTTTCAGGAGCCGATGAGCTCGCTGAATCCGGTGTACACCGTCGGGTTTCAAATGGTGGAGGCGATTCGCCAGCACCAAAATATTTCTAAGGAAGAGGCTCGTCAGCAGGCGATCGCCCGTCTGCAAGAGGTCAAACTGCTCCCCGCCGACGCGGCTTTAATGACCACCGTCAAAGCCGAAAAGCCCAGCCTTGACGACCAATCGCTCAAGGAAGAGGTTGATCGCCGTCAGCAGGCCATTCTCGATCGCTATCCCCACGAGCTGTCGGGGGGTCAGATTCAGCGGGTGATGATCGCCATGGCGATCTCCTGCAATCCCGACCTGCTGATTGCCGACGAACCCACCACGGCGCTGGATGTGACGGTGCAGGCGACGATTCTCGACCTGCTGCGCGAACTGCGCGATCGCCGCGGCATGTCGCTAATCTTCATCACCCACGACCTGGGCATCATCGCCGAGATTGCCGACCAGGTGGCGGTGATGTACCAGGGCAACATTGTCGAAGCTGGGCCGGTGTGGGATATTTTTGCTCAGCCCCAGCATCCCTACACCAAGGGGCTGCTGGCCTGCCGCCCCCAGCCCAACAAGCGGCTGCGCCTGCTGCCCACCGTGACCGACTTTATGTCTACTGACGCGATCGCTGGAGCCAGCTCGCCCAACGGTGGACAACCCGGTACCGCCCTGCGCGAGCAGACGCTCGATGCCGAGGCCCAGGCCCGCTTTGCGCCCCTAACAGACGAGGAGCTGACGACGCGGGCCGCAACGCTGGCCGCCAACGGCCCCCTGCTGGCGGTGGAGAATTTGCAGGTGGGCTACCCGGTGCGGGGCGTGTTTGGCAAAACCCGCAGCCACGTTATGGCCGTGCAGGATGTGTCGTTTCAAATTCAAAAGGGCGAGACCTTTGGCCTGGTGGGCGAGTCGGGCTGCGGCAAAACCACCCTGGGCCGCGCCCTGCTGCGGCTGGTGCCCGCCATGGGCGGCAAGGTTTGGTTTGAGGGGCGCGATGTGCTGAGCTTAGGCTCCTCACAGCTCAGGCAGCTGCGGCGAGATATGCAGATTGTCTTTCAAGACCCCTATAGTTCTTTAGATCCAAGGATGAGCATTGGGGCGGCGATCGCCGAACCGCTCAAAATCCACGGCGTGATTAAGAGCAGGCGCAACCAGCAGGAGCGCGTCGCCTACCTGCTCGATCGCGTCGGGCTGCCCACCACCTGCATGAACCGCTACCCCCACGAGTTTTCGGGCGGGCAGCGCCAGCGGGTCTGCATTGCCCGCGCCCTGGCCCTCAACCCCAAGTTCATCATCTGCGATGAGTCGGTGTCGGCGCTGGATGTGTCGGTGCAGGCCCAGGTGCTCAACCTGCTGAAAGAACTTCAGGCGGAGTTTGACCTCACCTATATCTTTATTTCCCACGATTTGGCGGTGGTGAAGTTTATGAGCGATCGCATTATGGTGATGAACCAGGGCCGAGTCGAAGAAATTGGCCCCGCCGAGCAGGTCTACCGCCAGCCCCAGAAGCCTTACACCCAGGCGCTAATCAACGCTATTCCCGTGGGCAGCCTCGATCGCATTCAGGAGTTGCAGCGCGATCGGGCCTCGGTAGCTTAGATCAATTGTCGGTGGGCTTTAGTTATGGCCTCATGAGATAGCCCTTAAGCTCTGGGTATTGAGGAAACAAACTGTCAATGCTCGCAAGCTGCCCCTCGAACAATAGCGCCGTCGCAATAATCATGCGATCAAAAGGATCTTTGTGCACAGGGGATAGACCAACGGCGCAGCAAGCTATTTCAGCCGTGAGAGGCAGCAGAGTAATACCTGATGGAGCTAATGCTTCTTCAAACCATTGATCTGCGGGACAAGGTAGTTCTAATCGTCCTCGCTGCTCTGCAAGCGCGATTTCATAGCAGGAGACAGGCGAAACACCCACCTGGGTAGAGGTTTCGATCTGAGTTCTCCAATGAGCCGGAAATCGCTCAAATTCTTGATTGATGAACCAAAACCAAATGTGCGTATCCAGCACAATCACTTCAGGCCTTCCCAGTCTTCTTCTGCAACGATGGGGCTAACGATGTCCCCTAGAGTTTTACCTTTGCCAGCGATCGCGCTGGAAGCCACACGCTGAGTCAGATCAGCCGTAGTGTCTTCTAGAATGGTGATAATAACTCGCGCAGAGCCGATCTGAGGCGGCTCTGAGAGCCACTGCAACTGTCCGTCTTTGTAGATGGCTTCATAGCTTCGTAGCATGGCATTTGTCTTTAGAGAAGCAATGCTACGAAGCTAGCACGATTTACGAGCTACCCTGCAAGACGTATGACTTACGGTGTTGTTTTAGTTAGCTTTATCAAGCGAGGCCGCTTCAATAAAGATGCGGTTCACGTCTTGATGGGTGGTGCGAATGCTCTGCTCAATTCGGCGTACCGCTGCTTCAATCTCGTCGGCAGAGAGATGATCGCGAAATTCGATATTCATCGCCAGCATGATATCCCTAGGGCCTAGGTGCAGGGTAATCGGTGGCCCCATTTTAGAGACAGCCTGGTCAGCCTTGACAAGGGTTTTGATGCTATCTCGCACTGCTAGAGAAGCGCTTTCCCCCATCAGTAAACTCTTAGTTTCGATCACTAACAAAATGGCGACTACGATGAGCAATAGCCCAATCAAGATGGAAGCAACGCCGTCATAGACAGCATTGTTAAACGTCTGGGTGAGCACAATCCCGGCAAAGGCAATGGAAAGGCCGACCAGCGCAGCGGCATCTTCCACAATGACAATAAATGAGCTGGGATCTTTACTGTCGCGAATGGCTTGCCACAAGCTAACCTCAGCTTTGCGGGGATAGTTTTTGTTAAACTCCCGAATAGACACGGCTAGGGCCAAGCTTTCAAACACGGCAGCGGCGGCCAGCACGATATAGCTAACTAAGGCATGGTCGCCGACCTCAGGGTGTTGAAAACTATGCCACCCCTCGTACATCGACACGCCACCCCCCAGGGCAAAAATCAGCACCGCGACCATCAGCGACCAAAAATACAGCTCTTGCCCATGACCCAGGGGAAATTGCTCGTCTGGCGGAGCCTCGCTTTGCTTGAGGCCATAGAGCAGCAGCAGCTCATTGACAGAATCGACTACGGAGTGGATGCCCTCTGACAACATGGCCGAGCTGCCGCTGATGGCAGCACCGACAAATTTGGCAATGCCAATGGCGATATTGGCCCCTAATGCGGCATAGATTGAAACTTTGGATTCACCACCAGCCATGGTCGTCTTCTCATATACTCTCGACCCATTGTAGGGGGCCTACCCAGCTCAGCCAGAGGCTGTGATGAATTTTGGTGGAGATGACCTTGACCAAAAAGCACTCGCTTTAGAACCGATAGCTACACTACTCGGTGGCAAAGACGAACTCTACAATGCTGCATCGGTAATGCTGCATCGGTTTTCGTTGGGGTAGGCCAAAATAAGAGGCAACTCGCCCCGTGCCTTCATTTACCAACCATGTAGCTGTGAGAGCCCATGCTAAAGCAGATTGGACAGAGCATTGTGCGCTGGTCGCCTTTAGGAGGTAGCGCCCTGGCTTTCGCATCGTTTTTGATTCAGCAAGACTGGCTAGTGGCAATAGTCTTGTTTCCGGCGACAGTAATCTCGGCGGTTTGGGCTAGCTACAGTAAAGGCTTCATTGAGCGCCTAACAGAAATCTACAGCGAAAGAGCTGGAAACCATGCCAACGTTGTTGCCCGATGGATAGATAGTTTGCTGGAAGCCTTGCGGTGGCAGTTTTCGGGTTTTGAGGGCAAATACTTAAAGCTTCAGGCTAAGCCCTGCCAAGAGTATGACACTGAGGGGTTTCAGCCCGATAAAACCGCTATCCCCATGCTGGAGGAGGTGTTTGTACCCCTAGAGCTAAGCGGTTACGGTGCAGAACGCACCTTGCTCGCTGATGGCGATCAGCCAGCATCGGAAGGGCTACACATTTGGAGTTTGATTCGCCGCTCGCGCCAAGACCGCACCTTTAAGCAGATGGTGATTCAGGCGCAGGGGGGCTTTGGCAAAACGACACTCATGCGGCACATTGCCCTCATGTATGGCGAAGGCAAACACAAGCGCTACAAAGCCCCAAAGCTAGTGCCGTTTTCGCTGTTTTTACGCGACTGGCGCGACCTGATAGATGAAAAGGCACTGCCCCCGCTGCCCGATTTAATTACTCAACACTATCTACCGACCTTATCGCAAAGCTCACCCCTACAGCCGTCGCCTAAGTGGGCGCAAAACCTGCTCAAGCGGGGAGAGGCACTGGTTATGCTTGACGGTTTTGATGAACTCGCTGAAGGGCAGCGCCCAGCCGTTAGCCACTGGATTAGTCAGCAAATGCGGGAGTATAGCGAGTCAACCTTCATCTTGACCTCTCGCCCTGCCGGGTTCAAAGATTACCAGGCCAAACCGCCAACAGCCCCGCTATTTGTCAAAAAGTTTAGCCCCAGCCAGCAACAACGCTTTGTAGAACGCTGGTACCTCTGCCAAGAGCGCTGCGCCCGCAGCGACAATCAACAGGCCCAAGCTAGAGCTGCCGCAGAGCGCAAATCGCATAACTTGTTAACTCAGATTGCTAATCCCAATCGGCCAGAACTGCAAGAGATGGCTCAAAACCCGCTGCTGCTGAACATGCTGGCCACTTATCACAGATTTGACCCAGGCACCGAGCTACCCCGTCGCCGTATTGAGCTGTACGAGGGCATCTGCAAACTACAGCTTGATGATCGCCCGAGAGCACGGGGAATATCTATGCTGTTGCCTTACACCAAAAGCCCAAAGGTGCTGCAAGACCTGGCTCTAGCTATGGTGAAAGAAAATCGTCCTACCCTAACCGAAACTCAGACTCTCAATTTCTTCAGCAAACACCCAATTTTGCACCAAGAGCAAATTGCCTCTGTTGACTTTCTCAAGCAGATGGTACAGGTCAGTGAACTGTTAGTAGAACGCGAAAAAGGACACTATGAGTTTCCTCACCTAAGTTTTCAAGGCTATTTTGCAGCGGGCAAGCTAGATACCGCAGGTGCGAAAGGACTAGACCTGTTGCTAGAGAACTGGTCAAATGCCTGGTGGCGAGAAACTATTTTGCTCTACACTGCCCAGCTTTCACCGGGGCAGTTAACTAAAGTCATTCGTCATGCCCGTGACCTTGGCAGAGATGCTGCCCAGCTCGCCTATGATTGCCTACGTGAATATCGCAACCTCGATAAGCTCGACCCTGCTCTAGAGAAAAACTTAAAGATACTTACTACCGACGTGCAAAACCTGCGCTACCAGCAGTTAGAGCAGTATTTGCAAAACGGCCAGTGGAGAGAATCAGACAACGAAACCTATCGCCTGATGATTACCGCCGTAGGCAAAGAGGAGGGACAGTATTTTGAGCCTGATGAGTTGTTAAACTTTCCCTGTGAGGAGCTTTTATCGATCGATGGGCTGTGGGTGCAGTACAGCCAGGGTAGGTTTGGCTTTAGCGTGCAAAAAGAGATCTACCTCTCAAAGGAGGTTGGTGGCATTGCCGATGGCAAGTACTATAAAGAGGCTTTCGAAAGATTTGGAGACCGTGTGGACTGGCGAGAAAACGGCGAATGGGAGTTCCGTATAAAATATGACACCTCTGCTCCAAAAGGGCACCTCCCGTGTTGTCTGTGGGGGGTCGGGTTTGGTTATCTCTCTGCTGTTGTGGGTATTCTCTTCTCTCGCATCGAGACTTGTAAACTGTAGCAGATAAGCGCTTCAGCCCGATCAAAAGAATTATTGTAGACCTCCTCTACACGGAGAATTGGGTGTTTCGGAGATCGCTTACCTGGCACCTATAGTCACGTCGAATCGGTAAATTGCACGGCGGCAATGTGGGGGTTTAGACAGTTCGCTAGCACAAATTTTTTTGCGGTTTTAACAATTTCATCCATTGGGGCGTTCCAGTTGTCCCACAGGCTCTTTTGGCCGGGGCTTACCTTCTTAGCTTTCATCTTCAGACGCAGCCCAGCCAGCTTTTTGCTGCCCCAGTGGTTGCGTTTTTCGGGTTTGGGCTTGGGTTTGTAGCGCTGGCAAAACCGCCGATACGCTTTCACACATAAATCTAGCGATGCCCCCAGGGCCAAAAATGCTGGATGCCATTGGGTCAGGCCGTCGTTGGTTAAGCGATCATAAGTGCCGTAGTTGCTGTAGTCATAGAAGAACCCCGACTGCATGTTCGCTGCTTTAGGATTGGCATGTATGTACCGCAGGGTATTCAGCGCCCGTCGATGGTCGGTATTGGCAAAGCTGGTGCTGTGGTAGCGTTTTTCCCAAAAGTGGCCGGTGCGGTTGAGCATCCGATTGAAACACATCGCTGTATACCAGTTCAGCCAGTGCATAATGCGAGGTAAATCTTCTGGCTGTGAGGGTTCTAACAAGTAGTGTATGTGGTTGCTCATTACGCATAGGCCATACAACTTAAAGCCAAACTTGGCTTTGCACTGGTCGATGGCATACAGCAATACCGGCGGCACTCTACTCGCGTAAGGCGAAACTCTCGGTTATTACACCGCACGGTAACGTGATGACAGCGGCCAGAGATTAATTCTCGAAGTTGACGCGGCATTGATGTATAAGGGCTACCTGCCCCACAGACTTCTTCTACTCTCGCGCTGGTTGACTGACCGAACTCGTTCCAAAGCAGAGCCACTGCAAGGGCATTTTCAGGTAGAACCTGGAAACGAGTACTGCTTACAAAGAGAGGAAATCGAGTTTCCCTCGAACGTTACTTGATTAGCAAGCCCCATTCATAAGTAACGCTATGACAAAATCAAGTTTCGCTTAGGCGTTACTTAACTATGAGACCCCATAGATAAGTAACGTTGCCAGAAAATCAAGTTTTCTTCGAGCGTCACTTATCTATCGCCTGTCGCAATCAAGTAACGCAGCTCGGTAATCAAGTTTTGTGCCGGGGTTATTCGATGCACCCCCTAATTTTGTCAATTCTCTAGGGCGCTAATCGCCTATCTATAACGTGAGGCCTTGAAATGTTAATGCATGGCTTCGCAATGCTAATGCAGCGGCTTGATATTTGATGCCGTCAATTGACAACGCCGTTGTCATGCAGCAATTCGTCGTGTTGCACGCTCTAACCATTTGATGCAGGGTTTAACCGGCTCAGCCAGTTGCAGCTGTTTGAATGCAGGGCAACTGACCATAAATTCTGGCACATCGATCGCACCATCAAAGCGTGCCCGTGGCTACCCTGGGGTAGCTTTGCACACCGAGAAAACCCACCATGAAACGCGCCCTTGCCGTCGCCCTGGTCCCGCTCTGCCTAGGACTTGCAACCACCCTGCCGCTGCCGGGGTTAGACGGCTGCTCAATGCTGGCCTGGGCCCAAGACACCCGCACCTACGGCAGTCAGGGCAGCAATGGCCGCACCGGGCGATCGGGGCGCGATGGCACTGCTGGGGCTAGCCAGACGACCGTGGCCGACGGTACCCCCGCCAGCTTTACCCTCACCGGCAGCGACGGCGAAGACGGTGAGAATGGCGAAAACGGCTACCGACCCCGCTGTGGTGGCCAACCCCGCAACGTGGCCTATCACCTGCGCGCCCCCGACGGCGGCTCGGGGGGCAGCGGCGGCAGCGGCGGCAACGGCGGCAGCGGCGGCGATTTGACGGTGTATTTTGGCGATCGCACCGCCCTGCAACGGCTCTCGGTCGATGCTCGCGGCGGGCGCTTTGGCCGGGGCGGGCGGGGCGGCAGCGGTGCCCTGGGCTGCCGCTGCGACTGGCGCGATTGGCAGATTCAAACCTGCACCGGCACCCCCGGCCAGGCCGACTATAGCTGCCAAAACAACCGCTACACCTGCCGCGATGGCCGCAGCGGCAGCAACGGTGCCTTTGGCCGCGACGGTGCCCCCGGGGCCGACGGTCAGCTACAAATTGTCAACCAGCTAGAGCCCTTGCAGCCCGAAACCCCGGCGATCGCGGTGGGGCTGCAAACTCTGGTCAACCAGCCCGTGCGCCTCTCGCGAAATTTGTGGGTTGAGAAATCTGGAGCCAATGCCCTGCTGGCACCAGGATCGCGGGTCAACGACATCTACCGCGAGTACACCGGGCGCGTGGAAGGCAACGTCAGCCTCGACTGGCAGGCCCCTCGGCCCTTGGGAGCCTTTGCCGGAGGCGATGTGCGCACCGAAATTCAGCCCGATGGGTCGCTGACCGCCACCTTCCCCGACAACCTCTGGGCCGACTACACCACCAGCCGCGAAGCTGACCAACTCACCATTACCGTCACCAATGCGGTGCGGGCTAGCGATGTCATCCGCCTGGCCTCGGGGGGTGTGCAGGGCAGCGACGCTGACCTCAAGGCCGTGGTGCTCGACCTGGCGGGCGAGTCGGCCTACCTCAATACCCAGTTTCGCCTGACGCTGAGAACCACTGACGGCGACCCCCGCGACAATCGCCGCCCGCGCTACGTCACCGCCTACGACGATGTAGTGCCAGCAGAACTGGTAAGCCTAGAGGGCAACCGCTTTGAGCTAGCCCTGGGCCGCTTGCCCATCGATCGCGGCCCCTTAACCCGTGGCAGGTACGCCCAGATTGAGATTACAGCGGTGCGATCGCTGGGCACCAACAGCGCTGAGCAGGCGATTTCGTGGCAGGGGCAGTTTTAGGAGATGGGGGAGTGGAGGAGATGGAAGAGTGGGGAAGATGAGGGAGGTGAGGAGGTGAGGAGGTGAGGAGGTGAGGAGGTGAGGAGGTGAGGAGGTGGGCGGATGAGTTCAGGGGATGGGAAGACATAATCTTTGTAAAGCTTGTCAGGACGGGACACGATCGCCCTTTAGGTAGCAGTGCAATCCGCCGCAGGTTGGTTATAGTAGCGGCGAGTGCACATCCTGGCGAGCAAAACACGGGTGAATAACGTATGACTATTTCCTTGGGGCGGCACCTGTGTGGCAATGCAGCGATCGCCACCCAGCAGGAATGGCTGGTCACCAACGGCATTGGCGGCTACGGCAGTGGCACAGTAGCGGGTGTGCTCACTCGCCACTATCATGGGCTGCTGCTGGCCGCGCTCAAGCCGCCGCTGGAGCGCACCCTGCTGGTGACTAAGGTTGACGAAACCGCGACCTATTTAGATCAGTCCCACGCGCTGTACTGCGATCGCTGGACCGATGACACGCTGCAACCCGAGGGCTATCTCTACCTAGAATCGTTTCGGCTGGAGGGCACCATCCCGATCTGGGTCTATGCGATCGCCGATGCCCGGCTCGAAAAGCGCGTCTGGATGGAACCCGGCGCCAACACCACCTACGTGCGCTACACCGTCAGCCGCGCCAGCGCCCCCGTGGAACTCACGCTGAAAGTGCTGGTCAACCACCGCCATCACCACCACAGCACCCAGGGCGAGGGTTGGCAAATGGCGATCGCCGACTGCCCCCAGGGTTTGCGCATTCAGGCTAAAGAAAACGTTCAGCCCTTCTACTTGCTCAGCGAAACCGCCCCAGCTATACCCGCTCACACCTGGTACAACGGCTACAGCCTCGCCGTAGAAACCTACCGGGGTATTCACCCCTACGACGACCATCTGCACGCGGCCACCTTTGCCCCCACCCTGGGTCAGGGTCAGTCGTTTACCCTAGTGGCCACCACCGAGGCCGAGGCCGATCGCTCAGGGCAGAGTGCCCTGCTCCGCCGCCTAGCCTACGAGCAGCACCTGACTACGATGGGTCAGGCAGCCCAACCCGACGAGTCACCACCCGCCTGGGTAAGCCAGCTAGTACTGGCCGCCGATCAGTTTGTCGTCAACCGTCCTATCACAGTCCTAGGAGCCAACGCCTCTCTCACCGCAGCGGATCTCGAAGGCACCCCAAATCCCTTAGCGCTGGGGAACGTCGAATCCTCAACCAATTCGCAAGATGGGGTGAGCCAGCGAACCTCTAACTCTGCTCAGATTGCCAACATTGGGGAGGCAGACTGGTCTGATCCAACGCCTCTTACCCCTACTAGCCTGGGCAAAACCGTGATTGCGGGCTACCCCTGGTTTGGCGACTGGGGCCGCGACACCATGATTGCCCTGCCGGGGCTCACCCTAGCCACCGGGCGTCCGGCCCTGGCCCGGCTGATTTTGCAGACCTTTGCCCGCTTTCTTGACCGGGGCATGTTGCCCAACGCCTTCCCTGAAAACGGCCAGGCACCTCACTACAACACCGTAGACGCAACCCTTTGGTACTTTGAGGCCCTGCGCGCCTACCACCAGGCCACCGCCAACACGGCATTAATCGAAGAGCTTTTTCCCCAGCTCCAGGAGGTGATTACCTGGCACTGCAAAGGGACTCGCCACGGCATTCAGGTCGATGCCACCGATGGGCTGCTCGCCGCTGGGGAGTCGGGGGTGCAGCTCACCTGGATGGATGCCAAGGTGGGCGACTGGGTGGTTACCCCCCGCATGGGCAAACCCGTTGAGGTCAACGCCCTGTGGTACAACGCCCTGCTGGTGATGGCCGATTTTGCCGGAATTTTGGGTCAGCCCGTCGGCCTGTTTCAGGAATTGGCCTCTCAAACTCGCCAGGGGTTTCAGCGGTTTTGGAACGACGATCTGGGCTACTGCTACGACCTGCTGGATGGCCCCAACGGTGCCGATGCAGCCCTGCGGCCTAACCAAATTTTTGCCGTCTCCCTACCCGATGCCGCCCTGGGGGAACCGTGCCTGAATGCCGAGCAGCAGCGGGCGGTGGTGGATGTGGTGGCCCAGCGGCTGCTGACTTCCCACGGCTTGCGATCGCTCGATCCCGCCCATCCCAAATACCAGGGCCACTACGGCGGCGACCTGGTGCAGCGCGACGGAGCCTACCACCAGGGCACTGTCTGGAGCTGGCTGATCGGGCCTTTTGTGCAGGCCCACTGGCGGGTCTACCAGGATGCCGACCTGGCCCACAGCTTTCTCGACCCGCTGATTCACCACCTGCACGGCGGGGGCTGCCTGGGCACCATCAGCGAAATCTTTGACGGCGACGCCCCCATGGAGCCGCGCGGAGCCTTTGCTCAAGCCTGGTCGGTAGCCGAGGTGCTGCGGGTGAGCGCTCTGCTCAGACCCCTAATGAAAGAGTAGGGGCGTAGGCGAAGCCAGGCCAAAGGCTTTACGGCGTTCGCCCTGCCCAACTGTGGGGAACTCGCAATCGTTAAAGCGGGGCACTGGCGCGATCGCAGCTGCCCCCCAGAGCCTCCACCACCACGCAGGTATTTCCTACCAGCACCTCCTGCATGGTTTCGGCACCACTACCGGGGCCGCCTGGCCCTTCCACAAAGAGGGGTTGCTCCGCTACGGTGACGTTCGCATCCTTGGCGACGGCTTCAATCAGCTGGGGGTTGGTAGTAGTTTCGGCAAAAATGGCGGGCACCTGGGCGGCCTTAACCTGCTCCACCAGTGCCGTGAGCGCACCGGGCGTCGGCTTTTCATCAGTGCTGAGGCCGCTGAGTGCCCCCTTGACTTCAAAGCCGTAGGCATCGGCAAAGTAGCCAAAGGAATCGTGGGTGGTGACGAGCTGGCGCTGGTCGGCGGGTACGGTAGCCACCTGGGTCTGAATCCAGCGATCGATTTCTTCAAACTGGGTCGCCAGGCGGCTGGCATTCTCGGCATAGAGGTCGGCTTGGTCGGGGTTGACCTCAGCCAGGCGATCGGCAATCACCGAGGCCATAGCGGCATTGTGGTTGGCGCTGTGCCAGATGTGCGGATCGGGCACTAAATCGGCATCGGCAGTGGCGCTGTGGTCGTGCCCATCGCCGTGATCGGCGTGATCATCACCGTGGTCGTGGTCATGCTCATCGGCCTCCGCATGAACCGCTTCATCGCCGTGGTCGTGGTCGTGGGCTTCGCCCATGAGCGGGTTTGGCACGGCCTGCTCATAAACAGCCACCCGCACGGCCCCCGTGGTGCTGCTTTCCACCAAACTGATCAAGCTGGGCGCAAAGCCGTAGCCATCGTAGAAAATCAGGTCGGCCTGCTCTAGGGCCTGGCGATCGGAGGGTTTGACCTGGTAGGTGTGAGGGTCGGTGCCGGGATCGAGCAAGCAGGTGATGGCGACGGTGGTTTCGGCAATCTGCTGGGTGAGGTCGCAGAGCACGCTGGTGGTGGCGACAACCACTGGACTCTCCGCCTCTGCTGGGGCGTCAGCCTCAGATTCTGCCACAGGGCTGCCGTTGCCGCTGCACCCGACTAGCCCGACTGCCAGGGCGATCGCAGCACCCCACCGCCCCGCCTTCAGAGGCGCTAGCGGGTTAACCCGGTGTAAAAACATGGCCTACCTTCTCCCAGAAACAGATAACTGCTTTAATATGATAGTGATAATGGTTATCATTTCATGGGTGCCATGCTAGAGGTTCAAAACCTGTCTGTCAACTACCGGGGTATGCCGGCCCTGGAGAATGTTTCTCTGTCCTTAGCGGCGGGGGAACTGGTCGGGCTAATTGGCCCCAACGGCGCAGGCAAAAGCACCCTAATTCAAGCGCTGCTGGGGTTGGTGCCCTGTCGGGGGCAGGTGCTCTTTCAGGGCGCACCGCTGCGGCGACAGCGGCGGTCGGTGGCCTACGTGCCCCAGCGATCGCGCATCGATTGGGACTACCCCATCACCGCCGGGCAGGTGGCGATGATGACCCAGTCGGCCCTGGCGGGGTGGTTTCGGCGGCCCAGCCAGCGGGCACGGCAGCGGGTCACGGTGGCTCTCGAACGGGTGGATATGCTGCATCTGTGCGATCGCCCCATCGGTCAGCTCTCGGGTGGTCAGCAGCAGCGCGTGTTCCTCGCCCGCGCCCTGGCCCAGAATGCCGACCTACTGCTGCTCGATGAACCCTTCACCGGCATCGACAAAAAGACCGAAGCTCTAATGCTGGCGATCTTTGCCGAACTCCAGGCCGAGGGCAAGACTCTAGTGGTGTGCAGCCACGAGTGGGGCGATGCCCTACACCGCTACGATCGCCTGCTGCTACTCAATCGGCAGCTGCTAGCCGATGACACCCCGCAAGCTGTGATGACCTTCGACAACATTCAGCGGGCCTACGGTCAGGGGCCAGAACCTAGCGGGGCGAGCGCCTCCTACGCCGATTTCTTTTGCTGATGGTGCGGCCTTGGGTGAATCGCTCAAGATGACTGCGGTCTTAGGGTGGCAATCACAGGGTAATGGTCAGACCCGCCACGATCGCCGACCTCGGCGCTCACCGATTGCAGGTCGGCGGTGTGCCATACGTAGTCAACCCGCTGAAGGGGCCAAGGGATGCTCCCCAACCGCAGGGTATGGCCTAGCCCCCACCCAGTCTGCTGAAAGCTGTCGGTCAGCACCGATTTCAGCTGGGCGTGGGTTTGAGAGGTGTCGGTCATGTTGCAGTCGCAGAGGATCACCGTGGGGCGATCGCGGGTCTGTACCACCTGCTTCAGCTGTTCTACCTCATTGGCCCGGCGGGTGTAGCGATCTTGGGTTTGCCCGACAAATTCGCACAGCGGAAACAGCGGCATATTGTTGGGGGCCAGATGGGCCACAATCACAGTCAGCGGCGTTCCATCCAGGTCAATAACAGTTTGCAGGCCGCGTTCAACTGGTGGATCGGGTAACTGCTCAGAGGCGACTATGGGAAACCGGCTCATCAGGCCGACGGTATGGTAGTTGTCCGACTGATGAAAGAGGGTGTACGGGTAGTCGGGCAAAGCCGCTGTTAACGCTTCGATATTCGGCGGGCGAACTTCTTGAAAACCGACAATATCGGGGGCAGCCGCTCGAATGGACTGAGCTATCTGGGCATAGTTCTCGTTGCTCCACAATAGGTTGAAGCTCATCACCTTGAAGTTCTGGGAGTCGGGCGCTGGCGCTGCCCAAGACGGCAAGAACAGGGGGCCAAATAGCCCAACAAAAATGGCGATCGGCAAAGCCAGTCCCAGCAGCAACCCGCGCAGCCGCAGCCAAATACTCAGAGGCAGTAGTAGAACAACAGGCACAAATAGATAGAACGCGATCGTATTCAGCAGCGCTAGCCACCAAAAACGGTCGAAGAATACAAGTCGCAGCCCAAACCAAAGGGCGATCGCACCGATATACAGCCAGCCTAAAAGCTGGGTTAAATACTGCAACTTAGCCCGAAACCGATGGCGAAACATACCGTTGTTTGGTCTGAGATTGAACTGCGACAGTCAGCAGGGAAAGGCTGGATTCAGGGCAGGGTCAGGTCACGCTGCATACCCATTCTGGTCAAGGGTTTTGCGCCTTGGCAATAGCCTCCAAATGATTCCAAGAGCGTAGGCAGCCTTGAGAAGGCCAACATAGGGCAGGGATCTCACGGTAGGTTGAAGAGGCCGCTTGTGGCACTGATACTTATTCGCTAACTCAAATGACGCAATATACGCTTTACGGGCCAACCCTCAGCACCTACGTCCGCACTGTCCGCATGGTTTTGGCGGAGACCAACACGCCCTACGATCTCAAAGCGGTCGATATCTTTAGCGATCGCGACCCCGCCTACCTGGCCAAGCATCCCTTCGGCAAGGTGCCTACCCTGGAGGTCGATGGGGAAGCCCTCTACGAAACCTGCGCCATTGTGGAATATCTCGATACGGTGGTGGGCAATCGCGCCTTTACCCCTGCCGACCCCATGGGCCAGGCCCGCATGCGTCAGATCATGGCGATCGTCGATAGCTACCTCTACGCTCCGGCCATCGGCACCATCACCATTCAGCGGCTGATTGTGCCGAGTAAAGGGGGTCAACCCGATGAGGATGCCGTGGCCGATGCGACCCCCAAGGCGAAGACCGCACTGGAGGCGATCGAGGCGATCGCCTCCTGTAGCCCCTATCTGCTCGGCCCCACCATTACCCTGGCCGACTTCTACCTCATGCCGGTGATGCTCTATCTGTCGAAGACACCAGAATTTGCCGCCGTCACCGACCAAATTCCCAAACTCAACGCCTGGTGGGCTGAGGTCAGCCATCGTCCCAGCTTCTTAGCGGTAATTTCCTAGGGCGGCATTCCTTTAGAACATACCTGTAGGGGCGCAGCATGCTGCGCCCCTACAAAAATTCGTTGGGCCTACCCCCGAAACTCGGAAGCTACAATCATCGAGCCAATGCCCAGATCGCTAAAGATCTCCAGCAGTAGGGCGTGGGGCACGCGGCCATCGAGAATGTGGGCGGCACCGACTCCTTGGGCGAGCGATCGCACGCAGCAGTTCACCTTTGGAATCATCCCCCCAGCTACCACGCCGGTCTCAATTAGCTGCCGCGCCTGCTGAATATCGAGCTTGGGCAGCAGGGTGGAGGGGTCTTTGTAGTCTTCTAAAATGCCCTTAGTATCGGTGAGCAAAATTAGCTTTTCAGCCCCCAGGGCGGCGGCAATTTCCCCTGCTACGGTGTCGGCGTTGATGTTGTAAGCCTGGCCCGTTTCGTCGCTGGCCACGCTCGACACAATGGGAATGTAGCCCGACTCCACCAGCGTTTTGATGATGCCTGAGTCAATGCCGCTCACCTCGCCCACAAAGCCCACGTCTGCCGCACCCTGGGGTCGAGCGGTGATCAGGTTACCGTCTTTGCCGCAGAGGCCCACCGCCTTACCCCCCTCCTGGTTAATTAGCGACACCAGTTCTTTGTTGACCCGGCCCACCAGCACCATTTCCACCACATCCATGGTGGGGGCATCGGTGACTCGCAGGCCGTCTTTGAACTGGGGCTCAATGCCCAGCTTGCCCAACCAAATATTGATTTCGGGGCCGCCGCCGTGCACCACCACCGGGCGAATGCCCACACAGGACATAAACACAATGTCACGGATGACGCCCGCCTTCAGGCTGCCGTCTTTCATCGCCGCGCCGCCGTACTTCACCACCACCGTGCGGCCCCGAAACTGCTGAATGTAGGGCAACGCCTCGCTGAGAATGCGAACTCGAGCGGCCTCGGCCTCGTTGACGCTGCCCGTTTGCGAAGAAGGAGACTGAACCATGGCGCTACCGATAGGGTTGGCAGAAATTAAGCTGCCAGTAGTGTATCAATTGAGCACGGCAGAATCGGTCTCAGAATTAGCCTCAGCACGAATTCTTTCGGCCACCAGGTCGAGGATGCGGGCGGCGATCGCCCCCACCGCGTCCCCCGCGCCCACCGTCACCCGCACATCGGCCTGGGCGTAGAGGGGCTGCCGCTGCTCTAAAACCGTCGTCAGCTTAGTTTCCCAGTCTGGCCCCTGCAAAAGCGGGCGGCCCGCCTCCCCCGCCAGTCGCCCTTGCAGCACCGCAGTTGGCACATCCAGCCACACCACAATGCCGTGGTGCAGGTAGCTCCAGTTTTGCTGCTGGGTGACAATGCCGCCGCCCGTTGCGATCACCAGGCGACGATAGGCCGAAAGCTCCGCCAGCACCTTGGTTTCAATCTGACGAAAGGCGGTTTCTCCCTGGCTGGCAAAGAGATCGGGAATGGACTGCCCCGCGGCGGCTTCTACCACGACATCGGTATCAAAGAACTGGTAGCCGAGCATTTGAGCTAGGGCCGCGCCCGTGCTGCTTTTGCCAGCGCCCATCATGCCGATGAGGTAGAGGTTAATGCCGTTGAGGCGATCGGTTAGGGTCATGGAGGGGAGAGGTGAGGGGTTAGGGGGTGAGGGCATCGTCGGCGTCGTCCCATTCATCGCCAGGGGGGCGGTCTGGGGTAGGTTCGCTGCGATTCCGGGACGGATCGCTTCGCGAATCGCTCCAGGTTTCAGCGGTAGCGGCGGCTTCGGCGGCGGCGGTGTAGGGGGGCACAATCACCCGATAGTCGGCATCGACGACACCATCTTCAGCAATTTCGGGTTCGCCTAGGTCGTCAGCTTCTGCCTCATCGCTACTGTAGGCGCTGTCATCAACGGCGTAGACCGAGCCTCTGGCGTAGGCAGTGTCAGCATACCTGGGGTCTGGGTCATTGCCGTAGATGACGTCATCAGGAGGCGCGTAGATGTTGTCAACTTGGCCACTCTGGGGTGCCGGGTCACTCTCATCGCGGTAGCTGTAGGAATATAGCGAACCGTCTCGGTACACCCGGCGCGGGGCCTGGGAGGATTCAAAGTCACGGTTGGGGTCGCTGGTTGACTCCCAGCCCTGGGTGATGTCATCCAGGTGATCTTCTACTGGGCTAACTCCAGGGGCGCGGTAGGGGCGATTTTCTAGCTCATCCCAGTCGGTGTCGAGTTCGCGCAGCGACTCATTGACCCGCTGCTGCTGCTTGGCCTGCTGCTTGCTGCTGCTAAACCAGGTGGTGACGCTATCGACTATCCCCGAAGCTGAAGAGGATGACGGGGTAGCTTCGGGTTTTGAGGCCTGGCTGAGAGATTCCCAATCGCTCCACTGGCTAGGTGATTTGAGGTTAGTCCAGGCTCGCCAACTGGGGTCGTCATCAGCGGGATTATCCCCACTGGTGCCAGGAGAGGCGGGCTGTCGTCCCGCCCTGCCACTCCTCGATCCTGGTGCGGTGTAGGGCGGTGGCGCGTTGCGCCCGGCCTGGCTAGCCGTCGAGGCTGTCCCAGAAGATGAACCAGTGGGTTCGTAGAAGGACTGAGGCCGATATTTGTAGGCCTTGGAGCGATCGCCGCCGCTAGAGCCAATCGATCCCAGTAGAGCAGTGAGGACCAGAGTTGTCAGCGCCCCCAATCCCACCGCCCCCGTCAGCCAAATACCAAGGGGCAAAGCCTGGGTGGTGCCACCAAAAAAGACCAGGGGTAGAGCCGGAGCCAAGTTTTGCACCCCCAGCAGCAGCACTGCCCCCAACACCAGCAAAACCACAATTAGACGTACGGTAGCCATGATTAGCCCTATAGCGTCGTCCTGCCCATCCTATCGTGACTCGTGGAGGGTTAGACGTTAGATAGGTGCCCCTGCCAGCGGTTGAGGGGCACACAGTCGAGGTCGAGCTGGTCGAGGGCGCGGGCCACCACAAAATCTACCAGGTCGTCGATGGTCTGGGGCTGGTGGTACCAGGCCGGAATCGCGGGCACAATTCTCGCGCCAGCTTCGGCCAGGGTGGTCAGGTTACGCAGGTGAATCAGGCTAAAGGGAGTTTCACGCGGCACCACCACCAGCTTTCGGCCTTCCTTGAGCTGCACATCGGCGGCTCGCTCTAGCAGATCGGAACTCAGCCCCGCCGCCAGTCGTCCTACGGTGCTCATGCTGCACGGTATTACAACCATGCCCGCTGCCCGGTAGGAACCACTGGCAATGGTTGCTCCCACATCCCCCCAGGGATGGCAGCGCAGCTTGCCTGCGGTGGGCACCCCCGCTTGATCGCGCCAAAACTGCTCCTGCTTCTCAGGGTCGAGGGGCATGTGAATACCCAATTCGGCCTGCCACACCATCTGCGACGCCTTAGAGGCCACCAGATCCACTACACCATCAGCGGTCAGTACGTGTTTGAGAGTACGCACGGCATAGATCAAGCCCGACGCTCCGGTGACACCCACGATCAGGGGACGGGCGGCGGCGAGGGTGTCGGATGGGAGCATGGGGATAGCTGGTGAGGGGATGAGGGGAAGTTCTTTGGCGATTTAGACGCTGACGCGCTCTTCCCTCATTATCCTAACGAGCCTCTGATCCCAAGGCCAATTTCGCCTCATCTCCTCACTTCCTCATCCCCTCATCTCTCTATTCGCTCTCATCCCGTCCGCCGTCATCGCCATTGATGGGATCGCCGTTGTCATCTTCGCTGTAGTTGTTGTCTTCGTCTTCGGGGGCCTGGCTGCCGCCGCCGACGGCGACGAGGTCGATCTGCTGGCGGTAGTAGTCAACGCTCTTGACCTGCACGTCAACTTTGTCGCCGAGGCGATACTGCTGGCGGTTTTTGCGGCCGACGAGTTTCTGCTGGCGGGCGCGGTATTCGTACCAGTCGTCTTTGAGGGAGCTGACGTGGACAAGCCCTTCAACCAGCAGCTCTTCGATTTCGACGAAAAAGCCGTAGGACTGCACGCCAGTAATCAGGCCGTGGAAGACCTCACCCGTGTGCGATCGCATAAACTCCGCTTTTTTGAGCCCCTCCAGGTCTGACTCGGCCTCCTGGGCCAGCCGCTCGCGTTCGGTCAGGTGGATGGCGATGCGGGGCAGGTCGTCCTCTAGCTCATGCTGAATTTCGGGGGGCAGCACGTTCCAGTTGACCTGGCCGTGGCAGGAGCTGTGGCGTAGGTTGGCCGGGTCTTTGGAGCGGGTGGAGCGGCGATCGCGGCCCGACTCAAATACCGCATGGAGAATGCGGTGCACCAGTAAGTCGGCGTAGCGGCGGGAGGGGGAGGTGAAGTGGGTATACCCCTCGGTGAGGGCCAGCCCAAAGTGCAGGTCGGCGTGGGTGCTGTAGAACGCGGGCTGAATCGTCTCTAGCAGCAGGTAGGTGAGAATTTTCTCGGCCCCCGAGGCGGCAAACTGTTCCACAAACCGCTGGTAGTCTTTAGGCTGGGGGGCCGCTTCGTCATTTAAGGTGAGCTGAATCTCCATGTTTTCGGCCAGCTTGACTAGCTCCTGCACGTCGCTAGCGTCGGGGGCGCGGTGCAGGCGATAGATAGCGGGTATCCCCAGGGCTATGAGCTGCTGGGCAATTAGCTGGTTGGCCAGCAGCATAGACTCGGTGACAATCTGCCGGGAGGGCAGGCTAGGGGCCGTTACCATCACCCCGAGCAGCCCCTCGTCGTCGTACTGAAACTTGGGCGATCGATAGTGGGCCAGGGGCTCACCCGCATCGGCAGGGAAGTCGTATTCGGGCAAATTTAGCTCAAAGGAACCTCGGTGAAGGCGCTGCCGTTTGATCGCCTGGCTCAGGTAGAGCAGGTTATCCATCAGGTCATAGACCGGCTCTAGAGCTTTGAGAACCTTGGGCTTAATGCCGAGGCTCTCAATCAGGTCTGAGTTATCGCGCTCCAGCACCGCCTGGGCTTCTTGGTAAGAAATTTGATGATCCACGGCGACCACCGTGGGCTGCACCTCGTATTCCTTGACGGCACCGGTGTCGTCGAGGGTGACCAGCACCGAGATCGCCAGCCGGTCTTTGCCCGCCAGCAGCGACCCCAGGGGGCCAGATAGCGGCGGCGGCAGCATGGGAATCACCTCATCGCCCAGATACACCGAGGTGCCGCGCTTACAGGCCTCCTGGTCAATGGGGGAATGGGCGGGCACATAGTGGGAGATATCGGCGATGTGGATGCCCAGCCGCCACTGGCCAGCGGCGGTGCGCTCCAGGCTGAGGGCATCGTCAATTACCTGGGCGTTGGGGCCGTCAATGGCCACGGTGAGGGCTTCGCGCAGGTCAAGGCGGTCTTTGATATCGGCCTTGAGCACGCGGGTGGGCAGATCTTGGGCGGCAGTCAGCACCGCGTCAGAAAACTTGCGGGGCAGGTCGTGCTTGCAGTAGACGATATCGATGTCGGCGGCGGCTTCGGCATCGCTGCCGAGAATTTGGGCGACCCGGCCCTGGGGCGGGTGCTGCCCCAGGGGGTAGCGCACAATTTCGACATGGGCCAGCTGATCGACGGCCTCGGCCAGATCGCCGCCATTGGCCACCAGGGCTAGCTCAAACAGCAGGCGATCGTCGAGGGGCACGGCGCGGTAGTCGTCGGCCTCTTGCTTGACCCGGGCCAGCACCGAGGCATTGGCCCGCTCTAAAATGAGCTGCACTTCGCCTTCGGGGCTGCGGCGACGGCTGCCCTCCTTGGTGACTTTGACCAGCACGCGATCGCCGTTCCAGGCCGTATTCAGCTGGCTCTCGCGCACGTAGATATCGTCGGCCCCCTCTTCGTCCTGAATGGCAAAGCAAAAGCCTTTGCTGGAGCAGCGCAGCTTGCCCTCGATCACGTCTTCGGCCAAATCGCGACGGTACTTGCCCCGCTCTTTGACCAGCACCCCAATCCGCTCTAGGGCGTCAACGGCAATTTGCAAGTCGCGCTGGCTGGCATCGTCGTTGCAGTGCAGTTTTTTCTCTAGGCCCTTGAGGGTGTGGGTTTTATCTTTGGCAAAACTTGCCAGTAAGGCCGCGATCGAGAGTTCCATGTAGCGACTGATTCCTAAAACTATTCATGACTGGGGTGCCTGGGCTACGACGGGTCGTCACTCCCGGTGAGCAACCGGGATGCGGTCTCAGTACGCTGCCTGTGGCAACGAGGCGACGCCGAAACCAGTGGGGTGGGGTGAAGCCGTAGCGACAACCAGCCTTGATTCGTCTTCCTCAAGGTTAAGGTTGCAGGCAAGAGCTCTGGCCTCCCTCCTCTAGCTATGACCGAGAGGACAACCGACAGACTGGGTTAGCCAACGCCCAAGTGTAACCGCTACCGCCGCAGATGAACCCGCGAGAGGAGTAACCCTCACCCCAGACTCAGCTCCCAAAGGAAACTAAACCCCTTGAACGATGGGGAGCCGGTTACCCACTACAGTTTCTCAGGAAATGGACCGCTGTCAAATCTTTTTGTCAATGGAAGGCAACGTTTTGTAAAGGAGGTGCGAGGCTCAAGGTCAGCCCATCATGTCCGTTCGCCCGTGACGATGTAGGCCACCCGCTTGCCAATATTGGTGGCGTGGTCGGCGATGCGCTCCATATAGCGAATGGCCAGCACCAGCAGTACCGTCGGCTCGACCGAGCCCACCAGGTTGTGCTGGTGGGCCAGCAGGGCGTACAGCTCGTCGTAGTCGGCGTCGATGGCGTCGTCTTTTTGCTTAATTTCTAGGCCGCTTTCGGCGTCGAGATCTGAGAGGGCCAGTAGGCACATGGCCACCATCGATCGGCAGCGATCGAGCATCGTCTGCACGCGCCCCATCAGCGGGTGTACGGGGTAAGGGAAGAGTTTGATCGCTACTTCGCCCAGGTCTTCGGCGTAGTCGCCGATGCGCTCCAGGTCGCGCACCAGCTGCATAAACGCTCCAATTCGCCGCAGGTCTTCGGCCTCTGGCTGCGCCTGGAGGGTGAAAAGGTGCATGCAATCTACCTCGATCTGACGGTAGAACTTGTCGATCTGCTTATCGTGGCGATGGAGTCGCTGGGCGGCATCGAGGTTGCGATCGCACAATGCCTCCCGAGCCAACACGCAGGAGTTCTCCACCAGCGCCCCCATGCGCAGCAGGTCGCGCTGCACCCGCAGCAATTGCCGATCGAAGTCACCGCGTACGGGTTGAGTCATATCCATATCAAGCATCACGAGGCACACCGAAGAAAAAGAGACCGCAGCGATTGTGGCTCTTCAGCCTAACAGCCCATCGGGGCTAATTCCACCTCAGGAACCCTAGCGCTGCCCGGTTGGGTTCCCGTTAAGCTCTGTAACAGTTAGGCTGGCCGACCTCGCGAAGACTCCCATCTTAGTTAACAATCGGTCTAGACCCAGCGTCTTTGTTTAAGCGTTATTCACTCAGCCTTGAGGAGTATTTTTATGCCCCTTTCAGACACTCAGATTTTCATTGCCCTAGCCCTAGCTCTATTGCCCGGTATTCTGGCATTTCGCCTATCCACTGAGCTTTATAAATAGGTTAAATCGGGGCCTTATTTTAACGTCCCCTAGGCATAGTTCACGATAACGAAAGACTCCGGCACCGTGGTGCCGGAGTCTTTCGTTATAAAAAGACAACAATTAGACCAAAACTAGAGCGATCGGTGGGCGCTACAGGCTCATGGCGGGCTCGTTCTTAACCGGCCCCAGGGCACCAGAGTAGATCAGCCCCCGGCGGGTATCGAGGGTGAGAATGCTGCCGTCACGGATGATCTCGGTGGCGTTTTTGACCCCAACAATCACCGGCACCCCCAGCCGCAGGCCAATCACCGCCGCGTGGCTGGTGAGGCTGTCGTCCTCGGTGACAATGCCCCCCGCCCGCCGAATGGCCTCTACAAAGTCGGCGCTGGTGTGGGGCACCACCAAAATCTCACCGTCGTTAAAGTCGTTAACGTCCAGACTGTTGTGAGCCACCCGCGCTCGCCCGCTCACCGAGGCCTCGCCCACGCCCACGCCGCGCCCCAGCACCGCCGTCACCACGTCTACCTTGATCAAATCGGTGGATCCTGACACCCCTTGCAGCGTACCTGCGGTTAGCACCACCAGGTCGCCGTCGTCGAGCAAGGCCTTTTCTTGGGCCACGCCCATGGCCGCCTGAAAGGTCTGGGTGCTAGAGGGCAGGTCGAGCACCAGCAGCGGCCGCACTCCCCACACCAGCTGTAGCTGCCGGGCCACATGGACGTGGGGTGTCACCGCCAAAATTGGCGTCTGAGGGCGATACTTCGACACGTTGCGGGCGGTGGCCCCCGACTTGGTCAGGGTCATGATCGCCGCCGCGTTGAGCTGTGTCGCAATACGCCCCACCGCCTGGCTGATGGCGTTTGGAATAGACCGTGCACCGCCGCTGTCTTTGCGATCGCCCAGGGTCAGCCCCTCCTGCTCGGTGCACACCGCCACCTTGGCCATAGTCGCCACCGCCTCCACCGGAAACTTGCCCACGGCGGTTTCGTTGGAGAGCATCACCGCATCGGTGCCGTCGAGAATCGCGTTGGCAATGTCAGACACCTCCGCTCGGGTGGGGCGGGGGTTCGACACCATGCTGTCGAGCATCTGGGTAGCGGTAATCACCGGAATACCCAGGGAGTTAGACATGGCGATCAGCCGCTTTTGCAGGATCGGCACCTCCTCGGCGGGCAGCTCGACCCCCAGATCGCCTCGGGCCACCATCACCCCGTCAGATAGCGACAAAATCGCCTCCATCTGCTCGATCGCCTCGTGCTTTTCGATCTTGACGATCACCGGCACATTCTTGCCAGCAGCATGGATGATTTCCTTGATCTCCAGCACATCCTGGGGGTTGCGCACAAAGCTCAGGGCCACCCAGTCCACCCCCTGATTGAGGCCAAACATCAGGTCTTCGCGGTCTTTGTCGGTGAGCGCCTTGACCGAGAGATACACCCCCGGAAAGTTGACCCCCTTATTGTTTGACAGCGTGCCGCCCACCACCACCCGACAGTGCAGCTCCTGGGCCTCGAGATCGACCGACTCCACCTGCATCTCGACCTTGCCGTCATCCAGCAAAATAGTGGAGCCTGACGGCACCTCCTGGGCCAGCTTGTCGTAGGTGACGCAGGCGCGCTCCTGGGTGCCCGGAATAATCTCGCTGGTGAGCACAAAGGGGTCGCCCTTGGCCAGCTGGATGGAGCCGTGCTCGAACTTGCCCAGGCGAATTTTAGGGCCTTGCAGATCTTGCAGAATGCCCACGGGCTGGTTGAGCTCGAAGGAGATTTGCCGAATCAGGCGAATGCTGCGCTGGTGGTCGTCGTGGCTGCCGTGGGAAAAGTTGAGCCGCAGGGTGGTGGCCCCGGCTTCAATTAGCTCCCGCAGCACGTCGGCGTTTTGGGTCGCAGGGCCGATGGTGGCCACAATTTTGGTGCGGCGAACAGAGTTGCGCAGGCGCATAAACGACCTCTACTGAGAGTAAAACGCTACCGCATCGGGCCGACAATCAGGCCCGTAGACTAGCAGCCATAAAGCACAGGGATAGTAGCACGAATGCCGATGGGCTTTACGCTTCACCCCAAAACCAGCAAGAATTTCAGCGTTTTTACGGACGATGGGCAGTAGACCCCAGGCGAGGACAGCTTGCTCTCGTCCAGCCCTCCCTAGGGCGCGCTATCGGAGGTCGGCGACCCAGGCCGGTCGTAGCGTTAGGCTATGTCACAAAACTTTATTAATACTGCGTCGTAACGTATACTACCGAAGGCACTGGTGTAGGAGCGATGCATCATGTCGGTGGCAGCTGAAGCCCTGACGGTTCGAAGAACGGTTCCCCCCGAATTACTCAAAACTGAGGGCGGGTTGAGCCTCAATTTTCTCATGTTTATGACTTCCGTGGGGCTAATTAGCCTGTCTACGGTGGGCTATTTTTGCTGGCACTGGGCCGGCTGGTGCGTGTTTTTGATGAACGTGCTGTCTCTGCACCTGTCAGGGACGGTGATTCACGATGCTAGCCACAACTCGGCCCACCGCAACCGGGTGGTCAATGCCCTGTTGGGCCACGGCAGCGCCCTGATCTTAGGGTTCTCGTTTCCAGTGTTTACGCGGGTGCATTTGCAGCACCACGCCCACGTCAACGACCCTGAAAATGACCCCGATCACTTTGTCTCTACAGGCGGCCCGCTGTGGCTGATTGCAGCGCGCTTTTTCTACCACGAGATCTACTTCTTCAAGCGCCGTCTCTGGCGCAACTGGGAGCTACTGGAGTGGTTCTTGGGCCGTTTTGCGGTGGGGCTGCTGGTGTTTGTTGCCTGGCGGTTCGACTTTTTGGGCTACATCTTTAACTACTGGTTTTCGCCCGCGCTGGTGGTGGGCATTGCCCTGGGGCTGTTCTTTGACTATCTGCCCCATCGGCCCTTTAAAGACCGCGATCGCTGGAAGAATGCCCGGGTCTACCCCAGCCCCATTCTCAACCTGCTGATCATGGGGCAAAACTACCATCTGGTGCACCACCTGTGGCCCTCAGTGCCCTGGTATAAGTACAAGCCCACCTACGAGGTGATGCAACCCCTGCTAGATGAAAAAGGGTCTCCCCAGTCCCTGGGGCTGCTGCAAATGAAAGACTTCTTTGGCTTTCTATACGACCTATTTCTGGGCATTCGGCTGAAGCGACATTAGCCACACAGTGCTGCAACAGACAGTGCTGCAGCAGAGACGGCTACGTAGAAACGACCCTAGATGATGGTTTTGTGTGCCCAAATCTGGGGTCGTTTTTACAGTCGAATCCGTCAATATTTGCCGTCTAGCCCGTAACCACCAGATCGGGACGCAGATTGCGGGCACCGCGCAGGTAAACGTGCTGAATTTTGCCGTGGCGAATGGGAAGCTGCACATGCAGCAGAACGCGGATGCAGTAGGGCAGGCTGCCCTCGACATGCATATGCTGCACGTCGAGCAGAGCGACGTTGTCCCACTGAGGACGCTGGCGGGCGATCGCCGCCGGAAACACCGCATCTAAGTCGCGGGTGACGGAGAAGGTGGCGCTAATGATGTAGGCAGGGTCGAGATGGTTGCACTCTTCGAGGGCATCCATCAGCTCTATGACGGCCTCCCGAATCGCCCCCTCGGTATTTTCCGGTACCGTCACCGCTCCCCGAATTGCCCACATTCGCCAGTCCACGCGTTAGCCTCCAAAGGTCATTCTTCAAAGCCCCCAAGGCACCCTTGACAACAGTGGGGACAGAGAATTGACTGCATCTTACTGTTTTAATCCTACCAGGGCACTGATCTGTGCCTGCCCCTAGGGACGGTAAAGCCACAGAGGCACACCGCTGGTAGAGCGTTCAAACTCCAGCCACTCCAGCGTTGCATTGAGGGCCGGTATCGCCAGCGCAGGGTAGGCCCAGCCTGGCGTAGAGCTGCTCGTGCTGGCGTTGCTACCGCCGGGCACCAGCCGCCGCAGGAGGGGCTTTTTCTCGTCGAAGGTGATGCACTCGGCCTTGTCGGGGTCGAGCCCGGCCAGTTCGGCGACCCAGCGGCGGGCGTCTTCTTCGCTGCCGAGGCGGTCTACGACGCCCAGCTGCAAGGCCTGTTCGCCGGTAAAGATGCGCCCGTCGGCAAAGCTGCGCACGGTCTCTTCGCTCAGGTGGCGGGCCTCGGCCACGGTTTTAACAAACTGGCCGTAGCTAACGTCGATGAGCTCTTGCAGGATGCCTTGTTCGGGATCGGTGAGTTCGCGATCGAAGGCGAGAATGTCTTTGTAGGGGCCAGATTTGATTACTTTGAACGAGACGCCCACCTTGTCGAGCAGGCGCTCTAGGTTGTTGCCCCGCAAAATTACGCCGATGCTGCCGGTGATCGTGCCGGGGTTAGCCACAATATGGTTGGCCCCCATGCCAATGTAGACCCCGCCCGAGGCGGAGATATTGCCAAAGCTGGCCACAATTTTGAGCTTGTCTTTGAGCCGTTTGAGGGCCGCGTAGATCTCCTGGGAGTCGCCCACGGTGCCACCGGGGCTATCGATGCGCAGCAGCAGCGCCGGAAAGCGCTTTTCCTCGATTTCTTTGAGGGCCTCCAGCATCCGCTTGCGGGTGGCGGCGGCGATCACGCCAGTCACCTCAATGCGGGCAATGGACTTGCGAAAACGGGGAGAAAACGGCCAGACCATAGGGGTATCAACAACTGTAGGCAAATAGGGATGAACGGTTTTCGGCCCTAGCACTAAGCGTGCTAAGGCCGAACTTTATTGTAGCCAAAACAACACTGTGGCGGGGCGTAACGCCGTGGCAGGTTAGGGGTTGAGCGATTCTGGGAAGAACAGCACCCGACCCCGAACTGCGTTAACATTCCTTAAAGAAAGCCTCAGCAACGCCTCTTAGAGTGTTCCAACTCAAGACTTATCTGGGATCTCACCGCGATCGCCCCAATGGGTGGAGTTCGCGTCCTTGAAAAGTATGTTTTTTTAGTTGGGATACTCTTAGGCCATTGCGACGGTCAAAGACCGGCCTCGAAGGGCCATTGCCCCCTAGGTCAGCCCTTACCCATCGCCCCTCGTTATCTACCCTATGGATTCAACCTCCACACCCCAGTCGGCTACCCGCAACCCCATTGTGCTGATTGCTCCCTTCTTTTTGTGGGGCACCGCCATGGTAGCGATGAAGGGAGCCATGCCCCACACCGCGCCGTTCTTTATGGCGGGTATGCGGCTGGTGCCCGCCGGGATAATTGTGCTGCTGGTGGGATTGGTTTTGGGCCGTCCCCAGGCCATTAGTCGCCAGGGCTGGCTCTGGATTGCGCTCTTCGCCCTGGTGGATGGTGCTCTCTTTCAAGGTTTTCTGGCGGCGGGCCTCCAGCGTACCGGGGCAGGCTTGGGCTCAGTCATGATCGACTCGCAACCCCTGGCGGTGGCGGTGATGGCGCGGGGGCTGTTTGGGGAGTACATTGGTGCCCTGGGCTGGCTTGGCCTGCTGTGGGGCATTGCGGGGATTAGCCTGCTGGGCCTGCCCGATGAGTGGATTTTTTCGCTCTTCCACGGCGACATGACTTGGCTGACGGGGGGCACCGCCCTGAACACGCTTTTGCAGGGCGGCGAATGGTTGATGCTGCTGGCGGCTCTGTCAATGGCTACGGGCACTATTTTGATTCGCTACGTCTGTCGCCACGTGGATCCGGTGGTGGCCACGGGCTGGCATATGGTGCTGGGGGGTCTGCCGCTGTTTGGGCTGTCGGCTCTGGGAGAAGTGCAGCCCTGGCAGGGGCTGACCGGGCTAGACTGGGGGGCGATCGCCTACTCGACCATCTTTGGCAGCGCCCTGGCCTACGGCATTTTCTTTTTCTTGGCAGCCCAGGGCAACCTCACCAGCCTCAGCGCCCTAACCTTTTTGACCCCGGTGTTTGCCCTGCTATTTGGCAACCTGTTTTTGGGCGAAACCCTAAGTTCGCTCCAGTGGGTCGGGGTCAGCTTTACCTTGGTCAGCATTTACCTGATTAACCAGCGCGATGCCCTGACCCAGAAGCTGCGCCAGCTAACCCTGGCCTACGAGACGGCAACTTCGGCAGAGAGTACCCCCGTGGAACCGGACTAATGGGCAGGTGAATCAGCGGGTAGGTGGGTAAGTGAAATAACCTGTCCACCTACCTACGCACCCACTCTAGATCGCGCCGCCCTCGGTAGGTTAAGTTACCTTAGGGGCATCTGCACTGGGGAACCGTTGCCGCCAGCTATGGGCCGATATGAGAGTTAGAAGGGCATCGCCAGGGAGAGGGTTAGGCTACCGCAGCGGTTCTGGGGTTAAGACTGCTGTCTTGGCTCTGGCTACGGGATTACTTGTGACTGGCCTACCTGGGTTAGAGTCTGCGATCGCTCCAGGAACCACAGCGCCAGCAGCGGCCCAGACAGCGGCTCCCGATCCTAACCCTGTGTTGCTGAAGCCAGGGGCTGAGGGCGACGAGGTCATGATGCTCCAGCGGCAGATGCGGCTGCTGGGCCTGTACCAAGGGCCGCTGGATGGCCGCTATGTAGGGCCGACCCAGGCGGCGATCGCGGCCTTTCAGGGCAGCGCTGGTCTGCCCGCCAACGGCATCCTAGACCAGACCACCTGGCAGCGCATGAGCACGCCCCAACTGGTCACAGAGAATGCGCCCCCCACGGCAGAAGCGCCGGTGCTGTTCCCCACCGCTGCGGTGCCAGAAATCCCTGATGTGGCAACGGCTGGCACTCCTTCCCCAGCCGCAGCCCCTACTCCAGCGCCTGTAGTCGAGACTGCTGCACCCGCCGAATCTTCAAATGCTGATGCTGAGCCTGCTGCATCGGCCACATCTCCTGAACCTGAAAATTTGGAATCGGCTGAATCCTCTGAGGCGGAAGTTCCCGATGCGGTTGAGGATACTTCCCCTGGGCGCCACTGGGGCTGGTGGGTGTTGAGCAGCTTGGCGCTGGTCGGCTGTCTGGGAGGATGGAGATTCTTGGGTCGAGGGCGATCGCGATCGGCGAAGCAATGGGAACCTGCCTCAGAACCATTGTCTGTTCCAGAATCCCAAGTTCATCACCTGGCCTCAGCGGATTCTCCAAGTGATTTTCCTGCCCCCAATAGCCCAGCAGCAACTACGACGAAGTCCTCAGCATACCCTGACTCGCTCCAGCCCCCACCCACCCCCGATACGGCTGACCTGCCCCTAGAAGCCACTACCCGCCTCAGCTCTGGAGATATTGTGGATTCGTTGGTCTATGAGCTGGCTAGCCGCGACGGTGCGGTACGCCGCCACGCCATTTGGGAGCTGGGTCAGCGGGGCCATTCTGACGCTATTCAGCCCCTAATTAACGGGCTCCTGGAAGCAGATTCTCAAGAGAAAAGCCTGATTCTTGCCGCCCTGTCCGAGATCAGCAGCCGCAGCCTCAAGCCTATGCATCGTGCCCTGGCCCTCGGCCTGCAAGACCCCAGCCCCGAGGTGCGCAAAAACGCCATTCGCGACCTCAGCCGGGTCTACGATACGGTGGTGCAGCTCAGCCACATGCTGGCCCACGCCACCCAAGACCCCGACCCTAGCGTGCAAGAAACCGCCCAGTGGGCTCTCAGCCAGCTAAACCGCATTCCCGCAGCGGCCTATCCAGCCCTGCCCCCCGATGCTAACTCTCCCTACGACAGCGATAGCCATCGCCTCCCCCCCAGCTAACTGACTTTTCCCCCACTCCCCCCCTCAATCCAAAACTCACCTACTCATCTACTCAAACCCCCTCCCCATGCCCCTCCCACGCCGCCTGCTGTTCGTCTCAACTCCCGTGGGGCCGCTGGGGTCTGGCCTTGGGGGCGGTGTCGAACTCACTCTGCTCAACCTGGCCCAGGGCCTGGGCGATCGCGGCCACCAGATCACCGTGCTGGCCCCCGAGGGGTCGAGCTTAGGGGATGCTGTCATGATGACGGTGCCAGGGCAGTTGCAGCCCACAGCCCACAGCCAGGGGCGCGGTGCGCCGGTCGTGATTCCGGCAGACAGTGCGCTGGGGGCAATGTGGCGCTATGCCCAGCAGCACCAGGGACAATTTGACCTGATCGTGAACCTAGCCTACGACTGGCTGCCCTTTTATTTGACCGAGTTTTTCGGTACCCCAGTGGCCCACTTTGTCACCATGGGCTCCCTAAACGACGCTATGGATGAGGCGATTGGCCAGGTGGCTCAGCAGTTTCCCGGTCGGCTGGGAGCCTACACCCGCACCCAGGCCGAGACCTTTGAGGTAGCCGATGCCTTTGAAATTCTCAGCAGCGCCATCGATCTAGCGCTTTACGACTTTTGCCCTAGCCCCGGCGAGGCCCTGGCCTGGATGGGGCGTATCTCTCCCGAGAAGGGGCTGGAGGATGCGCTAGAGGCCGCTGCGATCGCCCAAGCTCCTCTCAAGATTTTGGGCAAGCTGGAGGATGCGGACTACTGGGGAACGCTGTGCGATCGCTTCCCCCACGCCACCGACTGCTACTTGGGTTTCTTGCCTACCACCGAGCTTCAGCAGGTGCTGCGCCAGTGCCGTGCCTTACTCATGACCCCTCGCTGGGTCGAAGCCTTTGGCAATGTGGCCATTGAAGCCCTGGCCTGCGGCGTGCCAGTGATTGCCTACGCCCGTGGTGGCCCGGCTGAGATTGTGCAGGCGGGGAAGACTGGCTGGCTAGTGCCGCCAGATGATGTGCAGGGGTTGGTGGATGCGATCGCCAAAATCAATCAGCTCGATCGCCACGCCTGCCGCCATCAAGCCGAAACCGAGTATTCCCTAGATGCGCTGGCCGCCCGGTTTGAGCAATGGTTTGAAGCTATTATCGCCTCAGCTCACTGAGCCTGAGCCATCGGCCGCTGGCTCAGCTTCTCTAACCGCTGGAAGTCATGGTGCAGCGCCTGGCGCAGAGAGCGGTTTTGCGGGTCAACCCGATGGGCTTTCTTCAGGCAGGCTTCGGCTTTTTGGGGGTTGCCCTGGTTGAGCAGCTCATGGCCCCAGCGGTAGTAGGTAATCGCGTGCCACTGGCGAATCTCGGGGTCTTCTGGAAAACGCTGGGCCAAACCTTCCACCAGCGCCACCGCTCGGGGAAAGCGCTGCTCTTGAAAAAGCCCACGCAGCTGCTTAAAGCTGTTTACTTTCAGCTGTTGATCGGCCTCAGAGCCACCAGGAGTAGGGCTAACCGTAAGTTCCACATCTGCCGCCGCTGGGGTAGGGCAAGTTTGGGCAGGCGGTGCCTGGGTAGAGGCCGTTGGGATCGGTGTAGGAGGTTTTGCCACCCGCACTGGGGCAGTGGCCTTCTGAGCCTCGAGCACTCCTGGAGGCAATGAGTTGACCAAAGCCTGGTAAGCCTGGGTCACTTGAATAAATTTTTCCTTCGCCAGCTGGTCGCCGGGGTTGGTGTCGGGGTGGTAGAGCCGGGCCAAGTTGCGATAGGCCAGCTTGACATCGCCAAAGCCGGCCCCGGTTCTCAGCCCTAGTATGCGGTAGTAATGCGCCAGCGCCATGATTCGCAAACTCAGCAGAATGAGGTACGTGTGCTGGCCCTATTCTGCCAACTGTCGGCAAAAATGGCGCAGCCAATTACACCGTTGCGGGCACAGAAGAAGCCAACTCCTGGGTGCGCTCTTCGATCACCCGGTCGATCAGGCCGTAGGCGACCGCCTCTTCTGCCGACATAAAGTAGTCGCGATCGGTATCTTTTTGAATTTGCTCAATGGAGCGACCGGTGTGGCGGGCCATCATTTCGTTGAGTTCTTGGCGAACCCGCAGAATTTCTTTGGCCTCAATGGCGATGTCGCTGGCCTGAAGTCGCTGCCGCCCGGTGCCGCCCATGGGCTGGTGAATCATGATGCGCGAGTGGGGCAGGGCGACCCGCTTGCCCTGGCTGCCTGCGGCTAGCAAAAACGCCCCCATGGAGGCGGCTAGACCCAGACAAATAGTAACCACGTCAGACTTGATGTACTGCATGGTGTCGTAGATGGCCATCCCTGCCGTCACCGACCCGCCTGGGGAGTTGATGTAGAGGTAGATGGGCTTAGTGTTGTCGTCAGAGTCGAGGTACAGCATGGCGGCCACGATCGAATTGGCCAGGCTGTCGGTAACCTCTTGACCCAGGAAAATAATGCGCTCCTGGTTCAGTCGGGTATAGATATCGACCCACTGGGAGTACTGGCTGCCGGGCAAACGATAGGGGACCTTGGGAGTGCCGATGGGCATAGTGCTCTTTCAACCTAAAAACAAAACAACGGATGTGGGAGGTGAAAACCGGTTTTGAGGGGCGATTCCCCTCCGGGGAAGCTGCGCGATCGCCCTTCGAGTTTCAGGACGTGGCCTAAATTCCGGCACCGGCAGGCACCGGCAGCTCTTTGCGACTCGACAGCACCCGGTCGATGATGCCGTACTCCTTCGCTTCTTCGGGGTTCATGTAGAACATCCGGTCAGAGTCGTGCAGCACCTGCTCCAGGGTTTTGCCGGTGCTCTTGGCCAAAATGCTCATCATCGAGCGCTTGTTGTCGAGCACTTCTTTAGCCCGAATTTCGATGTCAGTGGCCTGGCCTTGGGCACCGCTGCGGGGCTGGTTGAGCACAATGCGGGCGTGGGGCAGGCTGGCCCGATAGCCCTTGGTGCCCGCCGCCAAAATCACCGCCGCCGACCCCATGGCCTGACCGATGCAGATGGTGTGCACCGGGGGCTTGATGTAGTTCATGGTGTCGCAGATGGCAAAGGCTTCGGTGTCGTAGCCGATCATGTTGCCGTCGTACCAGGAGGTGCCGGTGGAGTTGATGTAAAAGAAAATGGGCTTATCGGGGTCATCAAACTGCAAAAACAGCAGCTGGGCGATGATCAGCTCGGTGACATCAATGCCCACCTGCTGCTTAATGTCATCCCCTGAGAACAGGGGTAGGCCCAGATAGACAATCCGCTCCTTGAGCAGCAAGGAGGGCAAATCTGGGGGCGGCGTACGGTACGTCGCATCGCCATACGGTGCCTGCACGGCTTTAATCTCTAAACTCATAGACCGAAGACGCCCAAATACGCGTTTTTAACAGTGTAACGCGGGATAGAGCTGGGTTCTATGCCACCCCCAAGACGGATATCCCCACCTGGGTCTCTATCAAAATAAAGACCCAGATTTACGTCCTGCTGTAGATGCTGTGCCGTTGGGCTCAAGCCTAAGGTAGTGGAGGATTAGCGTTTAAGGAATTTACCGTATGTCTATTGAAGATCGCGTTAAGGCCACCGCTCAAAATATCGAAGGTAAAGTGCAGGCCGCTGCGGCTGAACTGACGGGCGACACCAGGGCTAAGGCCGAGGGTGAGACCAAGCAAGCTCAGGCCAAAGCTACCCACGCTAAAGAAGATGTCAAAGACGCGCTGAAAGACGCTATCGACTAAACGTCACAGCCTACCGTTTGAACCCTATTAGTGACCCGCCGGGGCAGCCACTGGTTGCCCCTTTTTGTTGGGCAGCTATCTAGGGCAGGCAACAGCAGTAATGGAGGCGTGAAGATGCTGGTGACCTGTGGTTAGAGGCAAAGTTGCCGGATAAATTTCAGTTTGGGAGCCAAAATGGGTTCTCTAAACCAGAGAGGATTCCCTATCTACTGTTGGGATACGCCGCGACTATGTTTTCAATTTTTATACTCACCCACAACGAAGAGCGAGATATTGCGGCCTGTATTGAGTCGGCCCTGCTGTCAGACGATGTGATTGTGGTGGACTCGTGCAGCAGCGATCGCACCCAAACCATTGCCACCCAGTACCCCATCCGCTTCATCGAGCACCCCTTTGCCAGCCACGGCCAGCAGCGTACCTGGATGCTGGAGCATGTGCCCTACCACCACGACTGGGCCTACATTCTCGAAGCCGACGAGCGCATGACGCCAGAGCTGTTTGCCGAATGTTTGGCGGTGATTTCCCAGGGAGATAGTGACACCATAGGCTACTACGCGGCCGAGCGGGTAATGTTCATGGGCCGCTGGATTCGCCGCAGCACCCAGTTTCCGCGCTACCAGCTGCGATTGCTACGTCGGGGCAAAGTCTGGTTCGACGACTACGGTCACACCGAGCGCGAGATCGTAGACGGCCCCACCGGATTCTTGAAGGAAACTTACCCCCACTACACCTGTAGCAAAGGGCTCAGCCGCTGGATTGAGAAGCACAACCGCTACTCTACCGATGAGGCCGCCGAAACCCTGCGCCAGCTACAGGAAGGCCGGGTTGACTGGCGGGCCATGGTTTGGGGCAAATCTGAAGTCGAGCGACGGCGGGCACTAAAAGATCTTTCGCTGCGACTGCCCCTGCGGCCTCTGACCCGGTGGTTCTACATGATGTTTATTCTCGGCGGCTGGCGCGATGGCCGAACCGGGCTAGCCTGGTGCACCCTCCAGGCATTTTATGAGTATTTAATTGTCCTTAAGGTGCGCGAACTCAACCACCCTGAATACCTAACTGGCGTGCAGCCTGAGGAAACAAACACTGCGTCAATAAATTCCCTATCTATAGAAGGACACGGCCCAGTTTCATCGAGTGTCGTCGCCCCACCAATGCAATAACTCCTTATCCTCCTCACCTCCCCCATCCCCCTAACCACTCACCCTGCCTAGCCGAGACGCTATCGTAGAAAAATGAGTGAATATCGGGTAAAACGAGTCTCGCCCCCCAAGAAGAAGGCTTCGTGGCGCAATTTGGGCGAATCGCTGGGGATGTATCGCTACGGGCAGCGAGCCATTCAGCTGGTGTGGCAGACCGACTGGCGACTGACGGTGGCGTTAGGGTTGCTGACATTGGTGGCAGGCTTGCTACCGGCGGCGATCGCCTACGTCGGCAAGCTAATCGTCGATGGTGTGGTCAAGGCGGCCCAGTCTGGGTTAGCGATCGATCGCCAGGCCGCACTGATGTACCTGGCTTTGGAGGCGGTACTGGTGGCAGGCCTGGCGGGGGCGCGGCAGGGTTTAACCCTGTGCCAGTCGCTGCTGCGAGTGCTGCTGGGGCAGCGGGTCAACGTGATGATTCTCGAAAAGGCCCAGACCCTGCCGCTGACCTACTTCGAAGATTCTGAGTTTTACGACAAAATGACCCAGGCCCGGCGCGAGGCCTCGGCGCGGCCCCTGAGCATGGTGAACCGCACCTTTGGCGTGGTGCAGGATGCGCTGTCGCTGCTCACCTTTGGCGGATTACTGCTGCAATTTTCGGGCTGGGCCGTGGCGTTGCTGGCTGTGGCAACTCTGCCTGCCTTCATTGCCGAAACCCAGTTTGCGGGGGAAGCCTTTCGGCTGTTTAAGTGGCGATCGCCCGAAACCCGCCAGCAAATTTACCTGGAGGCGCTGCTGGCGCGGGAGGATTTTGCCAAGGAGGTGAAGCTGTTTGGCCTAGGGCCGCTGCTGCTGGAGCGCTACCAGGATATTTTTCAGCGTCTATATAAAGAAGACCGCAGCCTGACGGTGCGCCGCAGTGGCTGGAGCTACGGCCTGGGCCTGCTGAGCACCGTATCGTTTTACCTGGCCTACTGCTGGATTGTGCTGGAGGCGATCGCAGGCCGCATTTCTTTGGGCGAGTTGACGATGTACCTGACGGTGTTTCGCCAGGGGCAGACCACCTTTGCCAGCTCCCTGACGGCGATCGGCGGCATGTACGAAGACGGGCTGTACCTGGCCAACCTCTACGAATTTCTCGAACAGCCGGTGCCTGAGGATATGGGAACCGCCGATCGCGGCATCGATCCGATGGACGGGCTGCGGTTTGAGGACGTGTCGTTTACCTATCCGGGCAGCGAGCGGCTGGCGTTAGAAGGAGTCTCCTTTCACCTGAAGCCGGGGGAAAAGATGGCGATCGTGGGCGAAAACGGCTCGGGCAAAACTACGCTGATCAAGCTGCTCACCCGGCTCTACACGCCTTCTCAAGGCCGCATTCTACTGGATGGTCGCGACCTGCAAGAGTGGGATGCCGAGGTGGTGCAGCAGCGCATCGGCGTGATTTTTCAAGACTTTGTGCGCTACCAGTTTAAGGTGGGCGAAAACATCGGCGTCGGCGATGTCACCGACTTTGAGGATGCTCAGCGATGGCAGGTCGCCGCCGCCAAGGGCACCGCTACCGAATTCATTGAGGACTTGCCGGAGGGCTTTAACACCCAGCTGGGGAAATGGTTCTTTGGTGGGCAGGAGCTGTCGGGTGGGCAGTGGCAGAAGATTGCCCTCTCCCGCGCCTTTATGCGTACCGATGCCGACATTCTGGTGCTCGACGAACCTACTTCGGCGATGGATGCCGAGGCCGAAACCCGCCTGTTTGAGCAGTTCCGCGAAGCCACCCAGGATCAGATGGCGATTTTGATTTCTCACCGCTTTTCGACCGTGCGGCGGGCCGACAACATTATTGTGCTGGCCAACGGCAAGCTAATCGAGCAGGGCAGCCACGAAGACCTGCTGCACCAGGATGGCCGCTATGCCCGCCTGTTCACCATGCAGGCGGCGGGATATCTGTAGATTGAGTACCCCGTAGAAGCGATCGCGAACAATCCCTATCGGCACGTAGCAGCAGGCAGCCCGAAAGTGCTATAGGCTAATGACTGTGATGACAACTGCCGGGGCAAAGGGACGTACAGGCCATGTTAACTGACTTGCAACAGCGCAAATTGACCAAGCTATTTAGCATGTACGACTCTGACTACACCGGGGTGTTGGTCAAAAAAGACTTCGAGCTGATGTTTAAGAAGTTGTCTACCCTGCGTAACTGGTCACTGCGATCGCCCCGCTGCCTGGTGCTGCAAGACAAGCTCATGCGCAAGTGGCAGGGGTTGGAGAAAAAAGCCGACACCGCCCACAATCACGAAGTTTGCCGAGCCGAATGGCTAGCCTACTACGACGACAGTCTATCTGATACTGAGCCTCACAACGACGATATTCTCAGCCTGATGGAAATCATCTTTGATGTCTTTGACCAGGATGAGGACGGTAAAGTCAACCAGGCCGAATGGGGGCAGCTGCTGGCGGCTTTTAATGAATCGCCGGTCTATGCGCCACTGGTGTTTCCAGCGCTAGATGCCGACCAGGATGGCTGGCTCACCAAGGCCGAGTTTTTGCAGCACTTTAGCGCGTTTTGCTGTAGCGACGAGGTCGATAACCCAGCTAATGGCATGTTTGGGCCTTACTAGACACGGCTGTGCCTCAATGTGGTGAACGTATCTGTGGCGATGACTGGCGTTGCAAATTGATGACATCGCAGAACAGGCTGGCGCATTGGTATTGCGGGCGATCGCACAACCATCACCGCCCTCTGCATTAACAAGTCACGCCCTCGCTGTGGCAAAACCACAACCCGATATTAATGATCGCGCTGTAGTTATGGCAGTGCCGCTGCCTGCATTGGCATCACCAGCGGTGGTTTTAAGATATTCATTGGGTGTATGGCAATGAGAAGGAGGGGAAGGTGCGATGCGCTCCTCACTCATCCATTGCGCCACACCGCACCACAACTCAACCATCAAGCATTTCCCCTGCCCCAGAGACCGGGTTTCTTCTGTGGGTAGACGAAAGGATAACGCTACCACTCCAGAAACCCGGTCTCTAAACCTAAATTTCGGCAATCTTTTGCCGAAGTTCTCGCTGAGCGCTTGTAGGGTTAGGTAACATCCTCTCAACGTTGCGTTGCGCAAAGCCTTACGCTGCCATCCCTGCAACTTCATCCCCCCATCCAAAATCTAAAACTGCCCCCTATGCAACGGCTCACCGCTAAAGAACTACAGCGCCGCTATCGCGCCGGAGAGCGCAACTTTGCCGGGGTAGACCTAAACGGCGAATCGCTGCGCGGCATAAACTTAAAGAGTGTTGACCTAGCCAACGCCGACCTTAGCTGCACCGACCTGCGCGGCACCAATTTTACCAAGGCAAACCTGGAAGGCACTCAATTTATAGGAGCTAAAGCAGGTACCCAACGCCGTTGGTTATTGCCTCAACTACTCATTACTGTTGCGCTGGCTACTACTGCAAGCTTGTTGGCCGATACGCTTTGGATTGTTTTTGCCTCAAGTTTTGTTAGTCCTTCCGGAGAAACCACTGGTTCTGTAACCGGAGACACTATATTTGGCGTTTTAGGAATTGTGCTTTTCCTAAGCTTTTGGGGTTTGATTTATACAAAAGGTGTTTTAGAAGCGTTAGGAGTAGCGCTAGGAGCTTTCGTTGTCACTTTCGTTACCGTTTTCGCTGGCTCTTTTGTCGGATCTGCAGACGTTGCTGGAGATTTTGCTGTCACTGTCACTGTCGATTTTGCTTTTGCTATCGCTAGTGCCATCGCCAGTGCTGTCGCTTTTGCTATTGAGGTCGTTTTTTCTGCCGTTTTTTCTGTTGCTGTTCTTGTTATCTTTGCTGTTGTGATCCGCGGCTATGAGTCCTCAGTCATCGCCATAGCATGTATTGGCAGCCTTGCAGGTATTATGGTGAGTTTTATAGTAGCTAGACGTGCTCTTCTAAGGGATCATAGAGATAGTTTTATTCGCAATATATCGATTTGGTTGAGATCCTGTGGCGGCACCAATTTTGTAGGGTCAAACTTAACTGATGCCTCCTTTCAAGAGGCCATTCTCAAGAGCACTCACCTGTATGAGGCCGATTTGACCAGAACTAATTTTCACCTTTCTAAAAAAGTCAATCTATCTCGTTTAGGTAAAACCATTCTGGCCAACTTTCCCGTGCAAAACCTGCTCGTCACGTTGCGCGGCAGTGGTCAGTCGTACGTTGGCCTCAACCTCAAAGGCGCATACTTAGTCAGAGCTGACCTTGCCGATGCCGACTTTACCGAAGCTGACCTCAGCCAGGCTACCTTAGAAGGCGCAACTCTAGAACGAGCAAACCTGACCAAGACCCAGGTCCTCGGCACCAACTTTCACCAAACCATTCTCACTGGGGTCACCCTAGAGGCGTGGAACATCGACAGCACCACGCAGCTTAAAGGAGCCACTGGCGACTACGTCTATCTACTCCGTAATCAGCAAGAGCGTCGCCCCAGCAGCGGCAGCTTTGCCCCTGGTGAGTTCAGTAAACTCTTTCAAGAAGTGCTCGACACCATCGACCTCATCTTTCAAAACGGTGTCGATTGGAAAGCCTTTGTACGCACCTTCAACAATGTTCAAGAACAGTATGACAACGCTGATTTAGGTGTGCAGGCGATCGAAAACAAAGGCGATGGCGTCGTTGTCGTCAAGCTCCACGCCGCACCAGATGCCGATAAACCCGCCATTCACCAATCGTTCACCGAAATCTATCAATTGGCGTTGCAAGAAGCCGAAGCCCGCTACAAAGCTCAGCTTGATACCAAAGACGACCAAATTGCCGACTATCGCCAGCAGAGCGCCAACATGCAAGAAGTGGTCAAGCTGCTGGCCCAGCGACCGATTAACGTAGATGTCAAAGCCACCGCAGAGAGCAAAGCCATGCAAGGAAACGACAACAGCCGCAACATCAGCATCGGCGGCAGCGCCACCGGCAACGTCTTCCAAACCGGGGATGGCAACATCGCAGCCATCGAGTTTCAGCAAGTCACCCTACCCCCGCCCGATCGCGTCAACATCCAAGCCGAGCTAGCCGCTCTGCAAGCCATTCTCGCGGGCCTCAACGACCCCGTCACCACCGGCATCGCTGCCAAACTCGACGCCGAAGCCGCCAAGCCCGCACCCGACAAAAGCATCGTCGCCACCACCCTCGAAACCGGGCTCACCTACGCCCGCAACCTGCAAGGCTTTGCCGAGGCAATCGACAAGCTGCGCCCCCACGTGCAAAACGCCGCAGGCTGGCTCGGCGAGCACGGCACCAAACTGCTGCCCCTGGTGGGTCTGGTGCTTTAACTGACCATTAGGCTACGTCAGGACGGTCTACTGACCCGCACCAACCGACCATAGAGAGACACTTCTGCAACTAAAGCCTGATGAATCCGCTCCGCCATCTGTGCTCTGTCGGGGTCATTGGAGCACACAACAATGCCGCAGTGCTGAGCCAATGAGCGATGTAACCGGGCAAAATCGTTGCGGTTGAGGGTTAAAACCGCCCGGCCATCGTCAACGGCAAATCGCAAAACCGCCTCATCGGGAATGCCCAGATTGGCGTTGCTCGCTTCCTGCACCGTTAAAACATCGTGCCCCAGCGATCGCAACCGTTCGCTCACGGCCCGAGGAAATTGCTCATCAGCGTACAGACGCGCCATACATCAGTTAGGCAATGGCTTGGTTGGCGGCAATGTCAGCCGCTATTTCAGCTGGGTAAGCCGCCGCGTAGGCCCAGGCATTGACCAAATCCACCGCTGTCAGGTGGCCATAGTCTTCTAAAAGTTGGGCCTCACTGATGCCCAGTTGTTTGGCCTCTACCAGCAACCAAACCGCAATGCGCGTCCCCGTTATACAAGCAACTCCACCGCAAACGCCCGGCGTTTTGGCAATGCCTCGACCGCTCAAACTCAGCGACTGGGTCAGACGTTGAATAACCTCAGCCTGATCGGCTAACGAGAGGGTGAGGAGCTGAGATTCAAAATCTTGATTCGTCATGGGGAAAGCCGTTAGGTAATACTCATTCTAGAAGCTCCATAACCCCATTAATCTGCTTAGCGCTGCCGATGGGCTGCTGTACCAGGCCAAATAACAGGAACGCGATCGCGCCCTTAACAGACAAGGCTAACCACAGTCTTTCTCCCCTTAGCCCCGGTTGGCCACCGAGCTGCGCTGGCTGAGCATGGCCTGGTGGGCCTGCTCCCAGTGGTGGGCCGCAATGCGAATTTGGCTGGGGTCGGCCAGGCCCTGGGCACGGTATTCGCGCACAGCTTCGAGGGCCGCCTGGTTGCTGAGCAGGGCCAGGTCGGCACCGTTCCAGCCGTCGGTGCGGGTGGCCCAGTCATTGAGATCGACGGATTCGAGGGGTCGATCGCCGTTGTGCACCTGTAAAATCGCCAGTCTGCCTGCCGCATCGGGCAGGCCAATTTCGAGCTGAAGGTCGATGCGGCCCGCCCGCAGAATGGCAGGATCGAGGGCGCTGGGGCGGTTGGTCGCGCCAATCAGCAGCACGTTGGGGCAGCCCTGGAGACCGTCTAGCTCAGTGAGTAGCTGACCGACGACGCGATCGCTCACCCCAGAATCTCCCTGGTACTGTCCCCGGGCGGGCACCAGGGTGTCAATTTCGTCGATAAACACCACGCAGGGCGCGGCCTGACGGGCCTTGGCAAAGAGTTCGCGCACCGCCTGCTCGGCGGCCCCCACCCAGCGGCTCAGCAGCTCGGGGCCGTTGACGGCGATAAAGTTAGCCCTGGCCTGGGCAGCCACAGCCTTAGCCAGCAGGGTTTTGCCGGTGCCGGGAGGCCCCCACAGCAGCAGCCCCCGAGGCGCTTTGGCCCCCGTTTGGGCGTAGAGGTCGGGGTAGAGCAGCGCCCCCTCGACGGATTCTTGCAGGGTTTGCTTGACGGAGTCTAAGCCGCCGATGTCCTCCCAGGCGATCGCGGGCGACTCCACCTCCACCGATCGCAGCACCGAGGGCTTGATCTCTTTGATGGCCTGAAGAAAGTCGTCCTGCATCAGGGTCATGGCATCGGGCACCGGGCCAGACAAATCCGGCACCTGGCGGCGCAGGGCAAAGTAGGCCGCCTTTTGGCAGAGAGCCTTGAGGTCGGCCCCCACCATGCCGACCGACAGATCGGCGATCGCCTCTAAATCCACGCCATCTAGCGGCATGGTGCGGGTTTGAATGCGCAGAATCTCGCACCGACCCTGGCGATCGGGCACCCGAAACTGCACTTCGCGATCAAAGCGACCGGGGCGGCGCAGGGCGGGGTCGATGTGGTCGGGCCGGTTGGTGGCGGCGAGCACAATCACACCCTTGGTCTGGGCAAAGCCATCCATCAGGCCCAACAGGGTGGCCACCAGACGCTTTTCGACTTCGCCCTCAACCTTGCTGCGATCGGGGGCGAGGCTGTCGATTTCGTCGATAAACACCAGGCAGGGGGCAGCTTTTTTGGCCTTTTCAAAAATGGCCCGCAGGCGCTGCTCAGCCTCACCGTAGTACTTGCCCATCACCTCGGGGCCGACGATGGCAATGTAGTTGACGCCCAGGTCTTCGGCCAGAGAGCGGGCCGTCAGGGTTTTGCCCGTGCCGGGGGGGCCGACCAGCAGCACGCCGCGCGTGGGCTCTAGCCCCAGCTTGGCCAGCACGTCGGGGCGCTTGAGCGGCATTTCCACCAGTTCGCGCAGCTCTTGCAGGGTGGCGGAGAGACCGCCGACATCGCCCATGGTGGGGTGGTGCGGGGGAGAGGGTGGAGTAGGTGAGGCGGGTGAGGTAGATGGGGAGGGTGGGGAAGCATCGCCGCGGGTGGGAGGTGGGGTGATGATGACTTCTTCGACGGCGGGGTCGGGGATGGGTGCGCTATCCCCAGGGGGGCGGTTCATGCGGCTGACGCCGATGTCAGGGATATTGCCCTGGCGAGGAATGCTGCCCATGCCCCGGGCGTTGATCTGCACGTTGGTTTTTAGCTCACCGCTTTCGGCTTTTTCCTCTAGCGTTTTAGCCAGTTCGAGCAGTTGTTCAAAGCCTTTAAAGAAGTCATTCATGGGCGTTAGTAATAACAGCTTGGGGCTGACCGCGAGGGAATGGGTACTTTTTAGCGTTCCCAGACCTAGGGTTCACTACCGGTCGGTAAAATCGCTTTACCCCGCCCCAGTCGTTATAAAAGTTGAAGAATGCTGCCGACCGGCCCTAGAGACTCAGGGCGCTGTAGCCGCCTAAAAACACCAGCCACACCATCACCACCAGCCAGTGCATGGCCGCTACCACCCACCACGAGCCCGACTTCCAGTAGACGATGGTGCAGATCAGGCCCAGCAGGGCGGCCGACAGCAAAAACACCGGGTTGCTAAAGGTGGCAAAGGCCACGGGGTAAAGGGTCATGGCGTTGAGGGGATGCATGACGACAAACAACCCCAGCATGGGCAGGCCCAACCGCCAGCGGCGGCGATCGCTCATAATCTCCGTCGGGTGGGGCAGCAGCAGCACTCGCCAAAATCCCTCTTCGAGCAGGGCGGGCACCAGCAGCACCCGCGCCGCCAGCCGCAGCCCGTCGCCCCAGGTAATATCGGCCAGGGTCGGGGCCAAAAAATGGCTGCTCAACCCCAGAGGAACGGTAACTAAGCCAAGGGCTACCGTCAGCCCGGCCGCTAGCGCCCAGTCTTGGGCCGGGGGCCAGGTGGTGGCCGCCTGCCGCAACCGATGCCGGGTGAGCCGAAAGGCAATATAGGCGTGAAGGCGAAGGTATTGCAACGGAACAATGCAGTAGCGGCAGCAAACGGTCGCGGCTCTTAGTCAATCCTAGCCAAGTCAGCAACCTGAGCAGGGTGTAGGCCTTGGGCAAAATCTAACAGGGTTAGAGCGGCCCTAGCAGCACCTGACTCCATAGTAAACAGATTGCTGGGGGGGCGATGTTGTGGAAGCTGCTATCTGTGAACCCTAAATCAGTGACCTCTGGCTTAGACTGCACTAGAAAAGTCGAAAAACTCGTCTACATTTAGCATTTAGCAAAGATTTGAGCGGAGCTAGATTTAAGCATCATCCACGATTGGGGCATGCTAACAGAGACAGTCTCCTGTTTGACTGTGGATGGTTTGACGGGTACGGCCTGATGCCCCTGGCGGGGTCTGACATTTTTAAGCTGAAGTTGCTAGCCGCGTAATGCCCTTACCCGCTGAGTCAAAGACCACCGCTAAGTTAGACGCATCCCCGCCAAGATCTGGCGGGGATGCGTCTAACATGGGCGCGGCAGGGGCTAGTTCACTGCCGGACTCGGCTCAGCTCTGGCAAAACCTGTTTGAGGCTACCCTCGATGCCATGCTGGTTGTCGATGATGCTGGATATTACCTGGCGGCCAACCCAGCGGCCTGCGCACTGCTAGAACTGCCCCAGCAGGCCCTAATCGGTCGGCGATTGGCCGATTTTTTGCCCTTGCCAACGGAGTTTGAGGCCGTTTGGCAGGAGTTTTTGGCGGCGGGGCAGCGGCGGGGAGAGCATGAGCTAAGGCTCGACAACGGCACGGTTAAAACCGTGGAATTTGCGGCGACGGCCAACGTTCACCCCAATCATCACCTGTGGAGTTTGCGGGATATTAGCGCCCGGGTAAAGCTTGAGGCTGAACGCCAGCAGGCCGAAACCGAGCGCAACACCCTGTCTCGCCAGCTAGAGCAGTGGGTGATTAGCAGCTCTGAAAAACTGGAGATTACCCAGGCCAAGCTGCGATCGCAGCAGCAGCGCATCGACAGTATTCTCAACTCGCTGGAGTGCGTGGTGTGGTCAGTTAACCCCACAACCCTAGAAACTATCTACGTCAACGCCGCCGCCACCGACCTCTACGGCCATCCCCCCGAGGCTTTTTTAGCCGATGCCAGCCTCTGGTTTAACTGCATTCACCCTGACGACTACCCCCTGCTAATGGCGGATATTGAGGCGCTGCACCACCAGGGCAAAATCGACCGAGAGTACCGGATCTTTCGCGCCGATGGCAGCCTGCGCTGGGTACGCGGGCAGGCCCGCCTGGTGCGCGATGGCGCGGGCAACCCCCTGCGCTTTGACGGCACCACCCTAGACATCAGCGATCGCAAACGGGCCGAGTTTGCTCTCCAAGACCACCAGGCCACCCAGCAGGCCATTCTCGAAGCCATCCCCGATTTGATGATGCGCATTGACGAAACCGGGGATATTCTCAACCTGATTTCGGGGGGTGAGATTCAGCTCTACGGCCCCATTGCCCCCGATCGCCGACAGTCGGTTTACGCCAGCTTTCCCAAGCAGCTGGCCGACCAGCGTATGCGCTACGTGCGGCTGGCCCTGGCCACAAACACCCAGCAGCGCTACGAGCACACCCTTGAGATCGACGGCCAGCTGCGCCATGAAGAGTCGCGGGTGGTGCCCATTAGCCAAACCGAAGTGCTGGTGATTGTGCGCGATATTACCGAGCGCAAGCAGGCTGAAGTTACCCAGGCTGAACTCAACCAAAAGCTCAAGGTGCTCAATGCCGAACTCAACCGCCTGGCCACCGTCGATGGCCTCACCGAAATTGCCAACCGCCGCAGTTTTGACCAGGCCCTCGATCTAGAGTGGCAGCGAGCCCGCCGACAGCAAAAGTTTCTCTCGCTGGTTCTCTGCGACATCGACTACTTCAAGCCCTACAACGACAACTATGGCCACCTGGCCGGCGACGATTGCCTGCGCCAGGTGGCCCAGGTGCTGAGCAACGTTGTCAATCGGCCAGGCGACCTGGTGGCTCGCTACGGCGGCGAAGAATTTGTGCTGCTGCTGCCCGACACCGCCCGCGACGGGGCCATCGAGGTGGTCGAAAAGATTCAGGCGGCGATCGCCCAGTGCCCGCTGCCCCACGATTACTCAGAGGTAAGCTCAAACTTAACCCTGAGCTTTGGCCTGGTGTGCCACTGCCCGTCGGTCAAAGAGCATTCTCCCCGAGAGCTGATTCACCAGGCCGATCTGGCCCTTTATGCCGCCAAAGCCCAGGGCCGCAACCGATACGTGGTGGGCGAAAGCTTTCCCTAGCCGTCGGCCAAGCCGTAGGGATGGGGTATGGGTGAGCATCATCCACCCACCCAGCACAACGGGTTGATGTTCATCGCTATCTGGCCCACACTGGAGTTTGGCGTAGAACAACTCGTGCATGACTAACCCTGAGTTAAATGTGGCTACAGCCCCGGCGGCGCTGAGCGTCGGCGGTTTGGTTGACTACATCAAGGCCGTTTTAGAAGACGACCCCACCCTGCGCCAGGTCTGGGTGGTGGGCGAAGTGTCTAGCGCCAACCCCCACGCCAAGGGGCTGTTTTTTACCCTCACCGACCCGGATACCGGGGCCGCCATTAACGCCGTGGCCTGGCGCAGCCAGCAGGCGCGGCTCACCACCCTGCCCACCGTTGGCGAGCAGGTGATCGCCCTGGGCACGGTGAAGGTCTACCCCCAGCGCAGCAGCTACCAGCTGACGGTGTGGCAGGTGCTGCCCAGCGGCGACGGGCTCAAGGCTCTGCGCTACCGCCAGCTGCGCCAGCGCCTCGCCGCCGAGGGCCTGTTTGACCCCGAGTTTAAGCGCCCGCTGCCCGCTCTACCCCAGACTATAGCCGTGGTGTCGTCGCCCCAGGCGGCGGCCTGGGGCGACATTCAGCGATCGCTGCGCCACCACCACCCCGGCCTGCACGTGCTCTTTTCGCCCGCCACGGTACAGGGCGACACCGCCCCCGCCTCAATTGTGGCCGCCATGGAGCGCGTTGCCGCCGATGGCCGCGCCGAGGTGCTGATTTTGGCTCGCGGCGGCGGGGCCAGCGAAGACCTGGAGTGCTTCGACGACGAGCGCGTGGTGCGGGCGATCGCCAACTGTCCCATCCCGGTGGTGACGGGCATTGGCCACCAGCGCGACGAATCGCTGGCGGATCTAGCGGCGGATCTATGTGCCCATACGCCCACTGCCGCCGCGATCGCCGCCGTCCCCGCCCTAGCCGACCTGATCGACGCCCACCACCAGCGAGTTGGCCTGCTCAAAGCCCTGACCGCTGAGCACCTGCTCAATGCCCAAAGCGATGTACACCGCCTGGGCCAGCGATTGCTGCGCACCCGCCTCGACCAGCGGGTGGCCCAGCAGCAGCTTCACCTCAAACAGCTCAAGCGTCGCCTGGTGCAGGGGGTACAGGTGGAGCTGCGCCAGGCGGGCGATCGCACCGCCGCCCTGCGCAGCCACCTCATGACCCTTGACCCTGACGCCGTGGTTAGGCGAGGCTATGCCCTGGTGCGGGACGAAGCCGATCAGCTCGTCACCCAGACTGAGGCGGTTACCGTGGGCCAAACCCTCCAGGTACAACTCGCCCAGGGGCACCTCACCGTCCGGGTCGCAGCGGTGCATCCCCCGCCAGCATGACTATGGTCAATTCCTCCTGAAACACGACCTACAATGCCGCGCTTCAGGCCCAGGCTGCCGGGCAGACAACCAGGGCTGCCCCTACCGATTTACCCCTCACCCATCCACCTGCCCTATGCCCAAAAAAGCCGCTCCCGCCGATACCTGGAACTACGAGGCCACCGTCGCCACTGTAGAAGGCATCATCGCCGACCTCGAATCGGGCAGTTTGCCCCTGGCGGCGGTGCTGAGCCAGTTTGAGCAAGCTGTGCAAGCGCTCCAGCAGTGCGAAACCTACCTGCACGAAAAGCAGCAGCAGGTCGATTTGCTGATCGAGACCCTGGCCAAAGACTAAAGGATGCCCCCAGACGGCGCTGTCTCAAAGGCGCTGGGGAGGGTTCCTCAAAAGAACTTGCCCAAGCAATGGGCAGGCAGCTTTACCGTTCTAGCCTGGCTCTAGGCCATATGGCCATATTTAAACCTGCCGAGGGTGGTTAGAAGACCACCGGGAATATTGAGCTTGGGGCTTAAACCCTATAGTTTAGTTTTGAACCAACGATAGTTTCCTTGCACCTAGACGCGGCCATTGCCCCAACCCCAATCGTGGTTTCCCCTGAGACGACGGTGCTAGCGGCGATCGCGGCCATGCAGCCGGTCGCTCGCCCATCGCGCTCGGGCGATCGCCAGCCATCGTGGGAGTCTAGCGCCAACTGCGTGATAGTGGTGGATGGGGGGCGGGTGGTGGGCATTTTGACCGCCAGCGATGTGGTGCGGCTGACCGTGGCCCAACGGCCCCTGGAGGCGATCGCGATCGCTGAGGTGATGAGTCAGCCTGCGGTGACGATGGCAAAGACCCCAACGGCGACGGTAGCCGCGGCGATCGCTCTTCTGCGGCGGCACAGCATTCGGCATTTGCCCATGGTCAATCCCCAGGGAAACCTGATGGGGTTGGTCACCCAAGACAGCCTTTTTGCCCTGCTGGAGACCGGCTCAGCCCCTGGGGAAGCAACCCAGGCCGAGATCGCCTCTGCACCCTTTGCTTGGGAGATGGAGCTGCAAACATCCCAGCACTACTTGACTGATATTCTCAACAACACGAAGGCCTGTATCTGTAGCTTTCGCCTATACCCTGACTACAGCTACGAGTATGACTACTATTCCCAGGGCAGTGAGCTGATCTATGGCTATGCGCCCCGGGTGATCAAGACCCAGGTCGAGCTGTGGCGATCGCGGGTCTTGCCCGAAGACCTAGATGCCGTGATCATGCCCGCCGTGCAGGCCATTCTGGAGGGGCAAACTCACATTGACCTAGAATTTCGATTTCGCCATCGCGATGGATCGCTGCGGTGGATTGGGGAAAGCTGCACCGCCCGCTGGGATCAGGCCCAGCGCTGCTGGATTACCACCAGTGTCGCTGTGGATATCAGCGATCGCAAAGGGGCCGAACTGGCCCTGCGACAGAGTGAGGCTAAGAGTCGGGCGATTCTAGCGGTAATGCCCGACCTGATGTTTCGTCTCGGGGCCGACGGCTGCTATCGGGAGGTGATCAACCCTCGCCCAGACCTAGAACTGTTCTTCAAGGGCCGTGACCCGGTTGGGCGGCGACTGTCAGATTTTGCCCCGCCAGACCTCGCCACTCGCAAACTGAGCATCATGCAGCAAGCCCTAGCCACTAGAAAACTGCAAAACTACGAGCAGCAGATCGAAACCCCCGCTGGCTGGCGCTATGAAGAGGTGCGGGTGGTGAAAAGCGGCGACGATGAAGTGCTGTTTATGATTCGCGACATCACCGAGAGCAAGCGGGCCCAGGTCCAGATCATTCACAATTCTCTGCACGACCCGCTGACGGGGCTGCCCAACCGCACCCTGCTGAGCGATCGCATTAACGCCGCCATTCACCGGGCCCAGCGCCATCTGCACTATCAGTATGCAGTGCTGTTTCTCGACCTCGATCGGTTCAAGGGCATTAACGATAGCCTGGGCCACAGCGTCGGCGACCAGCTGCTGATGGCGATCGCCCAAAAGCTGCGCAACCACATTCGCGCCGCCGATGTCGCCGCCCGGCTGGGGGGCGACGAATTTGTGCTGTTGTTAGAAGATATCGACGGCCCAGATAAGGCGGTGGCGGTGGTCGAGCGCATCTTGGCCGATTGCCAAACGCCCCTGAGGCTTGAGGGCCATGAGGTGTTGATCGGGGTTAGCGTTGGCATCGCCATCGGCAATGCCCGGTATCACGAAGCGGCCGATCTCATCCGCGATGCCGATATTGCTATGTATCGAGCCAAGCACCGGCAGCGGGGCACCTATCAGTTTTTTGACCCGGCTATGCATACCCAGGTGCTCGCCCAGCACACGCTGGAGTTAGAGCTATACCGGGCGATCGAACAGAGCGAACTGGCCGTGTACTACCAGCCCGTGATCGATTTAGACCAGGCTCGCCCGATGGGCTTTGAGGCTCTGGTGCGCTGGCCCCACCCCACCCAGGGGCTGCTCACCCCCGATGTATTTTTACCCTGCGCTGAGGCCACGGGGTTAATTGTGCCGCTAGACCACTGGGTGCTGCGCCAAACCTGTCAGCAACTCGGTATTTGGCAGCGGCAGTTCCCCCACCATACGCCCCTAGGCGTGAGCGTGAATCTCTCGGCCCAAAATTTTGCCACCGCCTCTCTGCTAGAGGATATTGACGCCGTTTTAGCGGAGACGGGTGTGGCTGGGAACTGCCTCAACCTAGAAATCACTGAAAATATGATGATTCAGGATATGGAAAAGGCCACCTATCTGCTCACCCAGCTGGCCGAACGCGGCATTCGCATTAGCATTGATGACTTTGGCGTGGGCCATTCTTCGCTGCAATATCTGCACCGCTTTCCCCTCAGCCATCTCAAAATTGATCGCAGCTTTGTACAACACCTCACCAGCGACAATCGCGACTACGCCATGGTGCAGATGATTTTGGGCCTCAGTCAGCAGCTGGGGCTATCGGCGATCGCCGAGGGCATCGAAACCCCGCAGCAACTGCATCTGATCAAAGAAATGGGCTGCCAGTTTGCCCAGGGCTACCTGTTCTCAAAGCCCCTGCCCGCCGATGCGATCGAGGCCTATTTAGATCAACCCTAACCCCAGGCCAAACCGGCGATCTCACCCTCGATCCCACTGAAGCCTCGCAGATGAGCAGATGAATGGTGGGCTAGAAGGTTGGTGGGTTAGAAGGTTGGCATCTCCTCACCCTTCAAGCCTCCTAACTTTCTAACCTTTTAACATCCGATTAAATTTCAAGCCGTTCTCAGAAATAAAGCTCATCCTAAAGAAGACCAATCTCTCTTCTAGCCCCATGAATCCAGAGCACCAGCGCCTAAAAGCGACCCACGCATCGCAAACACCATGGCAAAAATGGGGGCCTTACCTGAGCGATCGCCAGTGGGGCACCGTGCGCGAAGACTACAGCGCGACCGGCGCAGCGTGGGACTATTTTTCCCATCAACAATCCCACGCCCGCGCCTACCGCTGGGGGGAAGATGGCCTGGGCGGCATCTGCGACGACCAGCAGCAGCTCTGCTTTGCGCTGGCGTTGTGGAATGGAAACGATCCCGTGCTCAAAGAGCGTCTGTTTGGGTTGACGGGCAGCCAGGGCAACCACGGCGAAGATGTGAAGGAACAGTACTTCTACCTCGACAGCACCCCCACCCACAGCTATCTGAAGTTTCTCTACAAGTACCCCCAGGCCGAGTACCCCTACGCCGATTTGGTGGCCGAGAACCAGCGGCGGGGGCGCGACCAGCCCGAGTACGAACTGCTCGATACCGGCGTGTTTGACGACAACCGCTACTTTGATGTGTTTGTGGAATACGCCAAGGCCGACCCCGAGGACATGTTGATCCACATTGAGGTCGTCAACCGGGGGCCAGAGGCCGCGACGCTGCACCTGCTGCCGACCCTGTGGTTTCGCAACACCTGGGATTGGGGCGAAGGCTGCGAAAAGCCCAGGTTGTGTAGGGGCAAGCGTCCATTTGCCCCTAACGAGGGAGCCGTCGTGGAAACATCCCACCCCACCCTGGGGAACTACTGGCTCCACTGCGGGGGTAGCTCGACTGACGATGAAAACCTACCCCTCTACTTCACCGAAAACGAGACTAACTACACAGCGGTGTTTGGGGGCAAAAATTCTTCCCCCTACGTCAAAGACGGCATTCATAACGCAGTGATTCATGGGCAAACCGATGCGGTGAACCCTGACTTGGTGGGCACCAAAGTCTCGCCCCACTATCACCTTTCCCTGGAGCCAGGGGAGCGGCAGACCATGCGCCTGCGGCTGACCAATCAGCCCACCGGGGAACAGCCCCTTGGCCCCGACTTTGACCAAATCTTGAAGACTCGACGCCAGGAGGCCGATGATTTCTACGCCGCCCTCACCCCCTTTGAGCTGAGTGACGATCAGCGGCAGATTCAGCGGCAGGCGATCGCAGGCCTGCTCTGGAGCAAGCAGGTCTACCGCTACTCGGTGGAGCAGTGGCTCAGGGGCGATGCCACCATGCCAGAGCCGCCGGAGGGGCGCGATCGCAACCGCCACTGGCGACACCTCGACACCGCCGACATCATCTCCATGCCCGACAAGTGGGAATACCCCTGGTTTGCCGCCTGGGATCTGGCCTTTCACTGCATTCCCCTGGCTATGGTTGACCCCGAGTTTGCCAAGCACCAGCTCGATATGATGACGCGGGAGTGGTACATGCACCCCAACGGCCAGCTGCCCGCCTACGAGTGGGCCTTTGGCGATGTCAACCCGCCCGTCCACGCCTGGGCCACCTGGCGGGTGTACAAAATTGCCCAAAAGATGACCGGACCAAGCGTAGACCATCGCCCTTTTCTAGAGCGGGTGTTTCAAAAGCTGCTGCTCAACTTTACCTGGTGGGTCAACCGCAAAGACGCTGAGGGCAAAAACGTGTTTGAGGGCGGGTTTTTGGGCCTCGACAACATCGGTGTGTTTGACCGCAGCGCCCCGCTGCCCACGGGTGGCACCCTAGAGCAGTCTGACGGCACCAGCTGGATGGCGATGTACTGCCTCAATATGCTGGAAATGGCGCTGGAACTGGCCCTTGAGAACCCGGTCTACGAAGACATGGCCACCAAATTCTTCGAGCACTTTATCTACATTGCCGACGCCATGAACCACATCGGCGACGACCAAACCCGCCTGTGGAACGAGGAAGACGGCTTTTTCTACGATGTGCTGCACCTGCCCCACGGCGAACGGGTGCAGATGACGCTGCGATCGCTGGTCGGCTTGATTCCCCTCTGCGCGGTGATGACGCTGGAGCCCGATACCCTGGCAAAACTGCCCAACTTTACCGAACGGCTAGAGTGGTTCATTCAAAATCGCCCCAACCTCAAGCGCAATGTGGCCTGCATGGAGACCAAGGGCACCGAGGCGCGCCGCATGCTGGCCCTGTGCTACGCCACCCTGGGGCATGTGGAACCGCGCGATCGCCTGCGCCGCCTGCTCGAAAAACTGCTGGACGAGTCAGAATTCCTCAGCCCCTACGGCATTCGCGCCCTGTCGAAGTACCATGCCGAGCACCCCTACAGTTTCCACGTCGATGGCCAGGAGTACCGGGTGGACTACGAACCGGCAGAGTCGAGCAGCGGGCTATTTGGCGGCAACTCCAACTGGCGAGGGCCGATCTGGTTTCCGGTCAACTATTTGCTCATTGAGTCGCTGCAAAAGTTTCACCACTACCTGGGCGACGACTACAAAGTCGAATGCCCCACCGGCTCTGGACGCTGGATGAACCTATGGGAGGTCGCCAGCGAGCTATCGCAGCGGCTGATCGCCATTTTTGAGTCAGATTCGCAGCAAAACCGCCCGGTCAACGGCGACATTGCCCCTTTGCAGCACGACCCCCATTGGTGCGATTACGTGCTGTTTTACGAATATTTCCACGGCGACAATGGGGCGGGGCTAGGGGCGAGTCATCAAACCGGCTGGACTGGCCTGGTGGCCAAGCTGATTCAGCAGCAGGCCGAATATAGCCGCGATCGCTCTGACTCCCAGAGCTAATTGAGGCTACATTTAACCCTTCTGCTCAATTTTGAGCGGTGCTATCCATGAGGCTAAACTTGAGTATGGCTACGATCCTAGCGGTAAAAATATAATGACTATTCAAACAACATCCCGATATGTCACCCGCAACCCAGATATTTTGCAGGGAGAACCTATCATCGCGGGTACCCGTACAACTATTCGTGCAATTGTTAGCCTGTGGCGGTTAGGCACTGCTCCAGAAGAAATTCCTACCCATTTACCGCATCTGACCTTAGCTCAGATATTTGACGCTCTCAGCTTTTATCTTGACAACCAGGCCGAGATCAATGACTACATCGAACGTAACCACATTCCTGACGAAAAAGTTCATCCCTCGGTGAAAGCGGTTATCGGCTAGCTATGAGGATTTTTGCTGCCCTGTACATTGATGAAGATATGTCGGCGCTTGTTGCTACCCTTCTGCAATCCAGGGGTTTGGATATCGAAACGACTCAAGCAGCTGGTTGTATGGGGCGGTCTGATGTTGAACAATTAGCCTATGCAATTTCTGTGGGACGCTGTTTGCTTACGCACAACCGAGTTGATTTTGAACAGATTCACCTGCAAATGATTGAGCGTGGCGAACGTCACTTTGGAATTATTATTGTTCCTCAGAAAAATGCTTATGAAATTGCTCGACGGGTAGGACTTCTCCTAGATTCTCAAACAGCAGATGAGATTGCTAGACAATTGTTGTACGTGTAGACATCGTAGGTTGGGTTGAGACACGAAACCCAACTGATAGATGACTTTAGAGACTGCCACATTCAATGGAGAATTAAGCTGTAGAACGTTCCGACTGAGCGGCTGAAAGTAACCTTTGCAACACTACCCAAAAACCCTGATAGTCCGCTCCAATCGGGTTGTTATGTGGCTCTCACTGCTCTACTCTTTCAGAAACCTTAACTGCTGCTTTTGAAACTCATCCCAGAATACAGAAGCATTCTCATCTGTAGCAATCCTAAGCATCATTTGCATACAAAGCATCGTTCCGGATTGAATCTCGTCATCAGCGACTTCTTGATCATCAAAATCCGGATTTGTTGGAATCTCTACTTCTTTAATCCACCAGCGATCTATTTTCGTTAGTAATTCATAGATAGACCCCAAAAGATTGATGTTTATTTCAGCATCGGCAGTCGAAATAAATTTGGGCAAGTTATGCGCTAACTCATTGCGATGTTTGCGCATCTCGTCAACTAGCTCAATATCAGTATCATCTATAGCAGACATCTCTTTCAACCACAGCAGCGATGCTCGGAGAAGACTCTTATCTAGTGATAAAACCTTACACTTATAGTCTTCGCTGATGACTCCTCTATGTTCGTTGAATTCATAAGTAAAAAAATTACGAATACGATCAATAATTGAAGTCCGAAGCAGTTCATACGCAGTCAAGAAAATTGAAGCGGCAATTAAATTACCTCTCAAAGATTCAGGATTTAAAAACTTAGCCAAACTACGGTATGCCTGGTCTTTTGGTGTGTTCATATTCAATAACCTTACTCGTTTGCTCACCACCCTTTTGGCAACTTCAATCTTACCTGGCTTCTAAGCAGAGGACTTGAACCAACTGTCCCATCCGAAGCCACAGCAGCATAACGACTTATTATGCTGACAGTTTCCGTATAACTGCCCTTCCAGAGTGGATTATATGGATAGTAGCTAAGCCATAACTGCTGTTTTAATCATGTTTTAGCCGTCGTTGGGGTTGAGCGTAGTGCTCTAGGGCCAGCAGCAGCCCATTGATTACCAGGGCTAAGGTGGCCACAGCGATCGCACCAGCCACAATCTTGTCGTAGCGATTGGTCTGAATGCCGTCGAACAGCAGCTTGCCCAAGCCCCCTGCATTAAACTTGGCTCCGATGGTGGCGATCGCAATGGCCACGATCGCCGCAATTCTCACCCCCGCCAAAAACACCGGCAGCACCAAGGGCACCTGCACCCGCCACCAGCGCTGGCTCACGCTCATGCCCATGCCCCGCGCCGCCTCTAGCACGGCAGGGCTAATACCCGCCAGGCCCACCGTCAGGTTTCGCACCAAGATCACCTGGGTGTAGAGCACCATCGCCACAATCACCGAGGTGGCGTTGAGGCCAAACAGCGGCACCAAAAAGATAATCAGCGCCAGGCTAGGGATGGTGTAGAGCACCCCCAGCCCGCCGAGCACGGGCACCGCCAGCCAGCGTAGGCGCGAGACCAGTAGAGCGAGGGGAACGGAGAGGGCGATCGCAATCCCCAAAGAAATTCCCGTCATCCGCAGGTGTTGCAGCAGCAGGGTCAGCACATCGCCGGGGTTGCTCAGCAGGTAGCTCATCGTCCGTTCACCGCCGACTCGCGAATGTGGTCGAGGGTAAGCAGCCCCACCGGGTTGCCCTCCTCTAGCACCGTTAGGGCCGGTGCCCCGGTCTTGAGAATTAGCGATAGCGCATCCCGCAGGCTGTCTAAATGGGAGAGCGTGGGGTTATGGCCGTTGCTGTAGTTGGGGGGCAGCGCCATCATGGCACCCCCCACCCGCAGCAGCCCCAGCTGGCGCACCATGTCGTCGGCCCCCAGCAGAGTGTGCACAAACTCATCGGCGGGCTTGGTCAGCAGGTTAAAGGGGGTGTCAAACTGCACCACTTCCCCCAGCCGCATAATCAGAATGCGATCGGCCAGGCGCAGGGCCTCTTCTACATCGTGGGAAACAAACAGAATCGTCTTTTTGAGCTGGCCCTGGAGGCGTAGAATTTCGTCTTGCAGGGCCGTGCGCGTGATCGCGTCGATCGCCCCAAAAGGTTCATCCATCAGCATGATGGCGGGGTTGCCCGCCAGCGCCCGAGCAATGCCCACTCGCTGCTGCTGCCCGCCCGAGAGCTGGGCGGGGTAGCGATCGCGAAATTCCCCCGGTGACAGCTTCACCAGCTCCAGCAGTTCATCGGTGCGGGCCTGAATTTGGGGTTTGGGCCAGCCCAGCAGCCTGGGCACCACCGCCACATTGTCGGCCACTGTCATGTGGGGAAACAGCCCCGACTGCTGAATCACGTAGCCAATCTGCTGGCGCAGCTTCGTCGCCGACCGATTGCGAATATTCACCCCATCCAAAAAGATGTTGCCCCCCGTGGGTTCGTAGAGGCGGTTGACCATCTTTAGCAGCGTGGTTTTGCCGCAGCCCGATGGCCCCAAAATCACCACAATTTCGCCCGAGTTGACCTGGCAGGTCACCCGGTTTACCGCCGGGCGAGCACCCCCAGCAAACCGCAGCGAAACATCGTCAAACTGGAGGTTACTCATGGCTTTTCGTTAGGGGGCTACTCGGCAAGAGGCTATTCTGCAACCAGGCCCGCATCGACCAAAAATTCTCGCGCTACGTCTGCCGGTTCGCGCTGGTTGCCGCTGACCTCATAGTTGAGCTGGCGCATGACCTCGTCGTTGAGCAGGGGTGAAACCTGGTTGAGCGCCTCGGCGATCGCAGGGTTGGCATCCAGCGCCGCCTGGCTGACAATGGGGGCCACCTGGTAGGGCGGAAACAGCCCCTCGTCGTCTTCGAGCACCACTAGGTTGAAGGCGCTGATTTCGCCGTCGGTGCCAAAGGCCACCGCCACATCGGCCTCGCCATCCACCAGACCCCGGTAGCGCAGGCCCGCATCCACAGCCTTGTATTCTCCGACAGAAAAATTGCCGTAGGCCGCTTGCAGACCGGGCAACCCGTCTTCACGCACCTCAAACTCTGGCGGGCCAATCAGGGTCAGATCACTAGCCTGGGCGGCAAAGTCAGAGATGGTGCGAATGCCCAGGGCATCGGCCCGCTCCTCGGTCATGGCCAGAGCCTGGGTGTTGTTCATGGGCGAGGGGTCGAGCCACACCAGGTTGAACTGCTCCTGGTACTGCTGCTTGACGGTGTCGAAAACGGCCTGCTGGTCGCTGCTGACCGGCAGCTTGAGCACCGTCAGCAGCGCGGTGCCGGTGTACTCGGGGTAGAGGTCAATTTCGCCGCTCTCGATCGCCGCCTGGGCCACTGGAGTACCCCCCAAATTGAGCTTGCGCTCAACGGTCAGACCGTTCTCTTCAAGCACCAGGGCGTACATTTCGCCGATGATCAGCTGCTCGGTAAAGTCTTTCGAGCCAACGCTGACCACGTCATCGCCACCGCCACCGCCGCAGGCTGCGGCCACCAGCGCCGTCGCTACCCCCAGGCAGGCCTGGCCAAACCACCGTCGAGTTAACGTCATAGGGTTAAAAGGGCTGAAAACTAGAGATTTTTGGCATCGCGCCACCGTTCTCTGAGAATATCACAGGACTTTTAGGCACGACTTTTTGCGGGGTAACTCTCCCCCAGCAGGCAGAGATAAATGGCTTTACAGCCTCCCCCTGCTCAGGACAGCGCCTGGAGCCAGGGTTACAAACGCCGATGACAATGGTGCCTGAGTTGGGCCACCCTGGGGTAGCGTTCTAGCCATCTGCCCCCATGTCTAGCCACAACACGCCCGCGAGCAAACCTGCGGCCCAAACTCTGGATCAGCGATTCACCCGTCGCCCCAGGCGGAGTCTACTGCTGGGTTGGGCCATGCTGGCTGGGTTGGGATGGCTGGGGTATTTGCCCTTTGTCTGGGGGGCTGTACCTGGGGTGCATGGGCTGGCTTGGGTTTACAGCAAACTGTTTGCGATCGCGCTGCTGACCCTGCTGGCGGTAATTGTCTTGGGGATCGTAGGCAGCTTGGCCCTCTGTCTACTGCTGCTCCTGAGCTTTAACCTAAACTGGCGACAGAGTGCCCGACAGGGCGTAGCAAAAGTGGTCTGGCTGCTGATCACAGGCATCTTTTTGCTGGTGACTTTGCTGCCCGCTCTAATTGTCGGCTATGCCCCTCAGGCTAACCAGCCAATTGCGTCCTGGGGCATTACCTATCGCACGGTATATGTGGCCTTTCCCCTAGATGACAACTACGGCGAGCTGATGCTGCTTCGCTGCCGATCGCTGGGGCTCTGCCGTCAGGTCTATCGCAGCTCCACCGATATTATTTCGGCAGGGGAAGCGACTTTGGCGTTTGATGCTGACACCAATCAGATGGGGCTGAAGTTGGAAGGCCAGTGGGTCTATGTGCGATCGCCCGACGCAGAGCTTTGCAGCCAGCCGCCGCAACTGACCAACGGCAACGACTCCTGTAGCTTTGTGCCCAACGAGTAAGGCGTAAAACAAAAGAACGAAGAACGAAAAGTGGAAAAAACTGCCCGATAGGCTTGAATTTCGACATTTTAGGCTGTCCTAACCGGGATTTCTCCGACTACAGGTGAATTTGTAGCAACTCTGTAGGGGCAAATTTAGGAAATTCACCGCTATATGTAGAGCCGTGAAGCAAGAAGTTTTGAGATTTCCCGTCACTCTACAATTGAACCCATGACCATTACTGGATTAAACCTATGCCTGTAGAAACCGTTGGCAGCCCACCCCCCGAGGCCGATCAGGTGCGCTCTGTGCTACAGGAGCAGCTGCCAGAAATTATTGCCAGCTTTAACCAGGTGCTGCGAGAGCAGTACGGGGTGGAGGGCGTGAGTGTGGGCGGCTTTACCGTGGTGCCCGAGAGTGCGGTGGCGTCTAAGGTCACCTGCGATCAAGACAGCTGTACGATCAGCTAGGTCTTGCCTATCCGCCCCTATGCCCCCCGCGCCAAAATCCGGCAACCTGTTTGAGCTGCCCGACCCGCTGCCGGGGGCGGAAGTGTTTACCGCGCTGTTTGAAACGCCCCACCTGCGAGTCGAGCGCATTCTCTCGACCGGGCAAGCTACCCCTCCCGGCGAATGGTACGACCAGCCCCAGGATGAGTGGGTTGTGCTCTTACAAGGCAGCGCCACCCTCACCTATGAGGATGGCGCTGCCTTGGCGTTGGGGCCAGGGGACTATGTACTAATACCGGCCCACAGGCGTCATCGGGTCGATTTCACCAGCTGCGAACCGCCCTGCGTTTGGCTGGCGATTCACAGCTTTGGTTGAGCGGCCCGATTTTGAAGCCGCCCTAGTTGTTGGCGATCGCATCGACTGTGAAGTCAGAGCGCAGGGTGAGGTCGAGGTCGCTGGGGCGAATCACCACCACCGCATTGGTTGAAGTGGGCTGGTTTTCGCCGTTAATAATCGCGCCGACCACGGAACCCAGGCCGCTGTTGCCGGTAATCGAGGCCAAGATCGACTCAGCCGCGCCGGTGATCAACGCCCCTTGCAGGGTGCCGCTGTTGACGCTGTCGGTGGCTGCGATCGCACTCGACTCAGCGTTGATGTTGTAGGTGCGCCCGTTAACGGTGAGGGTGTCGGCCACAAACTTAGCCGCCGTCACCGAAGACCCACGAATCTCGACCGGCACAATCCGCCCCTGCACCGTGCTGCCCACGGGAATCAGCACCTGGCCCTGGCCGTTGAGAATGGCCTGGGTAGTTTGCAGGTTAGTGGCGACGGCCTGGCCGGGGGCCACCACAATATCCACATCGGCATTGGGGTAGCGCACGTCAAGCTGAGTGCCGTTGGGCACCAGGCGCGGCGAGCTGGTGCTAGTGCCGTTGCCAGTGCCAGTGCCGGTACCGGGGGTGTAGCCCACGATGTAGTTGCTGGCACTGAGTCCGGATTGCAGGGCAGGCATGCGGCCCTGGGCCACCAGAGCCTGGTAGATAAAGGCAGCCACATCGGCGCGGGTAGCGGTGCGCTGAGGCCCTAACACATCGACATTGGGGTAGTTGACCACCAGCTCGTTTTGGGTGGCGGCGGCGACAGGGCCCCGGCCATAGTCAGGAATTTGGCTCGCATCGCGGTAGGTACCGAGAACTTCATTCACTGAGCCACTCGTGCTGTAGTCGAGGCCGTTGGCTAGAGCTACCAGCACCTGTACCCGAGGAATCTGGGTTTCGGGCTGAAAAGCTCCGTTGGGGTAGCCGGAGAGAAAGCCCTGGCCGTAGGCATCGTCGATCGCGGCGCTGGCCCAGTAGTTGCTCGGCACATCGCTAAAGCGGGGAGCGGTGCGGTCTAGGGGCTGCTGAAAGGCATTACGCACAATGGCGGCAAACTGGGCGCGGGTTACCGGCTGGTCGGGCCGAAACGTGCCATCGGGGAACCCAGCGATAATCTCTTCTTCAGCTAGATTTTCAATAAAGGGGCGGGCCCAATAATTGGTGCCAACATCGTCGAATTCGGCGGTTTGGGCGGTGGCGGGCAGCGCTAGCCCGGCGATCGCCACAGAACCCAGCGCCACTAAGGCAGTGGTTTTGGCAGACAGGTTCGATACGGTGCTCATACTCGGTGAAATCCTAAGAATCGGGTGTTAACGAAAAAAATTAGTGGAGGGGGCCATTAGCCACAGCAAGACCGTCTCAGAACAAGCCAAAGCAAGTCAGAGATGACGGTACAAAGACCAGTCGTATTACCAGAGCATGCTTGACAAAACCGACAAAATTGGGGCAAATTCAGCGGCTAAACCCTGGGAGCGGGGTTTGGTGTCTAGCCAATCTAGGTGGTAAATGCACGGGAACCTATGGAAAAAATGCTGTGCTTTTGGTTACGTGACCATCAGCACTTAGTTATTGTTCCCTTTTTTCGGCACTCTTGGCTGAAAAGCAGAGCAAATCAGCCCTAAGAGAGACTGCGATCGCCCTTAGCTACATATTTAGTCATCCCTACGATGGAGGGATAAAGCGGCACTTTCTAGACCGATCACTGTTTAGGGCAAGCCCTCGGGGCAACACGGCGCACTGCACGCTCTGACACGCTCTGATCAGACACCGCCTTGAGGTCGCCACGCCAAAACTCTTCAGGGTAAATGAGGCTCGGTCTCAGGAAAATTTCAGGTTTACCTGGCATCGTCAACTCAGCATCTTGAATCAACTCGCTACAGCAGAGTTCCCTCAGGTGTTCCCCAGGCTGCTTTTGGCTGTGACAAAACGTCGGGACTCGGCAGGTCTTGGGACAGGTATCCACCAAAATTAATCCGAGGATAGATAACGTCAATGAAATGGAAACTTTTAGTTCTAGCGGCCAGCTTGACCCTAACCACCACCCTAACGGCCTGTGGTGGCTCTACCGGAACCACTGAGACCGCCCCGACCGGCGACGCCATGGAACAAGAAGGCAGCGCTATGGAAGGCGATGCCATGAAGGAAGAAGGCAGCGCTATGGAGGGTGATGCCATGGAGGAAGAAGGCAGCGCCATGGAAGGTGATGCCATGAAAGAAGAGGGTGGTGCCATGGAACAAGAGGGTTCCAACTAGCTCACCGTCCGGATTGGGTATATTGACCGACCCGGTTGAACCACCCAATCCTGTAGGGGCAAACGGTTGTTTGCCCCACTGATCATCTGAATCCAAATCAGCTTTTTTGACAAATGGCTTGGCTATTACTGCCAGTCACCGACCCCAAAAACAAGTTTTAAGGCAACAACCGACTTAGCACGGGGACGAAATGCCCATGGATAGACCGCTATGGCAAAGGCGTCAGCTGCTTTACGCTGGGCTGGCCGGGGCCTCAGCCGCGATCGCCTACAGGCTGGGTTCTCCGCGATCGCCCGTCACCACCAGCGCTGAGGCTGGCACTGAGTCGGCTGTGGACAGCGATCGCCCAGCCGCCGCATCCCTAGAACCCAGCGGCGACCCCATGCCGGAGCTGCGCGGCATTAGCCAGTGGCTCAACTCAGAGCCGCTGACGATCGCCAGTCTCAAGGGCAGCGTAGTCTTGCTTCAGTTTTGGACCTTTGGCTGCATCAACTGTCAGCGCACCCTGCCCTCACTGGTGGGCTGGCATCGGCGCTATGCTGATCGGGGGTTGAAAATTATTGGTGTCCACACCCCTGAGTTTGCCTACGAGCGCGATGTCAACAACATTCGGCGGGCGCTATCGCAGCACGACATCACCTACCCGGTGCCGCTGGACAACGACTTTCAAACCTGGCGGGCCTACAGCAATCGGTACTGGCCCCACCTGTTTTTGGCCGATCGCGACGGGTTCCTACGCTATGACCACATTGGCGAAGGGGCCTACGACACCACCGAGCAAACCATTCGTGCGCTGCTGGGGTAGAGGTCATGGCCACGACTAGTGCATCTTTGGGGTTGGCGTGGCTGGGCGGGGTGCTGACCGTGCTGTCGCCCTGCATTCTGCCGGTATTGCCGATTGTGGTGGGGCGATCGCTGCAATCGCACCGCTATGGCCCGGTGGCGCTGGTAGCAGGTCTGGTGGGGGGCTTTGCCGCTGCGGGGAGTCTGCTGGGCATGACCGCTGGCTGGTTTACGGGCCTAGCCAACGGGCTGCGCTATGGCGCGATCGCCCTTCTCCTCGGCCTGGGCCTGGCCGCTCTGTTTCCCCAGGTGAGCTACCGCCTGGCAAGCTACCTACCTCTGGGCCAAAGGCTTAAGGAACCCGTCCGATTGGGACTCCAAGGCGAGTTTTGGTTGGGCACCCAGCTCGGCCTGCTCTGGACGCCCTGCGCCGGGCCGGTCTTAGGCAGTATTTTGGTGCTGGCGGCGGTAGACCGTCAGGTAGCGGGTGCCTTTGGGCTGCTGGTGGCCTACGGCTTGGGGGCGGCCCTGCCCCTGCTGGCGATCGCCTACGGCGGCAGACGGGTGAGCCAGCGGCTGCTGAGGCTGCGCCGCTACAGCACTAAACTACAGCGGATCGGCGGCGGGCTGATTGTGAGTACTGCGATCGCCATTCTGTTGGGGTGGGATATCCGCGTTCAGCTCTGGCTAGCACCGCTGTTTCCCCGCCTGCCCCTGTAAGTGCTCCTTGACGTGCCCCTTGAAGTGAGATTCATTCTGAGTACACCTATGACCGCATCTGTGGCAAAACGCAAACCCAAGCTCCCTAGCCAGGCCCTGCTGGCCAAAACCTTTCACTGGATGAATATCATCGCCCTGCTGTTGATGATGGCCAGCGGCTTGCAGATCTACAACGCCAACCCCGTGTTTGGGGGGCGGGCCGGATGGGATTTTCCCGATGCGGTGCTGCTGGGCGGCTGGCTGGGCGGGGGGCGCGCCTGGCACTTCGCCATCATGTGGATATACTCGCTCAACCTGCTGGCCTATGGGGTTTATATTGCCATTACCCGCCGCTGGCAGCACCGCTTTGCCAGCAGTGGCGACCTCAAAGCCCTGCGGGCCAGCCAAAACGAAAAGCGCAAAAACTTCGCCAAGCACCGGCTGATCTACACCGCCATCGTGCCGGTGCTGCTGCTGGCGATCGCTAGCGGCCTGGCCATGTACAAACCCGCCCAGCTCCACTGGCTGGCCGCCCTCTTTGGCGATTGGCAGACCCTGCGCACCGTCCACTTTATGACCGTCCCCCTGGTGCTGGCGTTTTCTCTGGTGCACTCTCTGCTGGCCCTCAAGGTGGGACAGCTGCGCCTGGTCAAGTCGATGTTCTTTTAGCCGTTACCCCAACCTAATCCTATGGGTCTCATTCTTCCTCGCCCCGTTACCCGCCGCCAGCTGCTGATTGGGGCCGGGCTCTCGGGAGCCGGTTTACTGCTCAACGGCTGCGGCACCAGCCTGGGGGTTCGCCAAGTCAGGCAGGCGACTGAACCGCTTAACCAGGCGATCGAGACGCTGCTGCTGTCGCAAAGCCCGGTGCCTGAGTTTCCGATTAGCGCGATCGAACCCGACAAACTGCTGATCAACTCCTTCGACACCACGCCCCAGCTCGACCCCGAGCAGTTTCGCCTGGTGGTCGGGGGCGAAGTCAATCAACCTATGCAGCTCTCCCTGGCCGATATTCAGGCATTGCCGCTGACGGAGATGGTGATTCGCCATGTTTGCGTGGAGGGCTGGGCGGCGATCGTGCAGTGGGGCGGGGTGCAGCTCCAGACCCTGGCCAAGTTGGTGCAGCCCAAGCCAGGGGCGCGCTACGTCTACTTCACCTCCGCCGACGGCTACTACGAAAGTTGGGATCTGGCCTCGTCCCTGCATCCCCAAACCCTGATGGTCTACCAAAAGAATGGCCAGCCCCTCTCGGTGGAGAACGGTGCCCCCCTGCGGCTGGCCTCCCCCATTAAGCTGGGCTACAAGCAGAGCAAGTGGGTCACGCAAATCAGCTTTGAGAATGACCTGAGGCCCGAGCAAGGCTACTGGGTCGATCGAGGTTATGAGTGGTTTGCCGGGCTTTAGAGTACCCCAACTAAAAAACCATCCTTTCACTGCAATGGAGCATCTTGCCATGGGTGAGCGGTGGGTTACGGCGGAGCGCCAGGTTCACGGCTGGCGGCAGAAGAGCTTGGCCACCTAACCCACCCTACAAATGCTCCGGTTGCTTGGGGTGAAGGCACTGTGGCAGAGAGTATGGAGGAGAGGACGCGCTAGCTCCTAGGATTGATACTCCCGCTGCGTCCTCTAGCAAGGCACACTGAGGATGTTGATCTGCCATTGGTGTATGAAAGCTGTTGCCCTGACCCACTACTTGCCCATCAGCGACCCAGAATCCCTCTTCGACGCTCGCCTGCCCAAGCCCAGCCCTGCGGGGCGGGATATTCTGGTGCGGGTAGAAGCGGTCTCGGTCAACCCGGTTGACACCAAGGTGCGCGCTCCCAAGGACAAAGTCGAAGACATTCCCAAGGTGCTGGGCTACGATGCCGCTGGGGTGGTCGAGAGTGTCGGCGATGCAGTGACGCGCTTCAAGCCCGGCGATGCGGTCTACTACGCAGGCGACATCACCCGCCCTGGCTCCAACGCCGAGTTTCAGCTAGTGGATGAGCGTATTGTGGGCCACAGGCCCCAAACCCTCTCATTTGCGGAGGCCGCCGCCCTGCCCCTGACCACCATCACTGCATGGGAAGCTCTGTTTACCCGCCTGGGCATTGATCGAGACGGGGGCCACCGAGGCCAGTCGATTTTGCTCATTGGCGGAGCCGGGGGTGTGGGGTCGATCGCCATTCAGCTAGCCAAGCTGGCCGGGTTGGTGGTGATCGCTACCGCGTCGCGGCCCCAATCCCAAGCTTGGGTACGAGAACTGGGAGCTGACCACACTGTAGACTACAGCAACGCCCTGATCGAAGAAATGACCCAGCTGGGCCACCGCGAAGTCGATTTTATTGCCAACTTCAACAACACCGATGATTACTGGGGCGTGATGGCCGAGTTGATTCGGCCCCAGGGCAAAATTGTCGGCATTGTCGAAAACACTGACCCGCTCGACCTAAATCTGCTCAAGAGCAAAAGCGTCACCTTTGCCTGGGAGTTTATGTTCACCCGCTCGATGTACCAAACCGCCGATATGGCCGACCAGGGCCACCTGCTCGACGAGGTGGCGGCGTTGATCGATGCCAAGACCATCCGTACTTCCCTGGGGCAAACGCTGTCGCCGATCAATGCCGCCAACCTGCGCCAGGCCCATGCGCAGATTGAGTCGGGGAGGACGATTGGGAAGCTGGTGTTGGCGGGTTGGGGGTAGAAGAGTAGGTGGGTGGGTGAGTAGGTGGGTGGGCTGGCACGGCCCACTGAATCCATCCTGCTATTTCACCGAGACGCGGCCATCGGGTTCGATGGTGATGCTGCGATCGCTCGGTTCACTGAGCGAGTTGTAGATTTCTACCCGCAGGGTATTGGGGCTAGGGCGACCGAGGCGAGCCCGCACGGGCAGCCGCTCTTGCGACCAAAAGAAGAAGGATGGCTTGGGCTGCCCGGCCCAGTTGAGCTGGGTTTCGAAGCTGTTGCCGGTGTAGAGCAGACGGGGGCCGAGCAGGGGCGGCTGCTCTAGGCTGAGGGGGCGGCTGCCCACGTTGACGACTTGCACGGTGATGCGATCGCCCGGCGTAAACTGAATCTGCCCTGAGCGACAGTTGACGGTACAGGGGTCGGCTACCGCCGCGGGCACGCTCCACAGCCAGGCCGCCAGGCCAAGCAAACATCCCCCAATTAAAAAACCAGACGGCAAACGCTTCTTCACAGCAACGATCCTCACAGGAACACGGATCTTTTGTTGTAATTGCTACCGGGGTGCCTTGGAACCCTGTCTACACATCTCGTAGGAATTGGGCTGCCTTCAACGACCACTGGCCTTACGTGCCCCACCAGCATCTTGAGGTGCAGCTAGAGTGGGTACAACGAGTGGCTGAATGAGAACCTAATTATCGACTTAGATAACGAGGCCCGTCCGGTGGGTATTACTCTGGATCACTACAGTCAGACCGTAACTACCCCTGCCATAGAAATGAGCCTGCCAGGGGAATTGCTACCGACATCGGCAGTTAACTAGACCGTCGCTATGGGCAACGATTGAAATTTACTGGGCGATCGCACCCCAAACCCCCACCCACAACCCGCTATCCTAGATAACGTGCTGCACCCGGTGAAGATTCGATGGATACCAAGGCCTTTAAGCGCTCCCTCAACCACTCCGACAAGTACTTCCGCCAGGGGTTTGGCCACGGGGAAGAGGTCGCCGGGCAAATGCAGACCGAGTACAACAGCGGGCTGATTCAGGAAATCCGCGATCATAGCTATACCCTCACACGCGGCAGCGTCACCATCAAGCTGGCCGAGTCCTTTGGCTTTTGCTGGGGGGTCGAGCGAGCCGTGGCCATGGCCTACGAAACCCGCCAGCACTTCCCCACCGAGCGCATCTGGATTACCAACGAAATCATCCACAATCCCAGCGTCAACCAGCGCCTCAAAGACATGGCGGTGGAGTTCATTGAAGTGGTAGACGGCGAAAAAGATTTCTCGATTGTGGGTCAGGGCGACGTGGTAATTCTGCCCGCCTTTGGGGCCAGCGTGCAGGAAATGCAGCTGCTCAACGACAAGGGCTGCACCATTGTCGATACCACCTGTCCCTGGGTCTCCAAGGTGTGGAACACGGTCGAAAAGCATAAGAAACGCGACCACACCTCTATCATTCACGGCAAGTACAACCACGAAGAAACCGTGGCCACCAGCTCCTTTGCGGGCAAGTACCTGGTGGTGCTGAATCTAGACCAGGCCAACTATGTGGCCGACTACATTCTCAACGGCGGTGACCGGGCCGAGTTTATGGCGAAATTTGCCAACGCCTGCTCCGCCGGGTTCGACCCCGACACCGACCTCGATCGCATCGGTGTCGCCAACCAAACCACCATGCTCAAGGGCGAAACCGAGCAGATCGGCAAACTCTTCGAGCACACCATCCTCAAAAAGTACGGCCCCCAGGCCCTCAACGACCACTTCCTCAGTTTCAATACCATCTGCGACGCCACCCAAGAACGCCAAGACGCCATGTTTGAGCTAGTCGATGAAAAACTCGATCTGATGGTGGTAATCGGCGGCTACAACTCATCAAACACTACCCACCTGCAAGAGATTGCGATCGATCGCAGCATCCCCTCGTACCACATTGACAGCGCCAGCCGCATTGGCCCCGGCAACCGCATCGAGCACAAGCTGCTCCACGGCGATATGACAGTGACTGAGAACTGGCTGCCCGATGGCCCTATTACCGTGGGCGTCACCTCCGGCGCGTCGACCCCCGATCGCTCGGTAGAAGACACCATCGAGCACATCTTTGCCATCAAGGCTGGTATGGCGGTGGTTTAACTGGTACTGCCCTCTGCGGCGGGTGCGGGTCGCTGCTGCCGGGCGATGGCCCTTCTGGGCTGGTCTTTGACCATCGCGGCCAGACTACAATAAAAATGCGCCGCTATAGGTGAGGCCAGAGCCATGACCACCACCGCTACCACCCTCAGAGACCAAATTTTAGAAGCGATCGACCATCTGCCCGTAGAGACACTGGCTGAAATTTTGGCCTACGTGCAAGGACTGAGAACCGACTCAAATGTGGCCTCTCAAGACGAGGTGTGGCAAGCCTATCTAGAATCTGAGAAAGAACGCGAACAGGTGTATCGTCGCCTTGCTGACTCCTAGGTTTTTAGATGTAGAAGCAGTTTTGAGACTCCACGCCAGACAGATCGAACGGTTTGGGGGTACCGCTGGTGTGCGAGATGCCGGACTGCTAGATTCAGCTCTGGCTCAGCCCCAGGCTACCTTTGGCGGCGAGCTACTACATCCGACCCTGGCGGAGCAGGCGGCAGCTTATCTATATCATTTGTCGAAAAATCATCCTTTTGTAGACGGCAACAAGCGCACCGCGTTTGCGGTAATGGATACCTTTCTGCGAGTCAATAGAAAGCGTCTGCTGCTGACAAATGACGAGGCCTACGATCTGGTGATGCAGACCGCCCAGGGGCAGATCGACAAACCGGCGTTGGCCAGCATCATTGCCGCTGCCATCCAAAGCTTGCCCTAGGATAGAGTCTCCCCTGTCTGAACCTGTGAATCAGGCTAATCTGGGATAGAACATCTGTTCCGCATCCATGGCTGCATCCCCATCTAAATCTGTTAAAGCCGACCTGGCGCTCACCGCCGAGCAAGAGGCGGCCCTGGATGCGCTGGACGCCTTTGTGCAGGGCACCGAAAAGCTGTATCTGCTGACCGGCTATGCGGGCACGGGCAAAACCACGCTGCTGCAAGTGTTTGTCAATGGGCTGCGCGATCGCGGTGACGATCGCCCCATTGTGCTCAGCGCCTTTAGCAACAAAGCCACCAAGGTGCTGGCGGCGATGGCGGCCCAGTGGCGGCTCGATATTGACGCTATGACCTGCTGCAAGCTGCTGGGCCTGCGCCCAGTCATCGACGAAGAGAACGGCAAGCAGGTATTTGCGATCGATCGCCAGCAGGCCAGCCAGATCGATCGCTACCGCCTGGTGATCATTGATGAATGCTCGATGATCAACCAGGAGCTGTGGGAGCTGCTGGTGAATGCCGTGTCGAATCTGTACCGGGGCACCCAGATTTTGTTTGTGGGCGACCCGGCTCAGCTACCGCCGGTTAACGAGCCCGAGTCGGCCTGCTTTCGGCAAATTATTCACAAGTCACAGCTCACCGAGGTGGTGCGCTACGGCGGGGCGATCGGCGTGATTGCCGAAGACATTCGCCGCAACCTGGAGCGCGATGCCCTGCCCCAGTTCGCCAACGACACCAATGCCGACAACACCGAGGGCTGCTTTGTGCTGCCCCGCAAACCCTGGCACGACCTGCTAATTCGCGCCTTTACCAGCCCCGCCTACCAAAAAAATCCTGACCAGGTGCGCGCATTGGCCTACACCAACCGGAGGGTGGCCCAGCTTAACCAGACTATTCGTGCCGCCATCTACGGCCCCAACGCCAAGCGGTTTGTGCCCGGTGAACGGCTGATTGCCATCAACCCCTGTTTAGAAGAAGAGGCGATCGTGTTGCCCACCTCCGCTGAGTGCGAGGTGCTCAACATGGCTCGAGGTCGCGAGGGCGAGTGGCCCCTGTGGCTGCTTGAAGTCGAGACCGAAACCGGCGACTACAAAACCCTGCGGGTGCTGCACGAGTCGGGCCAGGCCGAGTTTAAAACCAGGCTCGACTTTTTGGCTAAAGAAAAGCGCTGGATGGAATTTTGGGATTTGCAGCAGCGCTTCCACACCGTGGACTATGCCTACAGCCTCACCATTCACAAAAGTCAGGGGTCAACCTTTCAAGATGTGTTTGTGGATGTGCCGTCGATGGTGGCGAACCGCAATGCGATCGAGCGCAACCAGCTCTGCTATGTCGCCTTTACCCGCGCCGCCAAACGGCTGTTTTTGTATCAATAATCCCAACGTAGAGGTTCCTCAACGGTGCGTTACAGCCCGGAGTAGGGAATTCGTTGTCACCTGAAGCAATCTGTGGCCCAACGGCACCCTACTCCCCTAACTCTCTAATCACCACCTCATCCCCCTCAGCCAAGCCCAGTTCAGCGGCGCGCCCGGCCCGCAGCTCAATTACCTGATCCACTAGCTGGCTGCCGGGGCCGTAGGTGGGGCAGGGGTCGGCGGTGCAAGGGGGAGCCTCGGCGAGGCCCACGATCTGCCCCTGGTAGATAAACACCATATCCAGCGCCACGGGCACATTCTTCATCCAAAAGCTCACCGGGCGGGGCCGCCCCATCGGGAATAGCATGCCGCGATCGCTCGGTAGCGCATCCCGATACATCAGCCCCAGGGCCTGCTGCTGGGGGGTAGCCGCCACCTCTAGAAAGATCTCTTCGCCGCCCAGGGTCGTTACCGCCGTAACGGCAAGCTGTTGGCCGCGAGGGTCAGCCATAGGGGTTTCGGTGGTAGTCGGCGTCGATGCAGCACTGTCTGTTGGGGGCGATGGCGCAGTGGTCGAGGGTGTTGGTGCACACCCAGCCCCCAACACCAGAGCGCTGAGCATCAGACTCAAGACAAGACTCTGCCTCAGCCGTTGAGATGCCAAACCAGCAAAACAATAGGACATGAACAAACCAGGGAAAGTAACTACGGCTGCCCAACCAGGGCGCTAATATTCTAGTCGTTCCCCCACTGGATGTTGCCCCTCACCCATCCACTTCCTTACCTGCCCACTCACCCACTAATTAACTCTCCCGCAGTACGTACCCCACGCCCCGCACGGTCTGAATCAGGCGCTTGTCGTCTTCGCCGTCGATTTTGAGGCGCAGGTAGCGGACATAGACCTCGATTACGTTCGACTCGCCAACGAAGTCGTAGCCCCAGACATTCTCTAAAATTTGCTCGCGGGGCAGCACCTCGCGGGGGTGCTCCATCATGTATTTGAGCAGCTCAAACTCTTTCATGGTGAGGTCGATGACGCGATCGCCCCGCAGCGCGTGGCGATTCTCCAAATCTAGCGTCAGGTCGCCAAAGCGCAGGTGCTCAACCTCCCCCGGCGTCGATTGCAGATAGAGCTGCACAATTTTTAAGAAGGTGTCAGCCCGGAAGGGTTTGAGAAAATAGTCGTCGGCCCCGCACTCCAGACAGGCGACTCGATCTTCCAGGCTGTCTTTGGCCATCAGCAGCACAATCGGTGACTTAACGCCCTGGCCACGCAGGGTTTGGCACAGCGCCAGTCCCGACTCGCCTCCCAGCAGGCGATCGACCACAATCAGCGCCGGATTGCCCTCAATCGCCAGAGCCAGGCCTGCTTTAGCACTGCTGGCCACCACGGGATGGTATCCGGCCTCCTGTAGGTCAAACTCCATCTGACGAGTTTGGCCCTCGTTGGTACCCACAAGCAGAATGTGGGTGCCCTGGTCGGCGGTGGATATGCCCATAGGATTTAAACCGTCTCAACGCCTGGGGCTTGAAATTAGCGGATGATCGAGTTGGCGTTTTACAGACAATGCCTGCAAGGGGTCGCGCTTGATTATAGCGCGGCACCCTGGGGGGCAAGGCAGTCGGTTTACAATCGCCGCTGCCGGCAAAAAACTGTATTGATTATTTATTCTTGCCGAGACTTAGCGAAATCGATCTTGCTAAGTGTCTATTGTTACCGTTAGTAACGAGGGCAAAATCCCTCACAAAATCTTCCCCTTGCTTCTCAATTTCCTGTGTTAGATTGGGCGTAATTTGCTGCTAGAAGCTATATCACATGACACTTGCAAAGCGCGGACTGATCCTAGGTGCCACCGCCGTCGCTGTGGCTGCGGTAACCGTAACCGGCGCCGGGATTCACCTGTCCCAAAGCAAAGCTTTCTTTGAAGAAAGCCCCAAGGAATTGATTGATCAAGTTTGGCAGCTAATTGACCGCAATTTTGTGGATGCCACCTTCAACCAGGTCGATTGGGATGCGGTGCGTACGGAGTACCTAGGTCGAAATTACACCGACCAGGAAGAGGCCTACGGGGCCATCCGCGAGATGCTGGAGAAGCTAGAGGATCCCTACACTCGCTTCATGGATCCTGAAGAGTTCCAAAGCATGCAGATTGATACCTCCGGCGAACTCACCGGGGTCGGCATTCAGATTTCTCAGGATGAAGAGAGCAAAGAAATTGTCGTCGTGGCTCCCATTGAAGACACGCCGGCCTTTGAGGCGGGTATTCGCCCCCAGGACGTGATTTTGGCCATCGACGGCGAATCGACCGAAGCCATGGAGCTCAACGATGCCGTGAGCAAAATTCGCGGCACCGTTGGTTCTGAGGTCACCCTCACCATTCGCCGGGATGAGGAAGAACTGGACGTGTCTATGGTGCGCGCGCGCATCGAGATCCACCCAGTGCGCTACAACGTGCAGTCCGGCCCTGACGGACAGGTGGGCTACATTCGCCTCAACCAATTCAGCGCCAACGCCGCCGAAGAGATGGGCGCCGCCATTGAAGATCTCGAAGGTCAGGGGGTAACGGGCTACATTCTCGACCTGCGATCGAACCCCGGTGGGCTGCTGTACTCCAGCATTGACATTGCCCGCATGTGGATTGACAGCGGCATTATTGTGTCAACGGTGAACCGCCAGGGGGTGGTGGATGAAGAAGCCGCCAACAGCCGCGCCCTCACCGATAAGCCCCTCGTGGTGCTGGTTGACGGCGGCTCGGCCAGCGCCAGCGAAATTTTGTCGGGGGCACTGAAGGACAACGAGCGGGCGCTGCTGGTGGGTACGCGCACCTTTGGCAAGGGCTTGGTGCAGTCGGTGCGCAGTCTGGGCGATGGCTCTGGGGTGGCGATTACGGTGGCCAAGTACCTCACCCCCAGCGGCACCGACATCAACAAGCACGGCATTGACCCCGATATTGCAGTCGAGCTGACGGAAGAGCAGCAGGAAGCCCTTAGCACCAATCGCGAGGCCATTGGCACCGAGGCCGATCCTCAGTATGCTCAGGCCTTGGAAGCGTTGCGCACCGAAATTAGGGAAGCTCGTGCTGGCGATAATGTCACCACAGCACCGGGAACAACGACCCCAGGCAACTAGCCAGGCCATCGATCGGTAGATTGATAGATATCAAAAACAAAGGTCTGGGCTAAGGCTCGGGCCTTTGTTTTGGGCGACGGGTTGCCCCCAGCGGGTTGCCCCCCAACACCAGCAGCACTAGGGCGGCTGCCAGCATGCCGGCAGCCACGCAAAAGGCCAGCAGCACCCCAAAGGGTATGGCGATCGATTGCAGGGTCAGCAGCTGAATGGAAACCGGGGTGGCGTTTTGCACGGCGATAATCGCGATCGCAACCACCCAAATGGCGGGCACCAGGGCAAACACAAGTCTAATCATGGGCCGGGGTTAAATTAGGGGCGAGGGCGGAAGGGTTGCCAAGAGACAACCCCTTTGGGTAGTATAGTCAACTGGGCTATACGAGAAAAATCATGGCAAAACGGGTACAGGTAGTTCTTACAGAAGATGTTCGCAAGCTGGGCTATAACGGCGACCTGGTAGAGGTAGCCCCTGGCTATGCACGTAATTATCTTATCCCCAACGGGAAAGCGGTGCGCACTACCTCCGGCGTGCTAAAGCAGGTAGAGCGTCGGCGCGAGGCGCAAAAGCAGCGGCTGCTAGAGATTAAGCAGGAAGCCGAAGCCACCAAGACGGCGCTGACCACCATCGGCATGTTCACCATTCAAAAGCCCGTAGGCGAGAACGAGGCCATTTTTGGTACCGTCACCTCGGGCGATGTGGCCGATGTGATTAAGTCGCTGGCGAACAAAGAGGTAGATCGCCGTGATATTTCGGTACCCGATATCAATAAGCTGGGCGAATACCAGGCCGAAGTGAAGCTGCACCCCGAAGTCACGGCGGTTGTTAACCTGCGGGTGACTGCCGAGTAACGGTCTATCAGCCCTGAATCACGGCCCAGAGCAGCAGATAAAAACCTAGACGATACAAGGTTATAGCATTGAGCAACCTGCCTCAGTAATCCCTGCCCAGGGGTTTTTAAGGCGGGTTGTTTGTTCGGGCATTTTACTAGCTGTTCTACTGGGGCTAACGTTCTAGAACGTCGTGGATATAGAGTTCCTGCACCAGGATCATGATGACTAGGGCCAGGGGGGTGGCGACGAGCACCCCCAGCGGGCCAAATAGCAACCCCATGGCTACCACGGCGGTCAGCGTCAGTACTGGCGGCAAGTCGGCGGTTTTCATCTGCACGATCGGGGTCAGCACATTGCCCTCTACCTGCTGCACAACCAGGTAAAACGCCGCCACATAGAGCGCTACCATTGGCCCCACCGTGAACCCCATGAGAATGGCGGGCACCGCCGACAGTAGCGCCCCTACCACCGGAATAAACTCAAATAGCCCGGTCAGAACCCCTAGAGCCAGGGCCAGGGGCAGCCCCATCAGGTGCAGGCCCACGCCGATGACTAGGGCGATTAGCACCATTGACACGACTCGCCCCACCAGCCACATCTTGAGACCGTCAATCACCTGGTCGATGACTTGGCGGGCGCGGGGACGGCCTTTAGGAGGCACTAGCTGCACCAGGCTAGAGCGGTAACGCTGGGCATCGACGGCTAAAAACAGGGCGGTGAAAAGAATAAACAACAGGTTGGCCAAGATGCCAAAGCCTCTGCCGAAGGCTCCGGTCAGTCTATTTAGGGTGTTTTGTATGCTGGGCAGGTTGGTAGTGTCGTTTAGGTCGTCAATTACATCGGGGGGCAGGTGATCGCTCCAAGGCCCCGAGGTGAGAAAGTCTTGCAGCAAAACGATGGCCGTTTCGACCTGCTCGACTAGATCGCCAAACTGCCCAATTACCGCCGGTACTAGCAGCACCAGGCTGAGTACCAGCACCACCAAGGCGATCGCCAGCACCACTCCCAGCGACCAGGGATGGGGAATGGGGGTAAAGCGCTGTACTTGGCCCGCTGCAAACCGCAGGGCGATCGCTAGCAGCACCCCCAAAAACAGCATGAATAGCACGTCGATCAAGGCCCACATCAGCAGGCCCAGTACCCCCAGTAGAGTCAGGGCGGCTGCGATCAGCACTATCCGTTGCAGATCGGTGCTGCTGTTTTTAGCCATGGTGCCCCTGAAATGGTTGGTGGTTTCGAGGCGCAGTTAATTTCCCCTTTGTTCATAGAAGACTGTTGCGATCGCCCTGCCAACCCTCCTGGGAGAGAGGTGAGAACCCATAGATGCCGTTGCTGATTGGTGAAGAACTCCTCTACAATCAAGCCATTCCTCTATATCTGGTGGTTTGCCCCCCGCCTGCCCCCTAGCCCCGCCCCCCTCGTCCAACCCTATGGATACGCCCCGACTCCACCCCGACACCATTGAAGCGGTGCGCGATCGCGCCGACATTGTCGATGTGGTCTCCCAGCATGTGGTGCTGAAAAAGCAGGGCAAAGATTTCGTCGGCCTCTGCCCCTTCCACGAAGACAAGTCGCCCAGCTTTAGCGTCAGCCCCGGCAAGCAGTTTTACTATTGCTTTTCCTGCGGGGCGGGGGGCAACGCCTTTAAGTTTTTGATGGAGCTGAACAAACGCTCCTTCGCCGACGTGGTGCTCGATTTGGCCCAGCGCTACCAGGTGCCGGTGACGACGCTGGAACCCGCCAAACGCCAGGAACTCCAGCGACAGCTCACCCTGCGGGAGCAGCTCTACGAAATTTTGGCGCTGACGGCAAAATTTTATGAGCACGCCCTGCAGCAGATCGACGGGGCCACGGCCCTGGCCTACCTCTACGAGCGGGGTCTAAGCGACGCCACCATTCAGCAGTTTCAGCTCGGGTTTGCGCCGGGGGGCTGGCAGACCCTCTACGGCTACCTGGTCGAGCAAAAGCACTACCCGGTCAGTTTAGTCGAGCAAGCAGGGCTAATTGTGCCCCGACAAAAGGGCGACGGCTTTTACGATCGATTTCGCGATCGCCTAATGATCCCAATCCGCGACGGCCAGAGCCGGGTGATTGGCTTTGGTGGCCGCGCCCTGGGCGACGAAAAACCCAAGTACCTCAATTCGCCCGACACCGAGCTGTTTGACAAGGGCAAGACCCTGTATGGGCTCGATCTGGCGCGGGCGGCGATCGCCAAAGACGACCGCGCGATCGTCGTCGAGGGCTACTTCGATGTGATCGCCCTCCACGCCGCCGGACTCGAAAACTCCGTTGCGGCCCTGGGCACTGCCCTCAACGCCGCCCAGGTGCGCCAGCTCCTCCGCTACACCGAATCCAAACAAATCTTGCTCAACTTCGATGCCGATGCCGCCGGGGTGAAGGCGGCCCAACGGGCGATCGGCGAAGTCGAAGAGATGGCCTACCGGGGCGACGTGCAGCTGCGGGTGCTGAACATTCCCGACGGCAAAGACCCCGACGAGTTTTTGCAACACCACAGCGCCGCCGACTACCGCGCCCTGATCGAGGCCGCCCCCCTCTGGATTGACTGGCAAATCCACAACCTGATCGAGGGCAAAGACCTGCGCCAGGCCGACCAGTTTCAGCAGACCAGCCAGGCGGTGGTCAAGCTGCTCAGCGACATCGCCAACGCCGACACCCGCACCCACTACGTGCGCTACTGCGCCGAAATCTTTAGCAACGGCGACAGCCGCCTGGTGCCCCTCCTCGCCGAAAACCTCGTCACCCAGGTGCGCCGTCAGCGCCGCACCACCTCCGACGCAGCGCCCACCCGTTCCGCCCCTGCCACCACCCCCAGCGCCAGCTCCCTAGAGCAGGCCGAAGCCGCCCTGCTGCGTATCTTTCTCCACGATGCCGCCCACCGCGACGAGATTCGCCAGGTACTCGAAGACCGCGACCTGCAGTTTAGCTACTCCCACCACCGCGCCCTGTGGCGGCAGATGCAGCGCCTGCTCACCGAAACCAACGACCCCAGAGTTGATCTGGTCAACCTCCTGCGCAACCAGCTCGCCGACACCGGCCTGGCCACTACCCCCCTGCAAGCCCTGCTGCACCTCAGCGAAAAGACCAAACGCGACGTCATCCGCGCCCCCCTGATCATTCGCGCCGCCGCCGCCTGCATGGAAAAAAACCTCTGCGAAAAGCGCTACCGTCACTTTCTCGCCCTGTGGGAAAAGACCGATTGCACCGCCGCCCCTGAGCAGTTCGCCGAATACCAGCGCCAAATCTACGCCGAAAAACGCCGCATCGAAGTCCTAGAGAAGGATCGCCAGGTCAGCTTCGAGGATCTAGCCACCATGCCCTGGGTTGGGGAGCAATACGATTCTCTTGATCGCTAGCCCGAGGTTAATGGTGGGCAATGCCCACCCTACGGTGCGGTGCTTCAAAGAACGCCAGGGTTTGTGTTGCCCTCAGTCCCATTGGCAAAGTAGAGGTTTAAACCGATGATCGATCACTCCTTTCCGTGGGGTGAAGGGCGGCGGAACGCCTTTCTCGATGGGGTCTGGGGCCAGCGAAATGGCCCCGGCGGTAGATCTGGCTTTGAACCCAATTGTGCGCCGCTTCTACTGCGCGATCGCCCAAGTTAGTGGTGGGCATTGCCAACCCTACGCCTACGCTTACTCACCGCCAAACGGCTATCCTAAACGGAGTTTCTAATAGGCAGCAGACCCATGCCCAAAGTGGTCATTGTTGGCGCCGGCCCTACCGGGGCAACCCTGGCCCTATTGCTGGCCCGTCGCGGTATCTCCGTCACCCTAATCGAAGCCGCCCGCGACTTTCAGCGCCAGTTTCGCGGCGAGGGGCTGATGCCCAGCGGTCTCGATGCCCTAGCCCAAATGGGTCTAGACTCACTGCTCCAGACCGTCCCCCACCGCCCCCTCAGCGCCTGGGAATTCTGGCTCAACGATCGCCGCCTATTCCGCGCCGACGAGCCCTTGGGTTCAGCCCGCCCCTGTACCCTAGTTTCCCAACCACCGCTGCTAGAAGCCTTAGTGCAGGCCGCCCAGTCCAAACCGGGGTTCGAATGGATGGCGGGTACGGCGGTGAAGGATCTGCTGTGGAACGCCGAGCGAGTCGTGGGGGTACACCTGGCCAACGGTCGCACTGTGGAAGCCGACCTAGTAATCGGGGCCGACGGTCGCGCTTCAGTAATTCGCCAGCGGGCAGAGCTAGATCTGAAAACTCAGCCTAAAAGTATTGATGTGCTGTGGTTTAAGCTGCCTGCTCCAGAGGGGTATGAAGCCGATAATCGTTTTTGCACGGTGGTCAAAGGCGGACGAGTGTTTAGTCTGTTCCACGGGGCCGAGGAGGGCAAAATGCACCTGGCTTGGGCCATTTCACCCGACGAACCCACCGAGCAGAAAGACTGGGCAGCTACCTTCGCCACCCTGGTGCCCCCCGAGTTTGTGGCTCACTTTCGGGCGGCGGGAGACGCTATTGCCCCCCCAATACGCCTCTCGGTGCTAGTTGGGCGCTGTCCCCGCTGGCACCGCCCCGGCCTGCTATTGATAGGCGATGCCGCCCACCCCATGTCGCCCGTGCGCGCCCAGGGTATAAACCTGGCTTTAAGGGATGCGATCGCCGCCGCCAACCACCTGATACCGATCCTCAAAACCGCCAACCCATCGGCCCTAGACCCCACTGCCCTCGATCGCGCCCTAGTCCGCATTCAGGCCGAGCGCGAACCTGAGATCATCCAGGCTCAAAAACTCCAGGCCCACGAAGCCAGTCGAGGAGAGATGCTGCGCCGCTTTGGCAATTTGCGCCAGGGACTGAGCGCGTTTTCGCCCGTCGTTGGCCCTTTAGTGAAGCGGGTATGGATTCAACAACAACAGCCCCTGCGCGAAGGAATCACCCTAGCGCAGCTAGAGGTTTAGCAGGGAAAGCCCCGCCCTAGCACACTGTGGCAGAAATGACCTTACTGTTCAGAATGCTTGAAATACGCCTATTCTAAAGACTTTTAACTTTGAATTTTGCATTTTGAACCCCGCGTAGCGGTACTAAGCACCGCCGCTGCTAATCACACCGACCAGCTGAAGCAGGTAGATTGCGGCAAAGACCGCAAAGAAGACGCCCGCCAGCACCGTTGCCCAAAAGGTGAATCCAGAGGGTTTTAGGCCCTGGGGCAGCATGCGGTGGTTGAGATACAGCGTGAGCCCCGTCACGATGGGAATGTGGGCAGCTTCAATGCCTCCCGCCGTTTTGAGCAAAGCGACAGGTTCGCCAAACCACAGGTATACAGCAATGGGGAGACCGGCCAGCAGCGTGACAATATAGAACTTGCGGAGAAAGGTTTCGTTAGTCCACCGGCCGCCGCCGCCAAACCCCTGCACCAAAATTTGGGTGCCGTCGGCAAACATGCGGCCAAAGCCGTCTTGCACCGACATGGCTGTGCTGCAAAACGTAACAAAGACGATCGCCACCATAAACCAAAAGCCAAACGGTCCCCACAGGTCGCCCAGGAGGCTACCTAGAGTTTCGGCAACCTGGTTCTCTTGAGGCACTAGTCCCTGGGGCTGCAACAGCTCGGCTCCTAAAATTAAGAAGGCCAGCGCCGCCAGCAAAGCCCCAATCACAGCCAGCGTATTGGAGAACGTCATGAGCTTGAGCCAGCCCCGCAGCCGCTGTTTTTGGTCATCATTGATTTGGTCAAAGTCAACCGGGGTTTCTCGTCGGGCGGTTGCTGCGCCATAGCCCCTGGCCCCTACCCAGTAGGAATACCACATTAACCCGGCGGCCCCCGCCAGCATGAACCCCAGCCAGGGCAAGACTTCTTGGTACTCCACCCCGCTGGGAATCTGCGGCACTAGCCCGCTACTGAGGCTGCCCAGGTTGGGGAAGACAAAAATTGCGGCAGCGACAACGGCCAGCGTGCGGCCAATGCCAATATAGGAGGACACGGTTTCGACGCCGTCATACTGCCCTAAAAATACAATGGCAGCCGTGACCAGAATAATAATCACAGTCCATAGCTGAACGGTACCGCCGGTTCCTAAAATTAGAGCTGTGGCCGCTGCGCCCGCCATGCCCGCTACGGTTGAAATGGCCACTACAAACTGGGGCACCAAAATTAGCCAGATCGCCCAGTTTTTTGGGCCGGGCAGCCGTTTAAAGCCTTCTAAAATAGTGATGCCGGTGCAAACGGTGAAACGCCCAACTTCGCGGTTGATAAACCACTTGAGCACGACCGCCGCCACCAGTGCCCACAGCAAGGCATAGCCGTAGAGGGCCGCAATTCGTGGGGTAAAGAGTAGCTCTCCTGAACCCGCTGCCGACAGCATCCAGATGAAACTGGGGCCAAGCCATTTCAGCCAGTCTTTGCCTTCCGGCGGTTGGGGTATCTGCTGGGAGTAATCGGCGCTGGTTGGGTTGGCACTGGCTTGGTCACGCGATCGCAAAGGCTGAGAACCACTCATGGTGCATGTTGCTCTTGAAGAACCGAGGATGGCAGGGCAACACTAACGCGATGATCTGAGCCTGGGTGATAGCCCAAGACCATCGCGTTAGCGTTGCGGGCTGATACTAGTCGTCGGGAATGGCTGAGGGGTAGATACCCGTCGCCACTAGAACTGGCTGGTTGCTGTATTCGGCCTCTAGCTGTTGCTGTAGCTCTAGATCCCAACCGAGGTCGTAGTCGCGCTCAAAATCGGCGACCACAAAGGGACGCAGGGTGCCGGTGACAGCAACCTCTTCACCGTCGGCGATCGCAGGCAGTTGGGCCGAGGGCTGGGGCTGCTGGACGCCATCTTTGGGCGAGGCATAGATGACCAGCAAGTCTTCTGAACCCAACAGTTGGTCTTCATCCAAAGTGAAGGCGGCCCCACTTCGAATATCTTCCACTTCGCCAGTTACGGCTAGGGTTTCGCCATAGTACTGCTCAGGATTGCTGGTAATTTCGCCCGGTTCTGGAGACAGCGCAATAGACTGAGCAATAATGGCCGGTTGATCCTCATACTCTTCGTAAGTGGTTGGATCAAGGGCTAAATCGAACTCTTGGTCGATCTCCGAAATAAGAAAGTTACGAACTTCCCCGGTTACCTGCACTTCCACATCGCCTTCTGGCAGCAGTAGAGGTTCACCGGAAGCATTGATGACCAGAATAGGTTCGTTGCTAAAAAACCGCTGATCACTCACCGTGAACGAATTATCCCCCACCTTGTCTATGGGTTCGCTTCTAATGGTGACGGTTTGACCAATGTAGCCTTCAGTATTTTCAGCAACGTCTTCAGTTTGCACGTTGGCCGAACCCTCTGGGGCCGGAGTCTGAGGCGTATTTTCGGCACAAGCTCCCATCAGTCCAGCGATCAGACCGATGGCAAGGGTGCTCTGGAAAAATTTTCTTTGCCCTTTAGAAATGCCGTTATTCGTTTGCGTTTTGACTTGAAAATGCGTTTGGTTATCGTTCACTCTAGCCATAATATTGTCTAGCTCCAAATTCTTCAGTGCGGCCATCTTGCGGAACTGCTGCATAAAAGCATTTTGTCAATGCCTCAGAAAACAATAGTTTTCTAGCAGGAGCAATATTCAGAAGATAGTCATTAGTCTCAGAGAGGTTTATCTGTTTTGTATTCACAATCGTTTTAATTGCTTTTTGGGATTGCAGCCATCTGTAAAACGGTAGTAAACAATGTCTGCCTATGGGGGGAAATCAATTTGTTTTACTAGAGAATAGTTTTGATGGAGGGTTGCGGTAGCTGTAGAGCAGCTAGGGCCGCGTGATACTGTTTTTCTACAGTCTCTAAGTCTTGCTTGTGATGGATTTGCTGCTGGCTGCTAGACCAGATGGCCTCAAGGTGCTGTTGCAGGATATAGCGCTGTTTGAAGTGGCGGGTAAAGGGGGCAATGGCGGCGATCGCGGCCAGCAGCCGACCGATCACCACCGTGTCGCCGCTGCCGTACTGGCGAATTTGGCTAAAGGCCGTATCGGCTAGGATTTCGAACTTGACTGGGGCAGCAATTACCCGCAGGGTATGGGACGGGTCGTAGCGGTAGGAAGACGGCAGCTCACGACCGGCAATGCGCGCCAGCCCATCGGCCAGTCGATCAATACAGCGAATGGCCGTAAACGGGTCGTTGATGGCAGGAGACAGCGCCCGCAGCGCAATTTCGACCAGTTGCTCAATGGGAAACTCCACGTTCTGCTGCTTAGTGAGCTCGCGGCCCATGACAAAGGCTTGATTGATGCGATCGCCGATCGCTTGGGTAACGCAACTGGCGGGGTAGGCCATCACCAGGGGGCTACCCTCAATAATGAAAGCCCCCGGATAGGCTTTGACCTGAAGCAAAAGGTTTTCATCGCAGGCCACCTCCATGAGGGCGTCGTCTTCAATCCCTTGCAGGTAGCCCGTTCTTTTAGAGCGCACGGGCTGGGCGGCGACTTCAAAATCGGTCGGCATGTCTCTGGCACCCGCGTCCTGGGAGTCGATCTCACGGCCTAAGTCTTCTGGGAAAAGGCGATTGGTGACTTGCTCTAGGTCGTGGCTGACATCAGCAATCACGTGGGAGACCTGAATGATGGTGGAGGCGTGGTGAATAAAGTAGATCAGCACCCCAATGCTGGCCATGGCCAGCAAAACCCCCACCGTCACCGATAGCTGGGGCACAAACAGCTGGTAGTCTTCGCCCCGAATGGTGCGCAGCACCAGCAAACAGTAGATAAAGGTGGCAATAAAGGTGCCCAGCACGATCTGATTGCCCTGATCCTGCATAAAGTTGCGCAGCAGGCGCGGCCCAAAATGGGACGACGCCAGCTGTAGAGCGACGATAGTAATGGAAAACGCGGTGGCCGCTACGGTCACCATCGATCCCGCAATTACCGAGAGCACCGCCCGTGCCCCATCGGCCCCGCCCTGATAGATCCAGCTCAGGGCGCTGATATCGGTGACATTTGACTGATCGAGGGCCAGCAGGGTAAATGCCAGTGCGATCGCCCCGGCGGCCATCAGCGTCGGCAAAAACCAGTAGCTCGATCGCAGGCTATCCCAAAATTTGCTGAGCTTAAGATGTTTCATCGGACGGCTGCGATCGAGAAAGGGTTGAGCACGGTCGAAATCGGGTTGGCCACGGCCCAACTGGCTGATCGATGGTTGCCGGTAAGGTCTAAACAGCCCTGGGCCATCGCGTTTATTTCTTCCTTAGAAACTGGATGAGTAGCCTCTCTTTCAGCTTAAAGAGAGATGACGGGCCTAGCCTCTACCCACAGCGGGTTAATCAGCTGCGTTGGGAGCTTCTAGCACATTGATACTGACCAACGGCGTAATGTTAAACCCCTGGTCGAGCAGGTGAGTTTGAATCGCCTGGGTCAATTCAGCCTGAATCGCTGCATCGGCAGCGTCACTGCCGGGCTGGCGCTGCACATAGATCTCCGACAGCAGGGTGGTTTGGCCCGCAATGTCAGATCGCGTAAACCGCGCCGTTGACTCCACCAGCTTGACCTGGGGGAACTGTTCAATCACGGTTTGCACTTCGGCATTGGCCCGCTGGGCACGACTGGAGCGCTGGAGACTGGGCGGGTTGGTCAGCTGCCAGGTAAGCAGGGCGGCGATCGCGATCGCGCTGGCCCCCAACGACACCGGAAACACCCCTCGCTTACCGCGCCGGTAGCGCGCCCCTTTAGTTGATAGCCCAAAGGTGCGGAACAAAATTGCCGCCGACAGGTTAATACTGCTGAGCTGTAGCAGCAGCAAAAACACCCCGTTGACGACCATATCCCAGCGGCCAATGGCCATAGACATGCCGATAATACCCGCCGGGGGAGACAGCGAGGCCGCCACCAGCATGCCGGTGGCCGTGCCCGAAACCAGACTGCTGCGCTCCGACTGCACCAGGTTGATGGCCCCCGCCGCCCCCGCCGCCAGGGGCAGCAGCACCGCCACCGCTGAAATTTGGCTGTTGTCGAGCATCAGCGGCGTGGCAATCTGCTGCTGAAACACCAGGCTGAGCAGGGCCGCCACCGCAATGGTGACCAGCAGAGCACTGAAGTAGCGCAGCACGCTGCGACCAATCAGGTGGCGATCGCCCCGGGCGGAGGCGATCGCCGTATTCATGGCTGGCCCAGCAAAGGGGGCAATCAGCATCGCCGCCACCAGCAGGTAGTTGGTGTTTGTATAAAGCCCAATCCAGACAATGATGCCTGCGATCGCGGCGTAGCTCAAAAATCCCTTCCAGGAGCCGACGCTTTGCAGCCCGGCCAGAAAAATCTCGATTGGGCTGCGTTCCTCCACCTGGGTGACCTGCTCTGCCGCCTGGTCGGCGGGAGGGTGCAGGGCCATTACCCCCGTTGGCACCAGGGTAACGTTTAGCTCCGGCAGATCTTGAAGCGCCTCTAGCAGCGACTCCACCCGCTGATTGGAGACATGCACCAGCACTATGTCCTGGGGAGGGTCGTCCATGGTTTGCCACTGGGCCAGGTTGGTGCCCTGGCAGGCTTGGGCCTTTTGCAGCACGGTCTTGCCGCAGCCGCTGGGCACTTGAATCAACAGTTGGCGCATGGCAAATCCACGGATAGAAATCGTTCAATCACGCTCTCTATCCTGGGGATGATTGGCGTTCCTAGCATCGCCTGAAGGGCTAGTCGTCTGCTGAACCAAAGGGGATAGGTTGATAGGGTGCAGGGATTTGGGTGTACGGCCCGCCTTGAACCGCATACCTGAAACTCTGAACCTCGGGCCGCTAGAGCCTGTCGCAATCGGCTGATACCAAATCCAAATCACACAACCCCGATTTCCAGCAGGCAAAACCTTAGAGGGCGTTTGAAAAGTGATTTGCTGTAGTTTTAGTCACCTGCTGATCCCCCCTGCCCCCCTTAAAAAGGGGGGCAGGGGGGATCTCCACTTTTGCTACAAGAAATAGGACTTTTCAAACATCCTCTTAGGGGCAAATGGCATTTGCCCAGAGGAATTGGGGGTAGTCAAGTAGGATTTAGTCTGAGATCAGAGACTGACCCTTGGCCCGACTAATAACGGCCAGCGTTTGCCGGAGTCAACCCTATTTCTTCAACTAGAGGAAGACGGGGTTTACCGCAGGCAGAGCCTTAGCCGATTTAATGACTGTGGCGGGCCAGCACCCACAGCGACAGCTTTTCGAGCATGACCAGCGTAGCGGTAATGCCCACCGCCAGCCCAAATAGAAGCAGGTTACTTTCGTTGCCACTTCGCAGCGCAAAGCTCAGCGAAGTGGCAACCGCAGGCGGCTGAACCACATCCAGCACAATCATCAGCACGATGGTGATCACCATGGCTAGTCCGCCCGACAGGTAGCCCGACCCGACCACTGTGTAGGTGATAAAGCCCAGTCCCGCCGCCATCAGCTGCGAGATCAGCAGCGTGCGCACCGAGTTGGTGCCGTGCTGGGGGTCGAGGTAGATCAAAAAAGCGCTGGAGGCCAAAGAAGCAAACAGCAGTCGCTGCTGGCTGAGTGCTTCGACCAGGGCCAAGACCGCTAAAACCACTGCCGTTGGGGCGATCGCCAGGGCGAGTTCTCCCCGCAAATTTAGCCGACGACGCAGGGCACGGTTGGCACCCTTAATGGGCTTTAGGCTTTTGCGGTCTTGGCTCATGAACGGCTCCAGGCTGGGGACGGCAGAGAGCCATACGTCGATGGGTCAATGTACCGATCTTAGTCTAGCCCCAGCTCGCGCTTGAGCAGGTTGATCGACTTTTCGCCGATGTAGTTGTCGCAGACCACCAGCTTGGGCGGGCGAATCAAGTCTTCACGGGCTTCGGCGATCGCCTCCTTCACCGTGGGCAAGCTGGCCTCGTCAAATACCACAATGGTCTGGGCGCTGTGGATCACAGCGTTGAGCTTGTAGGGGTCATCGGTTTGGGCCGCCATCAGCAAAATCTCGTCGCCCCGCAGGCTGTAGCTAATCACTTCCGCCGCCCGCAAAATGCCGGTGCTGACGCTGACCATGCCCAGACAGGTGCCCTTGGGCAGATCCTTCAGCAGGCCCAGCTCTTTTTTGTAGTCGTAGATATCGACCGGAATCACCCGCACCGACTTGGGCGCGGCGATCGCCTCAGCTTCACTAATAAAATAGCGGCTGGTGACCACCGTGCCCGAGCGGGTCTGGGCCAAAACGGTGTCGAGTTCTTCGAGGGGCACCAGCTGCACCGGAATGTGCAGAGCACTCTCTAGCTCGCGCACCATCAGCTGCCCAGCCCCAATGTCTTGACCGGGGGCAGTGACTAACACCCGAGCACTACAGCGCAGCCGCCAGTCGATCTCCGCTAAAAATAGCTCTCTAGCCTGGTTGAGGGAGCAGCCCTGGCGCAGCAGCTCATCGAGCCCCGTCTCAACTACGTCGCGGGCCTGGGGAAACTCAGCCCACAGCACCGTTTGGGGGCGAGCGCTGTCAGTGCTGTTTTGCTCGCGCACGTAGATGCCAGAACCGGGCATAGCCTCGACCACCCCGGCGTCTTCGAGCTGGCGGTAGACCTTGCTGATGGTGTTGCGGTGTAAGCCCGTCTGCATGGCTAGCTGCCGGGTGCTGGGCAGCCGATAGCCGGGCGGATATTGCCGGGATGCGATCGCAAACCAAATCTGGTCATAGAGCTGGGTCGACGCCGGAATCTCGCTATCGGGCTGAATGTGAAACTGCACCACCAAACCACCTCCAGGTTGTCTACAGACAACACAATTTCAACAAACTCAGATTAGATACACCGGCCATACTGCTAATTTAGGACGAATCTTAGAAAAGTCGCCGGGTTCTGGTCGGCCACCCCGCCCCCCGCAATGATTTTTGACAATTGTAGATCCCCTGACTCAGGCCCAGCGCTAAGGTAGGAGTGTTCAGTATAAACAACTCGCGATGACATCCCTCGTGCGAACCGAAACCATCCCTATCTCCAGCGGCGACGCCGAGATTTTGGCCTACCTGGCCGAGCCTTCTCGACCGGGGCGATTTGCAGCCGTGGTGGTGATTCAGGAAGTGTTTGGCGTCAACAGCCACATCCGCGAGGTGGCGGAGAGGCTGGCGGGGGCGGGCTACGTGGCGATCGCCCCCCACATTTACCACCGCCAGGCCCCCGGCTTTGAGGTGGGCTACACCGCCGAAGATCTGGAGCTGGGCCGTACCTACAAGCAGGGCACCAAGGCCACAGAATTATTGGCGGATGTACAGGGGGCGATCGCCTATCTCTACAGCAAAGACAATGTCATTCCCGAAGGTGTCGGCTGCATCGGCTTTTGCTTTGGCGGCCATGTTGCCTATCTAGCCGCCACCCTGCCCGAGGTCAACGCCACCGCATCGTTCTATGGGGCGGGCATTGCCACTCTGACACCCGGCGGCGGTGCCCCCACCCTCAGCCGCACCCCAGAGATTAAAGGCAGCCTCTACGGCTTCTTCGGCGAAAAGGATACCCTGATCTCATCTGAGGAAGTGGACCAAATCAAAGCGGCGCTGGCAGAACACGGCGTACCCCACCAAATCTTTCGCTATCCCGATGCCGAGCACGGCTTTTTCTGCGATCAGCGCTACAGCTATAACCCTGAGGCCGCCCGCGATGCCTGGGATCAGGTGCTGCAACTGTTTAAGACCACGCTACCCGGTGCACCATAGAGGCACCGCTAAAAACGGCTTGTGGCAGGGCTTTAGCTCATCAGCTAGGATGCCCAGCGACAGTTTATCAGGGAGGAGTTGCACCTCCTTACTGCTTATAGTCCGCCTCTTGTTTATCTAGCGTGAGAAACAGTGCTTCCGCACTCAAGGCTAGATCGTCGTCAGTCAAGGATGGAAAGTCCCAATTGACTAGCCGCTTTAAGATTGCCTGGGCAATTTCGATTTGCTCAGTGCCTACTTAAACCTTAGCACAGGCGCTGTGCAGGCTTATTGGCTGGTTAGCCCCCATCCGTTGATACCAATGCCAAAAAATCTATGGCTTTTACAATTTCAATATCTTGGTAGTTAATTAACGACAAAAGATGTTTGTCTCCTGTAACAATATGAGTAGCGCCACTGAGTAAGGCACACTCCACAACCATGTCGTCATCTGGGTCATTGGGTACGACTCTGAGTGTCTTTGAAATCTCCACCACACGAGAAAAGCTTCTTACTTCACTCGCAGCCACTTGAGCCATTGCTTCGGAAAACTTGAATTTATTTACCAGCTTTCCCAAAAACTCATCCAGAATGTCTTGACAGGTTACCGATTCAACCTGTCCTATTTTTGCCGCTGCCAGGCATCGAAAGGGAGTGCCAGTGCTGGATAGCAAGGCAGAAATCAAAATATTGGTGTCAAAGACCGCAACGTACTGCATTACTCTTCATGCACTAAGTCATCTATAAAAGCTTCGCGCTCTTCTTCCGTCATGGCATCCCAATTAAGGCCATGCTCTTGAGCGACTATTTTGACTCTCTCAGCTCCGTAGCTAGAGAGCGAGTCCCACGTACTCCATTGCTGGAGGATTAGGTATTTGAACAATTCTGCCTGCTGCTGTTGAGGAAGTTGCTTGAAAAGTTCAATAACTTGCTCGTTGCTGAGGGTTAGGGTTGCCATTTTGTTCAGCCTACTTTGCATAGATATTGTGGTGAATTATCTGCCATACGCGGCGCAAGGTTACTATAATCTTGCCCAGTCTGCCGCTGAAGAATGCTGAGATATCAGTATCGAAAAGGTATTTCATTACTCTTCGTCTGATTCCAGCACAGACTCATCGCCCGCACGAATAGTTCTTCCATAAGCGAGAATTTTGTCAAAGGTAGGATCGTCTTTGAAGGAACCAGTAATTTGTTCAAGCCAATTAGCTGGCTCAGGAATTGCAACTTGCCTCTGCAATTCGCTAATTGCCTCCTCCACAGCTGATATACGTTCTTCTAAAGAGATATTGGTTGTCATTGGAATTTCCTTATTTCAGGAGAAAAATGTGAGAGTTTGTAAATATGTTTGTTAAGCATCTAAAGGCAATATCTTCTCTTTAAGCTTATTCAATCTTTCTACAGCCTCTTCTTGCCTACACTTGTCAACATAAAGTCGCTCAGCAACATAATGAATAAGATCTAATAAGTTTTCTGCATCTTGAGATTTTACTGTTCTGGAGAATGTGCAATGAGCTGAATGAGCCCCCTCATTCCCAAGCTCTCTAATTCCTTGGATGACAGCAAATAGGTCATCCGACATCTTTTCTTTTTTAAATAATTGAGAAAGTCTGTCTTGAAGATTTATGAAATGTTCTCTGCCTTTGCTATTTACAGACTTTTCTGGAATTCCGAAATCATTACATATTTCTTCTAGCGCTGCTCTACATAAAATAAAGCTTGCACGCGGAGATTTAAATAAAACAGCCTGAGCTTGGTTAACTACATCGGCTATAGCCTGTGGTATTGCTGGATGAAGTCGTTTAAAGGGGGCATGCAGAACAGAGCGTTTGTAGCCACGATAAAGCTTCCACTCCGGAGTGTCTTGATAATCTTCGTCTAGGTTTTCATTGCCGGGAGAATAGTAGCAAATTAGTGTTATTTCATGACACGCAGGACACTTGTATAGATTAAAAATCTCAAGGCAATATTCACCTGATTCACCATAGTCAACACGATGCTTGAAATCGGTCTCACATATCATGAGACTTCCGCAATTACAAAATTCTCTTCCAATTTCATGTTCAAACATATAGCGCTGATGCCCATTGCTGGGTATGGGCAGATAACTATATCTTAGCCTGGCTACTTGTACGTGCTGGGCTAAGCGATTGAGCCTAGTGCTGAGAATTCGCAAGCACCTCACAGTGAAGTGGTAGCAGCATTACATCCCCACGTACTCCTGGAGGGACTTCACTTGGAGGGGGTGCTGTTGCAAGGAGCCGATCGCAGCCGTAGTCGCCTTTGCCCCAGCGATGGTAGTAATAATCGGCACCTTGTACGCCAGGGCCGTGCGGCGAATCGAGCGATCGTCCTCGATCGCAGTGCTGCCAGCAGGAGTGTTGATAATTAACTGAATTTCGTTGTTTTTGATCGCGTCTTCGATGTTGGGGCGGCCCTCGTGCACCTTGAGAATCAGTCCAACGGTGAGCCCCTCGTCCATCAGGGCGGCGCGGGTGCCGGAGGTGGCGATCAGCTTCAGGCCCATGTCGGCCAGTTCCTTGGCGACGGGGATGACCGCAGCCTTGTCGCGATCGTTCATGGAGATAAACACAGTGCCCGTGAGGGGGATTTTTTGGTTGGCCCCCAGGGCGGCTTTGGCGAAGGCCTTGCCAAAGTCGGCGTCGATGCCCATGACCTCGCCAGTGGAGCGCATTTCGGGGCCGAGCAGGGCGTCGGTACCGGCAAACTTGTCAAAGGGCAGCACGGCTTCTTTAACTGAGACGTGGTGGGGAATGACTTCTTCGGTGAAGCCTAGCTCGGCCAGGGTTTTGCCCGACATCACCCGCACGGCGATCTTGGCGAGGGGATGGCCGATCGCCTTCGAGACAAAGGGCACCGTGCGCGAGGCGCGGGGGTTGGCCTCGATGATATAGACCTGGTCGCCCTTGACGGCGAACTGAATGTTCATCAGGCCGATCACCTTGAGGCGCTTGGCCAGCTTGGTTGTCCAGTCGCGGATGGTGGCGAGGGCGGCGGGGGGCAGGGTCATGGTGGGCAGCGAGCAGGCCGAGTCGCCGGAGTGAATGCCCGCCTGCTCGATGTGCTCCATAATGCCGCCGATGACGACCTGGCCGGTGTGGTCGGCGATCGCATCCACATCCACCTCGATCGCATTCTCCAAAAACTTGTCGATCAAAATTGGATGGTCGGGCTCCACATGCACCGCGTAGGTCATGTAGCGCTCTAGATCGGTGTCGGAGTAGACGATTTCCATGGCGCGGCCACCGAGCACGTAGCTGGGGCGCACCACCACGGGATAGTCGATCTGCTGGGCCACCTTGAGGGCGTCGTTGTAGCTGCGGGCCATGCCGTTGGGGGGCTGCTTGATATCTAGCTCGCGCAGAATGGCCTCAAAGCGCTCGCGGTCTTCGGCGGTGTCGATGGAGTCGGGCGAAGTACCCCAGATTTTGGTCGGCGGGTGGATGGGTGGGTGGGCGGCGGGGTCGGCGGCGGGCAGGGAGGAGAGGTACTGCTGGAGGGGAACGGCCAGCTTCAGGGGGGTTTGGCCGCCAAACTGGATGATGATACCGACCGGGTTTTCGGCTTCGATGATGTTGAGCACGTCTTCTTTGGTCAGGGGCTCAAAGTAGAGGCGATCGCTGGTGTCATAATCCGTAGACACCGTCTCGGGGTTGGAATTGACCATGATCGTCTCGTAGCCGTCGTCGCGCAGGGCGAACGAGGCGTGGCAGCAGCAGTAGTCAAACTCAATGCCCTGCCCAATGCGGTTGGGGCCGCCGCCGAGGATCATCACCTTGGGGCGATCGCTGGGCAGCACCTCGGTTTCGTCTTCGTAGGTGGAGTAGTAGTAGGGGGTAAAGGCCTCAAACTCAGCAGCGCAGGTGTCTACGGTTTTGTACACCGGAATCACGCCCAGCTCTTTGCGGTACTGGCGCACGGTGTCTTCGTGGGTGCCGGTGGCGTAGGCGATCTGGCGATCGCTAAAGCCCTGGCGCTTCACCGCCCGCATGTGGTCGTAGGTGAGTTCGGTCAGCTTGGTGCGCTTGAGAAATTTCTCGGTCTTGAGCAGGCCGCAGAGCTGGTTGAGAAACCAGGGGTCGATAGCGGTGAGGTCGTAGATATCGTTGACCGACAGGCCCAGCTGCATGGCGTGGCGCAGGTCAAAGATGCGCTCGGGGTTGGGGGTGCGCAGCTTGGGGCGAATTTCGTTAAGGCTGGGCAGCTTTTCGGCGCGATCGCAGCCCCAACCCGCTCGGCCAGTCTCCAGCGATCGCAGTGCCTTTTGAAACGACTCCTGGAAGGTGCGGCCAATCGCCATCGCCTCACCCACCGACTTCATCTGGGTGGTCAACGTGGTGGAAGTGCCGGGGAATTTCTCAAAGGCAAACCGGGGAATTTTGGTCACCACGTAGTCGATGGTGGGCTCAAAGCTAGCCGGGGTTTTTTTGGTAATGTCGTTGGAAATTTCGTTGAGGGTGTAGCCCACCGCCAGCTTGGCGGCAAATTTTGCGATCGGAAAGCCCGTCGCCTTCGACGCCAGCGCCGAGCTGCGCGACACCCGGGGGTTCATCTCGATGACGATAAACTCGCCATTGTCGGGGTTGACCGCAAACTGAATGTTGGAGCCGCCCGTCTCTACCCCAATCTCGCGGATGATCTTGACCGAGGCATCGCGCAGGCGCTGGTACTCTTTGTCAGTCAGGGTTTGGGCCGGGGCCACGGTGATCGAGTCGCCCGTGTGCACGCCCATGGGGTCGAGGTTTTCAATCGAGCAGATGATCACCACGTTGTCGGCCAGGTCGCGCATCACCTCCAGCTCGTACTCCTTCCAGCCCAGCAGCGACTGCTCGACTAGAATCTGCGACACCGGGCTGGCGTCGAGGCCCGAGCGGGCAATCATCTCAAATTCTTCTTGGTTGTAGGCGATGCCGCCGCCCGTACCGCCCATGGTGTAGGCCGGGCGAATGATCAGCGGAAAAGTGCCAATCTGCTGGGCGATCTCCTTGGCCTCATCCATGGTTTCCGCTAACCCCGAGGGGCACACGGGCACCTCAATGCGGGCCATGGCTTCTTTAAATAACTTGCGATCTTCCGCCATTTCAATGGCTTCGAGCTTGGCCCCAATCAGCTCAACCCCGTAGCGCTCTAGCACGCCGGTTTTGGCCAGAGTCACCGCCAGATTCAGCGCCGTTTGGCCGCCCATGGTGGGCAGACAGACATCGGGACGCTCCCGCTCGATCACTCGCTCTACGATCTCGGGGGTGAGCGGTTCTATATAGGTGCGGTCAGCGGTCTCCGGGTCGGTCATGATGGTGGCCGGGTTGGAGTTGATCAGCACCACCTCGTAGCCCTCTTCCCGCAGGGCTTTGCACGCCTGGGTACCCGAGTAGTCGAACTCGCAGGCCTGACCAATGACAATCGGGCCAGAGCCGATCAGCAGAATCTTTTTGATGTCATTACGGCGGGGCATAAGCTGCACGGGTGCGTAGGAAAAATCCAAATCATTCTAAGGGCTAATTGCCAGATTCGTTTGCTTAGCTTGCAGCATTCCGGCGGGATTCGTGAGGGCTGCGGGCCAATGTCAGCGTTTAGTGAATTTAAGCAAAACTTCCGCACGATTACTGAGGGATTTTGGGGGCAAAAAGTACCCGCACGGGTAATGCGATCGCCCCTACCCCCTTGCCATCATGGGGCCATCCACTGAGTTGAACTACACGAGGTAGGCCATGACACGCCACGGTCAAATGTATCTCAGAGACGCTGCTGCCCCCCGCTTTCGGGTTCCGGCTCGGGGCCGCTTCGGCAGAATGTTTCGCTGCACGCGCCCCTTTGCCCAAGACACCCCCGCTATTCGCAATGCCCTAATGGAGCTGGGCAAAGCCGAGGGAATTATGGATCCTGGCCCCGCCAGCAACCCCGATAACCCCGCGATTCCAGCCGGGTTTACCTTCTTGGGCCAGTTCATCGACCACGACCTCACCTTCGACCCCACCTCCAGCCTAGAGCGCCAGTCTGACCCCGAGGCGATCGAAAACTTCCGCACGCCGTCATTTGAGCTCGATAGCGTCTACGGCGCTGGCCCCACCGCTAGCCCCTTTCTCTACGACAGCAGCCCCGAAAACCGAGGCAAGCTGCTGATCGACGGCGATCGCCCCCACGACCTGCCCCGCAACAGCCAGGGCACCGCACTGCTGGGCGACCCCCGCAACGACGAAAACCTGATTGTGTCGCAGCTGCACCTGGCCTTCGTCAAGTTCCACAACGCCATGATCGACAAGCTCAAGGCCGAGGGCGTTAACCCCAGCCAGCTATTCGACGAGGCCCAAAAGCTGGTGCGCTGGCACTACCAGTGGATTGTGCTGCACGAGTTTCTGCCACTGCTGGTGGGGCAAACTACCGTAGATACGGTGCTGAACCGGGGCCGTCGCTTCTACAGTACCCGCTGGCGGCGCGAGCCCTACATTCCGGTGGAGTTCTCGGTGGCGGCCTACCGCTTTGGCCACAGCCAGGTGCGCGGCGGCTACCGCATCAACCAAAACTTCGCGGCGGCCATCTTTGCGGCCCCCGGCTCGGGCGGCAACGACCTGTCGAGCGGCAAACCGCTGCCCCCTGAGCGGGTGATGGACTGGCGCAACTTCTTCAAGCTGAATGACACCGACACCCCCCAGCTCAGCCAGCGCATCGATGCCACCATCTCGCGCCCCCTGTTTCAGCTGCCGTTTATTCCACCCAATATGGCGTCGAACCCGGCCTCGCTGGCCCAGCGCAACCTGCTGCGCCACCTGACCTTTGGGCTACCCTCGGGTCAAACCGTCGCCCGCCGCATGGGCATTGCGCCCCTGACCGGAGCTGACCTGGCGGATGTGGCGGCAGTTAGCACCGAGCTGGCCAACAGTACCCCCCTGTGGTTCTACGTACTGCGGGAGGCCGACAAGCGCGCCGATGGCCAATCGCTCGGCCCTGTGGGCGGTCGCATTGTGGCGGAGGTGTTTATCGGTCTGCTGCAATCTGACGAGCTGTCGTTCCTATGTCAGGAGCCCAACTGGACGCCCAGACTGGGAACCGGCGGCGACTTCAAGATGGCCGATCTGCTGAAGTTTGCCGGGGTCGGGGAAGCGCCTGAGCTGCCTCCTCAGCCAGCTGATGCTCCGGTTCCCATCCCTCAACCCGCTGAGGTGAGCGCTAGCTAAAGCCCGATAATCGGTGTCTGGCCTGTAGGGGCGCAGCATGCTGCGCCCCTACAGGCGTTCTGGGGGGCAGGGGCTGGCCGATCGCTGGGGGCTGAGCCGACGCAAAGTACTGAGGTAGTCTTCGAGTTCGCCAAACTCGGTTGGGTTGAGGCTGTAGTAAATCCAGCGGCCATCCTGGCGGGCGGAGATTAGCCTGGCTTCCCGCAGGGTTTTGAGGTGAAAGGAGAGTTTTGACTGGGCGATATCCATGCGATCGCGCAGGTCGCACACGCACATCTCCTGCGATCGCAGCAGCTCAATCACCTCCAGCCGCAGCGGGTCAGACAGCGCCTTAAACTTGGCCAGGGTAGCGGTAGACGAAGCGGTTTGCAGAGCTGGCGACATGGTTGTGGGCTTTACAAGGATTGGCTTCTAGCGTAGCAGAGCTGATAGAACTGTTATGGGATAGGCGCACGGCTCTGCAGTCACCAATGGCAACCAGGCGCACTAGCTTTTGGCTGCGACGGGCAGGATAAATTCGTAAGTCATAGGAGTTCACCTTCGGCAAAAAAACGGGAACTCGCCTAGCATCCCGTAGGGTGCTGAACCGAAGGCTAGAACTACAATAAGTCTAGCCATTGCGGCTTAAATAGCTTAAGTCGGGATGATAGGAGACTTGAGGAGCACTACCACCTCTTTTCCCCGCCTAGAACCATTCCTTGCAAGTTGCAACGTACTAGAGTTGTCCCCAAAATTCAATCAATATGGTTGAACTTGTAAAATGAAGCTGATCAATTACGTTATCCACACGGGCAGGCATTAACGATCACAAAATATTTCCTTCATCGACCGAATCTCATTTCTTCTCACATGAAACTAAATTTGAATTCATATGGAATTAGAGTTGATTGACTTTCATGTTCCTTCAGGCATGGTTCCCGAAAAGATAGTTCATATCAAGGGGCAGTCTATCTTCTTGTTTCCTTCAAAAAAGAAAACACTTCTACTTGGTGAACAGATCTCTGCAACCTCTCTGGGGATAATTATTTATGGCCCCAAGGATTCTTTGTCTTCAGATTTAATAGGTCAAAAGCTAAACGACATTGCGGCAATACTGGGAATTTGTTCAGGCAGCGCTGAGCTTTACTTGTGGCTTCAAAATAATTGGCTTGACAAAAGCCGATCAAGGCAAAGGCTCTTCCATACAGACAATATAAGTAAATTCATGAAAGAGTATGACGATGTAGATATTCAAATTGACACTTCGGAATCACCTTTTCCTATTTTTGCTAGCTTTAGAAATGCACGCGTGCCTCAACCTTTTCATGTGGATGTTGTTGTTGACGTATGCAAATCTTTGTCTTCTTTTATGAGGCTCAAAGAACAAGATCCATTGAAATCTCAAATCAAGCTCTTCTCCTTTGCGTTATGCTCTACTCAATTGCTTAGTCAGATATATAACAATGACAATCTCAGACTAAGTCTTATCTGGGCCGTTCTTGAGACTCAAATGGCTCCTGCAACAACCAAGATCAAGGGGAAAAAGTGCAAGAACTGCGGAAATATTGAAGATATTGAGGTATCAAGCGATTCTAAGCGAATTGAAAAATTTCTTAATGAATTTGATTTGCCGCCGGATCTCTATCAGCTTATGCAAGAGTTTTTGAAGGGTTTGCGCAAAAGCATCAGAAACTCCTTTTTTCATGGTGGAAAATGGACCAGCAAGATGGATGCCGTCAATAAAATGATCGCGGCAAATGGCAGTACCTCTTTTAACCTTGAGGCCGATGTAAGACATGGTGAGGGACGTTTTATAGCTATCTTTTTATTGGAGTTTTTGCTAAGAATAAATTTCTTCAAGAAGTTGAAGAGCCTTAAAAAAGTGGGTTAGTTCTTGAGGGTTTTGTAAGTTCGTGGAGCACGTTGTTCGATTACTTCAGTTTATGGGGCGCTTTTTGTCAGCCATCAACACTTTTCTGCCATATAGTCTTATGTCCTATCTATAAAATGCTGACTTACCTAAGCTGAACGCTTTGTCATTGTGTTAAGCAGTGCCTCTGAGGTGGTGGCAGCGAGACAATCTATTACAACAGCAATGACGCATATTGCCACTGTGAATTTCTGCATAAGATGCGATTCATCATGCCGTGTGCATCTTAAATGCCTACCTGAGAAAGCTGGATGATATGATAAAACCCGCTTTCTTACCCCCCGGTTCGTTCCATTGACCCAGGCTTTTTCCTTTAGCTGCGACGCTCGCTGTAGCCACACCCAGGCGCGGGCGGGCACTTTTACCACCCCCCACGGCTCCGTGCACACGCCTCGGTTTATGCCCGTTGGCACCCTGGCCAACGTCAAAACCGTCACCCCCGCCCAGCTGGCCACCACTGGGGCGCAGATGGTGCTCTCCAACACCTACCACCTGCACCTGCAACCGGGCGAAGACATTGTGGCCGAGGCGGGCGGCTTGCACCGTTTCATGGGCTGGGACGGCCCCATGCTGACCGATTCCGGCGGCTTTCAAGTGTTTAGCCTCAGCCAGATGCGCACGATTACTGAAGACGGCGTCACCTTCAAATCCCCCAAGGATGGCCGTATTATCAATATCCGCCCCGAAACCTCGATTCAGATCCAGAACGATCTGGGGGCCGATGTGATTATGGCCTTTGACGAGTGCCCGCCCTACCCGTGCAGCCGCGAGACGATCAAAGCCTCCACCGATCGCACCTGGCGCTGGCTCCAGCGCTGCGTCGAGGCCCATAAACGGCCCGACCAGGCGCTGTTTGGCATTGTGCAGGGGGGCGTCTACCCCGACTTGCGCACCGAGGCCGCGCAGCAGTTGGCGACATTGGATCTGCCGGGCTATGCGATCGGCGGGGTCAGCGTGGGCGAACCGCCGGAGCTGATCGAAACTATTGTGAAGGCCACCGCCCCCTGCCTGCCCGAGCACAAGCCCCGCTACCTGATGGGGGTGGGCACCTATCGGGAAATGGCCCAGGCGATCGCCGCTGGGGTAGACCTGTTCGACTGTGTCATACCCACCCGGCTGGCCCGCCACGGGGCGGCGCTGGTGGCGGGCGACCGCTGGAACCTCAAAAACCAGCGCTTTCGCCGCGACTACACCCCCATCGACGACACCTGCCCCTGCTACACCTGCCAAAACTTTAGCCGCGCCTACCTTTGCCACCTGATCCACGCCAAGGAGATGCTGGCCTTCACCCTGATCTCAATCCACAACATTACCGAGCTGGTGCGCTTTACCCAGCGGATCCGGGAGGCGATTTTGGGCGATCGCTTCACCACAGAATTTGCCCACTGGTTAGCGCCAAACGCGATCGCAGCCAACCTAGACGCCCCCCCGCCATGATAAAATGCGAAGAAAATTTACCAATTCTCAGATTTCAGCCAGGGCGCTCAGGGTAAGGCTCGGCCAAGATCAGAGGTTGGTTTCGGCTGTGTAACGAGAGGATAATCATTAATGGAAGTCGCAATGCTGCTGGCCAAACTGCCCGAGGCCTACTCCCTGTTCGACCCCCTGGTAGACGTGCTGCCCATCATCCCCGTATTTTTCCTGCTACTGGCCTTCGTGTGGCAGGCTTCCGTCGGCTTTAAGTAAAAATTCATATTCAGCTCAAACAGAAACCTCGGCACCTCTCAAAGTGTCGGGGTTTCTGTTTGCCCTAGCCCTCAGCTCCTAGCACCGGCTTAGAAGAATATCGATGGCGATCTTCCCACTCTTTCTCAATCTGATGCCTGATCCTAAGGGCCTTCCACTGCGGTAGAGCCAGATTATGGTGGAGCCGATCCAAATGGTTAAGCGCTCGCCTATCCAGCACAACCGTAGAAAAAGCCTCCGCAGCCTCTGCTCCGCTGGTCATCTTAGTCTGATGAGCAAATAACTGCCTGACCGCCGCTGTATATCGGCTATAGGGTTGCTGGGCAGCGTCTTGTATGCGCTTAGTGCTCTCCCGAGTCAGTTGCAAATGCTGCCTCAAAGCATCAAGGTAGATTTGGCTAATTTCATCGAGTTGTCCATCATTACTCTCAAGGCAATAGCGCACCTCATGTCGATAGTATGCTTGTCGCGATGCCTCATCATCTGACTGGCTCAACAACTTTTCTGGCAAAGCCAAAACAGTCCCATCAATCATCCGATTCAATTCACGAATCAGTCTTGGCATGTCCTCATTAAATGCCTCAGAGCTAAAGTGAAATCCATTACGATAGGTCAGCGCCTTTAGCCCATCTGGCAGTAGATCTGCCCGAGGCATGTCGATCCCGTCAATTAGCAATGGCACAACCTTAGTAAGGTTATTGGCCAATGCCTCTTCCAACTCCATTCTCACCCAGTCATTAGGCTGTTCCCAGCTATCAGGCCCAAAACCAAATGAGGTAATTCTGCTGAGCCAGCCTGAGGCAATTACAGGCAGCACAACCGCGCACTGACTGAGCATGTCCCTAATATAATCTCGAATATCTGCCCCCTTAGGGATACTTTTCTCATCCAAGAAAATAGTATCGCTACCATAGGCTTCAGCCAGGCTGTTGTGAATATTACGGGTAATGGGTGTGCTATCGAAACGGCGGTAAGAAAGAAAGATTAGCGGCATAGCTCATTCCTGATCTGACTAAGCTACCCTTATTAAATATCAGCTTCGTGGCGATGGAACCCTAAATTCAAGCAGCGCTGATATACTTAGCCAGCGCTCCCTTACAATCAGCCGAAATGGCCAAAAATCTCACCTTGGATAACGGTTTTCGGCTCTCGGTTAAATCCCTGGAGCACAATGCAGAACCCAAGATTATCCACGCAGCAATTCAAGAGCTTTGCAGCAGTATCACCCGGCTCAGTGGCCTGGAGCATACAGCCTTTGTTTTTTTCCCACAGCCGAAACGCCAGCCCCCCGGTGCAGGCAAACCACCTACCAATACCCCTGAGCCAGAGCTTTATGGCGCTCTCCGGTTTGAAGCTCCCCTCAGCAAATTTAGAGTGGTGCTACGGCGGGTAGGCGACTGGCTAGACCGCACTAAGCAAACCAGCCTGTTTGCTATTGAAATGCCGCCCGCTCACACCATGACCTTGCAAACCAACCAGGCCAAAGCACTGGCTCAGCTGCTTACCCTGGGGGAAGCGCTGCTGCCTCCCCAAACCCTCTATCTCACCCAGGCCGAAAGCTACGTTTATACCTTTGGCGAAATCACTCCAGCGGCCCGCGCCAATCTATTGCTAGTGCGCCACCAGGTAGGCATTTCTGACGACCAAGCCAATGACCTTAACGCTAGAGCCATGGGACCCTTTAAAACCCTGAGCGAAAAATACCAGCACTTTCGCAAAGAGCTGCTGGCCTGCAAAGAAGAAATCACCCTAGACGAAGACTTTTGGCAGGTCATGCAAGACAAGGCCATCACCATGAGCCTGCCCAAAGCCGATGCCGAATTTCTCAAGGACGAGCGGCTGCGCACCCTGCGCACGGAGATCGAGCGAACTCGTCAGCAGGCCGAGGCAGATGCTGAGACTGAGCGCCAGCACCAGCGTCGGCAGCAGCAGCGCCTACTTGACTACCGCCAAACCTTCGAAGCCCTGGTGCTAGATACACTAAACCCCGACAGCCTGGGGCAAGATGCCGACAGCTTCCGTCAGCAGGTGTTAACCCAGCTCTCGGCCTCCGAGTTTAATCGAGGTCGCCTCATCCATGGGCGAGAGTTTTATCAACTCAGCCAGCAGGAGGCCGACGCCCTGGAGAAAACCGTTTTAGATGAGCTGTATTCCCTATCTGGCTTACTATTGAGCTTTATTTCGTACCTTACTTACTATAAGGTGTCTGCGGCTAGGACTTAATTTAGGGGCGGCTGTGAGGTGCAGGCTTGGCGCAAACTATTACATTTTTAATCAAGATCGTCGAGACAGATCTCAAAAGTGACGAGGTGGTCACCGAGGTTCGCTATCTCATTGACGACCTGCTTGACCTAGATGGCATGGGCCAAACGCGGTTTGAGAAGGTTCCAGAGGTTAGAGATGTCGCTGAAATTAGCGTTGGAGTGCAGTTTGATGCTGAGTCAGACCTGCTCGGCTCAATTTTGCGGCGGCTGCGCGATCGCCTCTATTACAATCCCATCGAAACCTATATTCGACTAAGGCTGGCCGATATCAACTTACAAGTTCAAACTCATCAAGCCGACGATCTCACCGGCCTGATGGCCGTTGCCCAGAGCGGCGTGCTGTTTTCTCCAGAGTGTGACTACCTGATCGAGGCTGAAACTTACAGTCGCAGCCAGGGCGAGCTGTCGCCCACCGAACTCGACAATCTCAACCTGCTGCGTCAGCGCCTGGGACTCTCGGTGGAACTGGCTGAAGTGCTCAACGCCAGAGCCGCTGGCCCCTACCGCACCCGTGCCGAAAAATGCCGCCACTTTGAAGAGATCACCTCGGCAGAGTTTAGTCGCTTGCGTACTTTGGGGGAAGGGCCACCCTTTGCCCCTAAAGCTCTCTGGCCAGTGTTGCAAGAGTTAGCTGAAAACTTGGGTCTGCCAACCCCCGAGGCCGAGGCCATTTACCAAAAGCACCAGCAGAGCTACGACGATGACATCAAGCTCAAAACCAATCAGAATGCCGCCAAGACTGCCGAAGATGCTCGCCTAGCCGCCGAGGCAAAGGCCGAAGGCGACCGCCAAAAGCAGGCCCAGCAGGCCCGAGAGCACCTAGAGCAGTACCTAGCGCTCTGTCGCCAGACCATGGCCAGCAGCCTGTACCCCTCCGAGTTTGACCAGGGACGTCTAGACCAGGCCCGCCGCCTGCGAGATATCTCCACCAATGAAGCGCTCGCCCTGGAGGCGACCGTGCGCAATGAGCTGTATGGCAGCATTGAGTCTGCCGCCGGAGTTGACTACAGCCGCCTGCGCGACCTGCTGCACCAGCAGGCCTGGCAAGAGGCCGACATGGAAACTGAAGCCGTCCTCCTCAAGGCCCTCGACCGCGACATGCAACCCATCACCGCCACCACCGTACAGCGGATACCTGCCGTCGATCTAGCCACCATCGATGCCCTCTGGAGCCGCTACAGCAATAAGCGCTTTGGGTTTAAGGCGCAGCAGCAGGTGCACCGAGCCCAGCAGCAAGTGCAGCAGGACGATCGCCAGCAGTGGCTGGCCTTTCAGCAAGCCCTCGGCTGGCGCGAGCCGCCCTCGCTGTTTTACCAGGGCTACCGGCCCTACCATGACCTCAATTTCAACCTCGAAGCGCCCCTGGGCCACCTGCCGACCTGGCGCTGGTGCTGCCCGAGTCTGAGCGATCGCTACCGCCTAAGCCTAGATGTCATGGCGGCGGTGATCCACCATCTGAACGAATGCATGCCTTTAACTGCGGCGGCAACTCCAGCCGTTGACCCCGCCGCCCCAACTGTGATCGCCGGAGGGCCAACCCGTGCTGTCTAACCGCTCTAACAACCGTGCCTCTAACAGCTCCGCCTTTCACAGCAGTTTAGACGAGAGCCTGGGCGAACTCAGCCTGCTGCTCGACGAACAAGACTGGGAAGAGGCCGATCGGCTGACGGCAGATTTGCTACTCGACGCCGTAGTGCAGGGCCAAAGCGGTGAACCAGCCCTGCTGCAGGAAACTGCACCAAGCCACCTGACCACCGAAGCCCTGGCCGCTTTGCCCTGCCAACTGCTGCACGCCCTTGACGATCGCTGGCAGAGAGCCAGCGGCGGGCACTTTGGCTTTTCGGCCCAGCTTCAGATCTATGCCGCCACCCTAGAAACCATCGACTTTGACCCCGCCCTGCGCAACTGGTCTACCCCTCATCCTTTTTTTGAAGAAGTGGGGTGGCTGATGCTGTTTCCCCTGCGGCCCATCGGGTTTTTGCGGTTTTACACCTGGCTAGACTTTGACCTTGAAGCCCCCAGAGGGCACCTCCCCGCCCTGTGGTACTGGCGGGTGCCGCGCATCGCCTCGCTGCAAATGGGCGGCTTGTTGACCGGCCAGGGAGGGGCTTTTGGCGATCTGGCCCGACTCGATGCCATGATGCTGCGGCTGTCGCGCTGCCACCAGCTCGGCGGCTAAAAGCGATTTCTAGAAAAGAAGATCCCTGCTTTATCGAGCGACTGTAGCCACCGTAGGGTGGGCACTACCCACCATTAGGGAGAAAGTTTTCCAGAAGTCGCCCAAAGTCAGAAGAACCGTGGACAGACTCAAGTGATGTCGTTAGTCCAAGGCAGTAGGCTGTTGGGGCTGCACCTGAATGGTGACCTCAGCCAGGTAGGGCAGTTGCTGGTGCAGGTGAGTCCTGAGATGGGATGCGATCGCATCCCCCGCCGCCACCGACAAATCGGGCTCCACCCCCAGACTCACCTCGCCATACAGCCGATGGCCCAGCCATCGCGCTTTCACCTGAGTCACCGTAGCGGCAGCATCCTCAACGCCATGCTCCACTTCATGGCGCAGGCGATCGCCCGTCGCGGGCTCTACCCCGTCGAGCAAGCGGGTAAACACCGTCTGGGTCGATTGCCACACCACCCGCAACAGCACTAGGGTAATCACCAGGCCCATCACCGGGTCGGCCCAGGGATAGCCCAGCCCCACACCCAGGGCACTCACCAGCACCGCCAGGCTCACCAGGCCATCAGCCCGCGCGTGCAGCCCATCGGCCACCAGGGCGGCGCTGTTAATTGCCCGTCCCACCCGCAGCCGAAACAGGGCCACAACTTCATTGCCAATGAAACCGATGACCGCCGCCACCGCCAGTGCCCCCAGATGATCCAGCGGTTGGGGATGCTGTAGCCGCTCAATCGACTCATAGCCGGTGATTAGGGCGCTCAAGAAAATCACCGCCACGATCGCCACCCCGGCCAAATCCTCCGCTCGTCCATAGCCGTAGGCAAAGCGGGGCGAGGGTTTGGCCCGCGCCAGCAAAAACGCCACCCCCAGCGGCACCGAGGTCATGGCATCGCCCACGTTGTGAATTAGATCGGCCATCAAGGCAACGCTGCCGGAGAGGGCAAAGACAACCGCTTGGGCGATCGCCGTAATCACCAGCCCCACAAACGACCATTTCACCGCCCAGAGCCCCCGCTCCGAGGCCGCAATTTCAGGATCCACAGCGCCGTGGGTGTGGCTGTGCCCATGCCCATGATGGTGATCATGGCCGTGGGAATGCTTGTGGCCGTGGGGATGCTCGGGTTCGACCGTGGTTGCCAGGGCGATTTCCCCAGGAATCGCTTCGCGAAGCGCGCCCTCGACCGCATCAGAATTGGGAACTTGAGAAGCCGGGTTAGGCATAGTGAGCAACAGCGCTACTGAAGCGTTATGGTACCTGCTTAAAACCGAGTCTTGCTACCGCAAGGCCGCAGCCTTAAGCCTAGTCCGTCGGCAAAAATTCTGCTTTAAAACGACAAAGCCAGGGAGGCATGGGTTGCCTCCCCGACTTTTAGCTAGCCCTGAACTAGAGGACTGCGACGATTAACCGCGATCGGACTTCTTCACCAGGTGGGCTTCTAGGAACCACAGACGCATGTCAATGGTGCGAGAGATTTCGGTGTAGAGGTCGGCGGTGTCGGCATCGCCCAGCTCATCGGTGGTGTCGATGGCTTCGCGCACGTGCTTGCCGTAGGCAGCAAAACGCTCAGCCAGGGCGTTGACGTGCTCAGCGCCTTCCACAGCATCAATCGGATACTCGGGCAAAATCGACTCGCTGGCGGCGATGCGGGCGGTGCCCATGGCAGTACCACCCAGGGCGGTAACGCGCTCGGCCACCATATCGACGTAGCCTTCTAGCTCACCGGCCAGCTCGTCAAACAGCTCGTGCAGCTGGTAGAAGTCCATGCCCTTGACATTCCAGTGGGCTTGCTTGGTCTGGGTTTTGAGGTCGAGGGTGGCGGCCAGGGTTTGGTTTAGCACGTCACAAACCTGCGATCGCACCTCAGCCGTCATATCAATGCGAGTGGGATAAAACCCGCGTTTGGTCTTATTTTTCTCAGCGGTTGCAACCATATGGCCTCTCTTTGTTTCTGTCAATCGAATGGATAACCAACAAACCTGTGCTTTTGCCGTCGGGCCTAATCTTGAAATCGTACCACTAGGGCCTAGGCTTCTCTAAATCATACTCGTTATGACTTCGACTTGCAATCTTTTAGCTATGGTTTATGGTTTGCAAGGGCTTCAGCCGGGTTCAGGCCCTGGGGCTGCCCATTGCTAAGGCCTGCCGGGCATTTGTAGCCATCAGAACACAGCCTAACTGTATCGCTGCGATCGCGCCGCAGCCTGTACCCCAGGGCAGAGTCGGCGGTTCATTCATAAGCGGTTAGGAAAGCATGACAGGACTACTGGCCAAACTCCAGCCGCACCTGTTCGACCAAATCTGCCGTCACGGCTTCGGCCTCGGTTTCGCGAGCCACATCTTCAATGCGCTTGCGGGCCTGGGCGCGCACAAAAAACGGAATATTTTTGAGCTTGGCCTGGGCATCAGCCGTCCAGGGAAGACCGTTAACCATTAGCGAAATCTGCTCCCAATTGCAACGAATGCCCTAATCCTATAGGTCACTTCGGGTTCAATGTAAGGTTTTTGCCAAGGTGTAACGTTCCGTCAGGAATTACCCCGCCAATCGGCGTAGATTACGGTGTCGGTTAGCGATCGCCTCCCTCAGCCCCACCCCATAGACTCGGGCCGCCCTCAAAGCGCCGCCCAGCCCCCGGAACTCCAGCCATTGTTCTAAAGTCTTGGCGGTGTGGGAATACTGAAACCAGGTTGGCAAATGGCCTATCGGCACAAGTTTAGTACACGTTACTAGAGCACGTCATGGTAGCAACACCCCACTACAGCAAAAACGAAGCCTCCGCCCGGCCCGATCGAGAGTTCAGTCTCCCCCTTGGGGATGAGGATGAGGGGGCATCCCTGTCTCTCAAAGGTTTCTCCGCTGCCGACGACGAGGGCGACTTTGAAGCCGATGCCGCCGAGGTATTAAAGGGCCGTCGCACCACTGACCTAGTGCGCCTCTACCTGCAAGAAATTGGCCGAGTGCGCCTGCTAGAGCGCCACGAAGAGGTCTCTGAGGCCCAGTGCGTTCAGGGCTACATGCAGCTTTTGGTCGATCTCAACCAGGCGGCAGAGAAAACCGGCGGCATTTTGGCCACCTACAGCAAACTGCTGCAAACCCGCGATCGCCTGTCTTCCCAACTGGGCTATCGCCCTTCCCTAGAGCGCTGGGCCGCCGAGGCCGAAGTGCCCATTGCTGAACTCAAGCCCACCCTGGCCGAAGGTAAGCGCGCCTGGGCCGCCCTCACTGCCATCACCGTGCCCGAGCTAGAGAAAGCGATCTCCGAAGGCATTCGTGCCAAAGAGCACATGATCAAGGCCAACCTGCGCCTGGTGGTGTCGGTGGCTAAAAAGTACCAAAACCGGGGCCTAGAACTGCTCGACCTCATCCAAGAAGGCACCCTGGGCCTAGAGCGGGCCGTCGAAAAGTTTGACCCCACAAAGGGCTACCGCTTTAGCACCTACGCCTACTGGTGGATTCGCCAAGGCATTACCCGCGCGATCGCCACCCAGAGCCGTACCATTCGCCTGCCTGTCCACATCACCGAAAAGCTCAACAAAATCAAAAAGGCCCAGCGCAAGCTCTCCCAGGAGAAAGGCCGCACCCCCTCAATTGAAGACATCGCCCGCGAGCTTGACATGACCGCCGCCCAGGTGCGCGAAGTGCTGCTGCGCGTTCCCCGCGCCGTTTCGCTCGAAACCAAGGTGGGCAAAGACCGCGACACCGAGCTGGGCGACCTGCTCGAAACCGACTGCATGTCGCCCGAAGACATGCTGATTCGTGAGTCGCTGCGCCGCGACCTGCAACAGCTGATGGCCGACCTCACCACCCGTGAGCAAGACGTGATCAACATGCGCTTTGGCCTGGGCGATGGCACCCCCTACTCCCTAGCTGAGATTGGCCGCGCCCTAGAGCTTTCCCGCGAGCGAGTGCGCCAGATTGAGTCTAAAGCGCTACAAAAGCTGCGCCAGCCCAAACGCCGCAATCGCGTCCGCGACTACCTTGAAGCGCTGAACTAGAGACCCTGCATAGCTACCTCAATCCCCTTGTTTTTTAGAAAGCAGGGGGCTTTTTCTTGGGTATTGCCGTGCCTAACTTACTTAAGCCAATGTCTGGAGATATTGCTCAAACTCTCGCAGGGCGACGCTAGACCCTGCTGCCCAGGCTCGCTCAACATACTGGGGCAGCAGAGCTTTCACATCTACGGTGGGGAATGTAAGGCTGGTGGGGCGATCGCCGTAGCCCGATTCGGTTAAGACATAGAGATTTAGCTGTCCCTGGCGATAGATCCAGACCTCTGGCACCGCCAGCAGTTGATACACCTCTAGCTCAGTCGAAGAGGTGAGATCGACTTCGATCGCTAAGTCTGGTGGAGGGTCGATCGATAAGTCAATGCGCTCTTTACCTAAAACCGCCTGCCAGTTTTGGATGTAGAAGCAGGCGTCGGGTTCGGCTCCGGCTTGCCGCAGGCGTTTGAGGGTAACGGGGTCGAAGCCATGCCAATCTCGATTTTGATGTCGTAAGAGCGCCGTTACCAGGTCAGCTAGGGTGCGGCTGCGATTGCCGTGGCCTGCCATGGGAGCCATAAGCGAAATCTGTTGGGTGTGGGCGTTGAAGCGAATTTTGATGGCGGCATCGTCGCGGCGGCTGGCTAGCAGGGTCTCGTAGTCGTCCCAGGTTTGGTAGTGCAGGGTAACGGTGCTGCCGGGGGGTAGCTGAATGCGCTCTGGGCTGACGGTGAGCATGGTGCTTTGGGTTGGTTGGGCGGGGGATGGTGCGATCGTAGTTCAAGATTAAAGCGCTTGCTCCATTAAAGACGCCAAGCGCTTTAATCTTGCCTACTAACAACAAGGAAAGAAACCGGGTTTTGGGAACTGTAAATCAGTTTGTGTTAGAGGGCAAAATAAGTTTTAGAGTTGAGGCAATCGCGCTTAAAAATGACCCAGATAATTTGTTTTTGTCGTTGTTGAAATTATTTAGCCCTAAACAATTAATCAAAATTCTAATAATTTTCTGAGGTCTATTGGGCCTATCTTTAGCTAGTCTAAAAACTGCTTAACAGTATAGCAAGCCAGGAGTAAAGTGAAATCTTAGGTGTCCTCGTGAAGCCAATTTTCAGGCTTCTAGTGGTTGTACCAGTACAATATCATATTCATTTAGATCACTAGATACAAAAAGTTGCGGTGTATTCTCTTCAGGGATGTTATGAAGCATCAAAGCGACCTTAGCTTGTCCAAATGCTTCACCAACGCTCTTACCAAAACCAATTGCAGAATACAACTGTGCGGCAAATACTCTTGCTGCTTCATCTCCTATAGAGTTTCCCATACCTATGGCAGCAGATATATGATCGGTTACATCATTGGCTTGATTTTCCGAAAAGCATGTATTGAAGACAATAAGCTGTATATTGCTTGAAACGACTTTAAACAGTTCTACCAAAGTTTCTTTGCTGACAATCTGAGAATTGCCTACATCGTCCTGCAAAACTAATTCATCGTGGTTTGAACCATGTCCGCTGAAATGCACAATTGTTGGCTTGTATTCGTTAATAGCCTGCAACAAATCAGTGGGTCTGGTTGCCCAAATAGATTCCAAATTGATTGATTCTCTGTAATCAGACTCTCTAATTTTCTTCTGAATTTCTCGAATTTCTTCATCCAATCTCAACTGCGTCTGATCATTAGGGTTTGACGCTATGAATAGGACAGTAATTTTCTCTGGAAGATCCTCAAACTTTATTATGATTGGTGAAGCAGACATGCGGCTATGAAGATGAGACTGCCGTTCAATCTCCCTCGTCACCTCGCGAGATTGCCGGAGCATGACATCTCTCCTGCGTTTCTCATCTTGATCCTTTTTCCGTTGAGATTGAGCCTCTGCTTTATCAAGCTCATTTAGCTTTCGTAATATTTCAGTATCTTTGCTTGCCATCTTACTTGCGAGGTTGGCAGCTTTCTTTTGATATTCTGATAATTGCCTTTCCTTAGTCTCAATTTGACGCTGTTTTGATTGCAGCATTGATGGGGAAGTATTGCGAGTAATTGATCTTGTGATTTGGTTGATCTCTGCCTGCTTCTTTCGTACATTATTTTGCTCACAGGTCAAAGAGGCTCCCAATCGAGCTTTTTCTTTCTGAAGCTGAGATACTTGATTTCTAAGCGACTCGACTGACACTTATTTTCCTCCTATTGAACCTAACTCTTCATTAGAGAGAAGCTTTCTGTCTGCTATCCCCGCATGGCGAATTGAGTGGAAATCTGATTGCCTAATACCCCTGTAGTGATGATTGGGTGGAAATCTATCAGTTTAATATCCACATACAGCATATTAAACAAGGGAATTTGGTATAACCACCCCTCTGTTGTAGGCTGCAATTTTTCAACTTCCTTTACTAGTCGGTTCTCCTCCACGGTTGACGGGGAGCGTCTGTACCAGTACTCTTTTACGTTAAGCCGTTCAACCCGACCGGCGACCACACAGAACTCGAAAACTTTGGCGCTGCCTGCCGGTGGTGGAACACCGACAGACAGTTGCCTAAGCGAAGGGGTTACCCCCTCCGCTCGGCTTCAAAACCGTGCGTGAGACTTTCACCTCACACGGCTCCTCAACAAGTGAGTCGTTGTCATTCGTACGGAACGAGCGGTGACGACCTGCCCCATGTGCCTGGTCGTGGCAGTGACGGTGCAGCACTTGGAGATTATCCAGACGGTCGTCTTGATGACACCCGTTAATGTGGTG